>NZ_JBFAIM010000006.1:0-327534 GCF_040654715.1 Nonomuraea sp. NPDC050643 | reverse complement strand
CTCGGCCTCGTACGGATCCTTGATCCGGAGGGCGATCTCCAGCGCGTCCGTCCAGCACCGCCGGGCCCGCTCCTGATCGCCACGCGCGGAATGGGATGCTCGTCGCCGGGCCGGGGCGGCCGCGCGAGCGCCCGGCGGGCCACGGCGAACACCTCCTCCGCGTGCCGCTCCAGGACGTTGCCGCCGACGTAGCGCTCGGTCATCTCGGCCCGGTCGTAGAAGTCCAGCCCGATCCCCTCGGCGACGGCGTCCCCGCTCCGCAGCAGCGTCAGGAAGCCCTGCTCGAAGGCCTCCCCCGTCGTCGGGGGCCGCATGGCGTCCCAGGCGTCGCGCAGCCGCTGGTCGGCGAAGTCGAAGTCGCCGGGCCAGTGCCACGAGGAGAACTCGAGCAGGAAAGGGGTGAGCAGCATCGCAAGATCAAACCACAACCCGGGCGCGGGCGGTGTGGTCAGTTCCGGTTCTTGACCACGTCCTCGAGGCTCATGTCGCCGTCCGGTGTCCTGACCTGCCAGTCGAAGAAGCGTGTGGCGTCCGGGAGCTGCTGCCCGGGCTGCGGACGGGTGAACGTGGGTCCCGTGGTGGTGTCGATGGCCGCCTTGCCGAAGTCGATCGTGGCGGCGCCGTCGGGGCGCATGAAGGCGAGCTGGACGGCCGCCGACCCGCCGATGCCCGCCGCGAGGCCGCCCAGCACGTCCTTGATCCCGAGCGAGCCGAGGAAGCGCTGCAACTGCCCCGTCGTCGCGGCCAGCGCCGCGTTGGCCTGGGCCGCCGTCGTGCGCATCGCCACCCGCGCGGCCACCCTGGTCTGCGGGGCGAGGGAGAGGGCCTGCAGCGAGAGCAGCCGCAGGTACGTCGTCTGCGCGATCTTGGCGGCGGCCCCCCAGTAGACGAGGAACCCGTCGCCGATGCTGTCCACGTGCCCCGCCACCCACTGCACGTTCGTACGGAAGGCGTCGAGGTGGGCCCGGAGCTCACCGGCGGCGCCGGCGAACGCCTTCTGGTCGTCGGCGATCCAGTTCTGCCCCGACCGGTTGATCACGGCGGTGAGCGCGTTGTTGGCGCCCTTGTCGAGCCGGCCGCCCGCGCCCGCCTGGAGGTTGGAGGCCGCCGTCCAGATGCCGAAGACGTTCGCGACCGCGGGGGCGGTGGCCAGCAGGCCGAGCGCGATCGAGGGTTCGAGCCTGGCGGCCTTGCGCAGGATGTTCTGCACCTCCACCGGGTCGGGCGGGCTCTTGGACGGTGCGCGCAGCGGCGAGCCGTCCCTGGCCCGCCCCGCCACCCTGGGCCGGGCCATCACGGCCGCCGTCCGGCCGCGTGGCGGGCGCTCATGGGCGCTTCATGATGCGCTGCACGGCCAGGTCCTCGGCCGTGCGCCAGTTTCGTTCGGCGGTCTTCAGGTCTTCGCCCTCCCACCGGCCGAGTACGGTGAGCGCGGCCTCGGCGTCCCGGAGGAAGGACTCGATCAGCGACCGGTAGAGCGCGCCCACCGTCCACTCGCCGAGCGGCCCCCAGCCGGGGAAGTCGACGGACCTGTTCTCGTCGAAGATCTGCCGCACCTCGGTCATGACCGGGAGCAGATCGTCCCTGATGCTCCGCCGGACCTGGCCGATCGCGTCGGGGGTGATATAGCGCGTGTCCACGATCCCACCCTGTAATGCCGGACGCGGGCGGCACAGGGAGGTCATTTACTGATCATTAAGTGTTCTCATGTCAGATACCGCACCGCTTCCCAACCTTTATCCCGATAAATTGAGGTAATCAAGGATCCATGTGATTTGAGGGGCGGGAGTGCACAGTCAGCGCGACCTTTACCAGGCATACCGCCTCACCATCCAGCGCATCGGCCTGGCGTTGCTGCGTGCCCAGCCCAACCAGCCGGAGTGGCCGCTGCGCCGGCAGAACATCGGGTTCCTGGCCGGCATCTTCGTCGCGGTCCTGCTGTGCGTCGGCTTCGCCGTCTTCGGGCTGCTGCGGCCGGGCGGCACGAAGTCGCTGGAGAACCCGGGCACGCTGATCATCGAGCGCGAGACCGGGGCCAGGTTCGTCTACAGCCAGGACCAGCGCCGGCTCATCCCCGTCGCCAACTACGCCTCCGCCCGTCTCGTGCTGGGTGAGGGGCAGGTCAAGGAGCGGGTCGTGGCGCGGGAGGCGCTGGCCACGTACGAGCGGGGCGCGGCCATCGGCATCCCCGGCGCCCCCGACTCGCTGCCCGGCCCGTCGTACCTGGCCAAGGGCCCCTGGTCGGCCTGCGTGCAGGAGCGGGCGGAGCCGACCGGGCGCAAGCCGTACGTGACGCTGGTCGCGGGCCGGCAGATCGGCGGCACGCCGCTCGCGGAGGGGGACGCGCTGCTGGTGGACGTGGGCGGCCAGACGTGGGCCATCTGGCGCGGCACCCGCATGCGCGTGGCCGCCGGCATCGCCCGCGGGCTCACCGCCGGCACCCCCGCCGCCGTGCCCGTGTCCTGGCTGAACGCGCTGCCCGAAGGTCCCGACCTGGCCGCGCCGGCCATCACCGGGCGCGGGCGCCCGGTCGCCGGTCCCGGCGGCAAGTCCGCCGCCGTCGGCCAGGTGTTCCTCGCGGGCGCCGTGGCCGGCGGCGAGTCCCGCTGGTACGTGCTGCTCGGCGACGGCCTGGCCCCCGTCACGCAGGCCCAGGCCGCGCTCCTGCTGAGCGACCCCGACAGCAGGGCCGCCTACGGCGGTGGCGCGGTCAAGGAGATCCGGGTCGACGCCGCCTCCGCCAACGCCGCCCCCCGCTCACGCACCAAGCTGCCCGCCGACGGCCTGCCCGCCGTCATGCCGCGGATGACCGCCTACGACCCGGCCGGCCCGCTCTGCGTGGTCTACGCCGAGACGGGCACCGGCTCCACCCGCGTCCGCCTCACGACCGGCGCCAGGCTGCCCGAGCCGCGCGGCGACGCCACCGACCTGGTACGCCTCCCGCCCGGCCGCGCGGTCCTGGCCGGCGTCCTGCCCGGCGACGGCCAGCTCACGGCCGTCCAGTCCTACTACCTGATCACCCCGGAGGGCCGCCGCTACGCCGTGCCGGGCACCGACGTGCTGGCCAAGCTGGGCTATGCCGCCGGCCAGGCGACCCCGGTCCCCGCCAACGTGCTCCAGCTCATCCCCGAGGGACCGGTGCTCGACCCGGCACGGGCCGCCAAGCCCGTGCTCGAGAGCGGCGAGAGCGGTCAGTGACGGCCGCCCCTGGCCGAGGCGGCGATCAGTAGCCCTGGTAGCCGCCGCCGGTCTTCATGCCGACCACGCCGGGCACGTTCGACACCGAGCCGTAGCGCGAGATCGCGTACCGGACGCCCGCGATGATGTTGTCCACCGGGTTGTAGATGTCGCCGTGCCCCGGCAGCTTGTACGAGCTGAACGTGGGGTCGATGGTCTGCATCAGGCCCTTGGACGGCGTGCCCTTGGCCGCGTTGGAGTCCCAGTTGTTGATCGCGGACGGGTTGCCGCCGGACTCGTGCTTGATGATCATCCAGATGTCGTTCGGGTTCATCTTGTCCGCCGGGACGCCGTGCTGTTTGAGGATGGCGATCGCCTGGTTGATCCAATCGGCGACCTGGCCCTGCGGGGCGGGGCCGCCGCCGGGCGGGGGCGGGCCGCTGGGGCCGTACCCGCCGAAACCGACGGTGCCGGACCCCGAGCCGGACCCCGGGGAAGTGCCGGCGAGGGCGGTGTTCTGGCCGTCCAGCCGCGCCGGTGACCAGCCGAGCGGCTTGCCCTGGGCCGGTGCGAACGGCTGCGTGTCCGGCTCGGGCAGCTCTCCGGGCAGCTTGCGGATCTTGTCGAGCGAGCCCCTGATCTTCCCCGCGGAGTCGGTCATGGTCGAGGCGGTGTCGCCGACCAGCCGTTGCAGCCTCGAACGGGCCTCGCCCAGGGCGGGCTGCAGGCTCTGGGCGACCTGGTCCTCGGTCGGGCGCGGGTCGCGGCCACGCAGTTCGCGGGCGGCGGCGGCGTACCCACCGCAGATCTCCAGCGCCTCCGACTCGGCGCCCTGCAGCTTCTGGGCGGCGGTGTCGAGGTGGCCCGCGCACTCCTGGAGCGTCTGCCGCAGCCGGTCCCCCGTGTCGACCACCTTGGTCATGTAGCCGGCGAAGGCGTCGGCGCCGACGCCCTCCCAGGCGCCGTCCAGGTCGGAGGACACGGCGCTCAGCGCGCCGGTGTGCTCCTGGCAGGTGCCCGCCGCCGTACGCCAGGCGTTGGCCGCCGAGGTGATCGCGCCGGGGTTGCCGACCAGCTTCCTGGCCAGGTCCGCCAGCTCTCCGCCGCCCGGCGCGCCCCTGACGTCGTCGATCGCGCTCACCGCTGGACCGCGCCCGAGTCGGCGGAGGTGAGCGTCTCCTCGACGGCGTCGAGGGCACGCTCCACGGCCTCCAGCCGCCCGCCCAGCGTCTTGGCCACCTGCCCGGAGACCTCCACCAGGTCGGCCAGCGCCGCGGCCATGGCGGCCGACCCGGACGGGCCCCCGCCGCCGTCCGCCGCGGAGACGTTCCCGAAGGCGCCGTCCGGCGGCACCGGGCCCGTCAGCCCCTTGAACGCGCCGGATGCCGACTTGGCCGCCGCGGCGCACGCGCCCAGCGCGTCGCGGTGGAACTTGAGCACCACGCTCGGCTTCCCCTCCTCAGCGCCGGAACAGCTCCAGCAGCTCATCGGCCCGATGGGTACGGGCGATCCACACCTCGCGCCCCCGGCGCTCCCTCGTGATCAGGCGGCCGGCGCGCAACCGGTCGCAATGGTAGGTCAGGCCGCTGGGCGCGATCTTCATGTCCGTCGCCAGCATGGACATGGTCATCGGCTGGTCGAGCGCGCAGAGCAGGTCCGCCCTGACCGGGCCCACCAGCGCCGACAACTCGTCCACGGCGGGCGCGACCGGCTTGCGCCACAACGATTCCGCCCCCGGTACGGGGTAGGCGATCCACACCGCCTCCGGGTCGTCCAGGCAGACGATCAAGGAGTCCTTGCCGGCCAGCGTCGGCACCAGGACGATCTTGCGGTCGCCCAGGTCGAACGTGGCCGACTCGACGTCGGAGATGCGCAGGCCGTGGCCGTCGTACACGATGCGGTCGCTGATCGCGCCGAGCAGCAGTTCGGGACCGCCGCGCACGGTCGTCACGCCGACCCGCTCGACCTCCCTGTCGAGCAGCGGGCGGGCCCGCTTCCACAGGGGCTCGGTGGTGTTCCAGACGTCGGCCAGGGCGCTGGCGTACCCGCGCAGCCAGCGCGTGGGCCGCTCGGCGGCCGAGCGCCAGTGCGCCGGTGGCCTGCCCGGCCCGAACGTCTGCTCCAGGTCCTTGACCAGGGCGTCGGGCGGGATGTCGTGCAGGGCGCTGACCTGGGCCTGCACGGAGACGTCGCCGCTGATGGGAGAGCTCGGCACGAGGCTGTCGGGCGCGATCGAGTAGCCGGGAGCGGCCAGCGGGCGTACCGCTTCGTGACCGATCGGGCCGACACGCGACGCGATCGCCCGCCGCCACAGTTCGGGCAGGCCACGACGGCGGCCGGCGAGCGCGTCGGCGATCATGGCAAGGGCGGTCAGATTGGGCGAGATCGAAATGTAGAGCTGCGGTATGGAGCTCATACGCAGCTCGCTCCACACGCTGGTCCTTGTTGCTTGGGCCCCCACGGGTAGGACTGTAGACAGGTGGCCCATCGCCGGAGGAATGTTTCAACGATGCTCGAAACATCCCCAAAAGGGATGATCTATCTCAGGTGATGCGGATGCTCTTGCGAGTCGCGTTCATGTTGTGGAACTTAGCCCCCTCCACTAACCATTGACTTAAAGGTCCCTTGACTCCCACTTGTCACATAAGGCGCTCGATCCGCCAACCTGACCCCGCCGGCCGGGCGGCCGCCGTGCCGGCCGGGGAGTGACCGGGTCGCCGTTCTTACACCGAGGCCAAGAGACCGTCACCTGAGAGTTGGATTTTCTCTCCACGTGGCCCTCCGAACGGGTGGCCGACGCCCCCACAGGATGGAAGGCTGCCCGCAACCGCCTCGGTCCTCCTGCGAACGGATGGCCGGGGCGGAACCTCCGCAAGGCACGAGAGGAGTGCTGCAGATGACACAAGACGCCAGCCGCGTCGCGGCGAAGCGGATCAACGACCACGTGGAGCTCATCCACGCGGACAACCCGGACTCGGTGCTGGAAGTTCCTCGCCGGGACTGGGAGGCGTTCACCGCGGCCGTCAAGTCGGGTGCGTTCGATCTCGACACGCTCAACCGGCAGGCCGAGGAGAGCGTGGCCTGACCTTCCGCAGCACAAAGGGCGCCCGCTCCCCCACCGGGGAGCGGGCGCTCCTGCTGTGCGCCGGGTGGGTCAGCCGCGGCCGGACCAGTAGTCCTTGGCGCGCTCCCACGCCGCCCCGCCGACCGCGCGGCCGAGGGCGCGGCCCTGCAGGTCACCGAGGCGGAAGTGAATGCCGCCGTAGCGGCGCGACAGCCCGGCCTCGTCGGCGGCGGCGCTGAACGTGGACCAGCTCAGCGTCACGTCCTGCGCGGGCGTCACCCCCGGCTCCACCAGCGACGACCCCTTCGCGATCAGCGCCTGCCCGCCGAACGCGTCGGCGCCGGTGAAGCGCTTGAGCACCTCGGCCGCCGCCGCGCTGAACGTGCTGTGCCCCGAGACGTACTCGCCGAACGGCGGCGTCGGGAACGTCGGCACCTGGTACGGCACCCAGGAGGCCCCGTCGACCACCCGCCCGCCCCAGGTCGGGATCTGCTGCCCCTTGTACAGGAACCGGATCGCGGTGATCGGCCGGGCCGAGTCGCGGTCCCGCTTGACCTCCCACGAGGCGATCCCGGCGTCCATGACGGAGTTGGCCAGCGCGAAGAACATCTTCACGTCCTTGTCGAGCCCGTGCCGGTCGCGCGCCGAGATCTGCTGGGCGAACAGGGACCAGTGCCCGGGCGGCGTCTCGCTGCTCGGCCCGTCGGACCAGTATTCGGAGATCGACTTCTGCCGGTCGGTCAGCGCGGCCGTGCCCGACACGATCTCGGCGGCCTGCGTGCTGAACCCCGACGACCCGTACGCGTACGGCGGGATCACCGCGTCGGCCAGGTCGCGGGCGTCACCGCTGAACGAGGCCACCTGCCCCCAGTGCGGGGCCAGGAACGGCGGCGTGACCAGGACGCCGGCCCGGTTGACGTAGGTCAGCGGCGCCCAGCGGCCGGGCTCGTTGAGCGTGGTGAGCGGCTCGGCGACCACGACGGGCGCGTTGACCGGCGCGTAGCCGGTGGTGTCGGCGTAGCCGCCGAGCTGGTTGGAGCCGTCGGCGTGCCGGTGGTCGAGCACCGCCTGGCAGGCGGTCACGCCGATGCCGGCGGGACGGCTCGACGTGTCGGCCGGGTCGTAGCCCAGCTCGGTCATGAGCGCGTCGAACCCGGCCCGCTGTGCCGGGTAGAGGTCGACCGCGGCCAGGTGGGCGGCGAAGCTGATGGCCTCGGTCTTGTTCGCCTGGGTCCGCTCCGCCGGTGGCCGCCGCAGCGAACCGCCCAGCCGGGTGCCGACGGCGACCCCGTCGTAGGCGGCCCACGCGTCGTAGGCGCAGGTGTGCACGATGGCCAGCGCCCTGGCGACCTGCGGCGGGCCGAGCGTGCCGGAGCGGATCGCGGTCAGCAGCGCCTGGTTCCATCGGAGCACCACGTTGGGCGCGCCCGCGTGGGCGGGCAGGGCGGTCAGGATGAGCGCGGCGAAGCTCACCAGGGCGAGCGCGAGCGCGCATAAGGACTTGCGATGGGACATGAAAGGTCTCCTCGTGTCAACGGGCCTCCGCCACCAGGAGACGATTCCATAGTCGAATACACGTTCGACCTAACCGTTTGGTGACACCCGCCTAGCTGACCAGACCACGGATGGTCTCGTACAGGTCCATGACGGCCAGCGCGAGCGGGATGAGGGCGATCATCAGCAGGATGTCGAAGATGTCGCCCACGCGGCCCCAGAACGGGGACGGGCGCGCGGAGGTGAGCCACAGCGCCGTCCCGGCCACGGCCAGGGCCAGCACCACCAGCGCGGGCACGATGCCGTAGAGCACGAGGCCGCCGGCGGCACCGGTGACGGCCAGGGCGGCGGCCGGCAGGATCACGCCGAGCAGGGTCGTGGTCAGCAGCCAGGTCCGCTGGCCCCGGCCCTCGAAGACGCGGGCGCGCATGAGCAGCGACAGCGACAACGCCGCGCTCATCGCGAACGCCGCCCAGGTGCCGTCCAGCACGAGCAGCACCTGCGCCCCCAGCACGACGAGCGCCACCCCGCCGAGCAGCCCGGCGCAGTAGCGGTCGGCCACCACGGCCTTGTCGATCACCAGCGCGCCGTCCAGGTCGCCGCTCTCGCGCCGCAGCTCCTCCGCCGTCGTGGGCAGCGCGGGCAGCGGCATCCCGGCCAGCCGGAACGACAGCGAGGGGATCGCCGTCGTCAGCCCCACCGCGATCGCGGCCAGCACCGCCGCCACCCCCGCCGCCGGCAGGTCGAAGGCCATGACCAGGCCCGACCCCAGCAGCCCGCAGAACGCGGCGGCGGCCAGGCCGAGGAACGTGGGCAGCCCCTGCGCCACCGCGAACCCGGTGGCCGTGGCCAGCATCAGCACCACGCCCGAGGCCGAGAGCAGGGTCTCGGGCTGGAAGATCCCCTGGCTCGGGGCCGGTCCGACCAGGCCGGCGACGAAGCCGTAGGGCAGGGCGGCGTACCCGATCACCGCCCCCGAGCGGGCGTCGCCCATCGCCCGCGACAGGGCCACCGCCACCAGCAGCAGGATCAGCGCGACGCCCCCGGCCACCAGGGCGGCCGGGAGCCAGGGCGGCCCGGTGATCAGCAGCGCGGCGGCGCCCAGGCCGAGCAGCGCGGCGGCGGCGCGCAGGCCGTAGCTTCTCGTGGTGGCCGGCTGCCAGCGCCCGGTGCGCTCCAGCACGCCCGTCGCCACCGCGTCGGCCACGTCGTCGAAGACCACCTCGGGCAGCTCGTGGCCGCGCGGGCGCAGGTGCAGCAGCTCACCGTCGTGGACGGACAGCTCCGACAGGGTCGCGTTCGGGTCGAACGGCGGCCCGCCCAGCCGCTGGAGCACCCAGCCGCCGTGGGCCAGGCCCGCCTCGGCCAGCCCCTCCCCGGCGATGCGCAGCAGGGTCGGCAGCAGGTTGCCCAGCGGGATGTCCGGCGGCAGGCCCAGGTCCAGGAATCCGCGCGGGGTCACGACGGTGACCCGGCACAGGTCGGTTCCGGTGGCGCTCACCCGGTCGAGTGTATGGATCAGGCATCGCCCGCGAGGCGCGAAAAGCGTCTAGGTATTTTGAAGTATCGCCTATATCCCTACGTCAGCGGCTTTTATAGGACTGGTGAGCGGCAGCCTGATCGTGGTTCGCAGGCCGGAGCGGCGCAGACCGCCGGAGCCTCCGGGAGGCGAGGTCCTGCTCGAATCTCCCCCGGAGATCCCCGAGACCGTCACGGGCGGCGGGCTGACGCAGTTGCTGACGTACCTGCCCATGATCGCCGGTGCGGGGGCGATGGCGCTCATGTTCACCGGCGGCAGCGCCGGCAACCCGATCATGCTGGTCTCGAGCGGCCTGTTCGCGTTCTCCATGATCGGCATGAGCGTGGGCCAGATGATGCGCAACTCCGGCGAGCGCAAGAGCCAGCTCAACGGCCAGCGCCGCGACTACTACCGCTACCTGGAGCAGGTCAGGAAGCGGGTCCGCACGGCCGCCGCGCAGCAGCACAAGGCCATGACCTGGAACCATCCCGACCCCGCCGCCCTCTGGTCGCTGGTGATGACCAGCCGGCTGTGGGAGCGGCGGCCCCGCGACGACGACTTCGCCCAGATCAGGATCGCCACCTCGGCGCAGCGGCTGGCGCTGCCGATGATCCCGCCGGAGACCCGGCCGATCGAGGACCTCGACCCGGTGACGGCCGGGGCGCTGCGCCGGTTCGTCCGCACGCACGCCACCGTTCCGGGGCTGCCGGTGGCGCTGGCGCTGCACTCGTTCGCGCGCATCGTGATCGGCGGGGATCCGGCGGCGGCGCGCGACCTCGTACGGGCGGCGCTGGCCCAGGCGGCGGCGCTGCACTCCCCCGAGGACCTGCGGATCTCGGTGTGCGCCGGGAGCGAGCGGGCCCGCGAGTGGGAGCCCGTGAAGTGGCTGCCGCACGCGCTGCACCCCACCGAGCAGGACGGCGCCGGGCCGGTCCGGCTGGTGGCGGGCGACCTGGGCGAGCTGGACGAGCTGCTGGGGTTCGAGCTGAAGGACCGGCCGCGGTTCAGCAAGGGGCTGGCGCCGGAGGCGGTCCCGTACCACGTGGTGGTCGTGGACGGCGGGACGGTGCCGGCGGGCAGCCAGCTCGCCCTGGACGTCATCGAGGGCGTCACCGTGATCGACCTCGGCGGCGCGACCCCGCCCGCGCCCGCGCAGCTCACCCTGCGCCTAGAGGTCGGCGAGGACGCCGTGGTCAGGGTCGCCGAGGACGAGCTCGGCAAGGAGGTCAGGACCTCGCTCGGGCGGCCCGACCGGCTGCGGCCGCCCGCGTTCGCCGCGCTGGTCAGGCAGCTCGCGCCGATGCGGAGCGCCTCGGCTGGCGGCGGCGAGGAGGAGCGGGACGTGTTCGCCACGAACACGACGCTCACCGACCTGCTCAGGATCGGTGACGCGCGCCTGCTCTCCCCCACGACGACCTGGCAGCCCCGCCCGGTCAGGAACCGGCTGCGGGTGCCGATCGGACTGGGCGCCGACGGGCGGCCCGTCGAGCTGGACATCAAGGAGGCCGCCCAGGGCGGCATGGGGCCGCACGGCCTGGTGGTGGGCGCGACCGGTTCCGGCAAGTCGGAGCTGCTGCGCACGCTGGTGCTGGCGCTGGCCATCACGCACTCCTCCGAGACGCTCAACTTCGTGCTCGTCGACTTCAAGGGCGGCGCCACCTTCCTCGGCCTGGACGGGCTGCCGCACGTCTCGGCGGTCATCACCAACCTGGAAGACGAACTGCCGCTGGTCGACCGCATGCACGACGCGCTGCACGGCGAGATGGTGCGGCGGCAGGAACTGCTGCGCTCGGCCGGCAACTACGCCTCCGTGCGCGACTACGAGCAGGCCCGCGAGCAGGGCGCCGACCTGCGGCCGATGCCGACGCTGTTCATCGTGCTCGACGAGTTCAGCGAGCTGCTGACGGCCAAGCCGGAGTTCGTCGAGCTGTTCGTGATGATCGGGCGACTCGGGCGCTCGCTCGGGGTGCACCTGCTGCTGGCCTCCCAGCGGCTGGAGTCGGGACGGCTGCGCGGGCTGGACACGCACCTGTCGTACCGGATCGGGCTGCGGACGTTCTCGGCGGCCGAGAGCCGGGCCGTGCTGGGGGTGGCGGACGCGTACTCGCTGCCGCCCGAGCCGGGCAACGCGTACCTGATGTTCGAGACCACGGGCATGACGCGGTTCAAGGCGGCGTACGTGTCGGGGCCGTACCGGCCGGCCGCCGCGCCGGGCCAGGCCGTGACGGCGCGCTCGGGGCACCGCGGGAAGATCGTCTGGTACGGCCCCGAACGCGTGCCGATGCCGCCCGCGGTCGAGGCGCCGCCCGTCGTCGAGGACAAGGGCAAGCAGGACAGCCTGCTGGACATCGTGGTCGCGCGGCTGGCCGGGCACGGCGCCGAGGCGCACCGGATCTGGCTGCCGCCGCTGAAGGAGCCCTCCTCGATCGACCGGCTGCTGCCGCGCATCGAGACGACACCGGGGCACGGGCTCACCGCCGCCGGGTCGGGGCAGGAGCGGCCCGGACGGCTGCACGCGGTGGCCGGGATCGTGGACAGCCCGTTCGACCAGCGGCGGGACCCGTACTGGCTGGACCTGTCGGGCGCGGCGGGCAACATCGCCATCGTGGGCGCGCCCCAGACCGGCAAGAGCACGCTCCTGCGCACCCTGATCGCCTCGCTAGCGCTCACCCACACCCCGAAGGAGGTGCAGTTCTACTGCCTGGACTTCGGCGGCGGCACGCTGTCGCCCCTGTCCGGGCTGCCGCACGTCGGCGGCGTGGCCACCCGGCTGGACGCCGACGCGGTACGCAGAACGGTCGCCGAGGTCAAAACGCTGCTGGAGCGGCGTGAGCGGCTGTTCGTCGAGCGCGGGATCGACTCCATGGCCACCTACCGCAGGATGGTCGCCTCGGGCGCCTACGAGGGCGACGGCTGGGGTGACGTCTTCCTGGTGGTGGACGGCTGGTCGATCCTGCGTCAAGAGTACGAACAGCTCGAGGCGGACCTCGGCGACCTGGTCACCCGTGGCCTGGGGTACGGCATCCACGTGATCGGCACCGCCAACCGGTGGCTGGAGTTCAGGGCGAGCGTGCGCGACCTGCTCGCCACCCGGCTGGAGCTCCGGCTCGGGGACTCGTTCGACTCCGAGATCGACCGCAAGGCCGCCGCGAACGTGCCCGAACGGGCGCCGGGCCGCGGGCTGACCCGCGAGGCGCTGCACTTCCTGGCCGCGCTGCCGCGCATCGACGGCCGCTCCACCGTGGAGGACCTGTCCGAAGGGGTGTCCGCCCTGGTGGAGGCCGCGGCGACGGCCTGGCACGGCCACCCGGCGCCGCCCGTACGGCTGCTGCCGGCCCTGCTCCCCGCGCACACCCTGCCCGCCCCGCAGACCGAGGGCGGCACGCGGGTGCCGATCGGCATCGACGAGGCCGCGCTCGCGCCGGTGCTCCTCGACTTCGACGCCGACCCGCACTTCGTGGTGTTCGGCGACACCGAGAGCGGCAAGAGCAACCTGCTCAAGGTGATCGCGCACGGCCTGGCGGCCGGGCGGACGCCGATGCAGGCCCGCTTCATCGTCATCGACTACCGGCGCTCGCTCCTGGACGCCACCGACACCGAGCACCGCGTCGGGTACGCCGCCTCCAGCACCGCCGCCACGACCCTGCTCAAGGGGGTCCAGGAGGTGCTGCAGGACCGGCTCCCGCCGCCCGACCTGACCTCGGAGCAACTGCGCACCCGCAGTTGGTGGACCGGGCAGGACCTGTACGTGATCGTGGACGACTACGACCTGGTGGCGACCTCGGCCAACCCGCTGACCATCCTCGGCGACCTGCTGCCCCAGGCCCGGGACATCGGGCTGCACCTGGTGCTGGGGCGGGCCATGGGGGGTGCGGGGCGGAGCATGCTGGATCCGGTGGTGCGGCGGCTGAAGGAGATGAACTCGCCGGCCGTGATGTTGTCGGGGCCCAGGGACGAAGGGCAGCTCTTCGGGAACGTACGGCCGCGGCAGCTTCCGCCGGGGCGCGGGCTGTACGTGGATCGGCGGTCGGGCGAAAAGCTCATCCAAACCGCCTACCTGGCTTAGGCCCTCTCACCAGCCCACACCGTACTTCGGCGCGGGTCCTTTTGGGGGAGAGAGAAGCGCGGGCCCTCCGGATAGCGAGCCCGCGCCGAACTTCGGCGGGGGTCCCTTTGGGGGGGGGGGAGGGGAAGGGGGTGTGGGGGCCTCGGAGGGCGAGTCGGACGCGTCGTGCTTCGGTGCGGGTCCTTCGGAGGACCTTGGGGAGGGCGTGGGGTCAGGGGTCGAGGTCGCGTTCGATGCGGGAGAGTTCGGCGACCGCGCGGTCCATGGCCTCCTCGTACGCCGCCCTCGCGTCGCGCATGTGCCGGTCGGCCGGGTTGTCCTCGTCCGCCAGGTTCAGCGGCCCCGTCCCCAGGGCGTCGCCCAGGAGTTCGGCCGACTTGGCCTCCAGGTCGGCCAGGGCGGCGGCGATCAGCGCCAGGATCGTCTCGGACAGGCGCTGCGAGCCCCAGCGCATGGCCCGGGGGTCGATGTGCAGCCCCGTGACGCCCTGCGCCGAGCACTCGACCCTGACCAGCTTGTCCGGGTCCTGGGCGGCGCCCTCGACGGTGAGCATCCGCTGGTAGACGTCGTCCAGCCCGGCCGTGGAGCGCTGGGCGTCGGCGATCAGCCGGTCCATGGCCCCCTCGTCGAACGCCGCCATCACGCTTTCACCTCCGGAGCCGAGGGCTTGATCGCGGTGTCACCGAACCGGCCCGCGACCGCCGACTGCCCCATCATCGCGCCCGTCACCCCGGCCGCCCCGCCCAGGACCACCTTCTTGCCCGTCGACATCTGCGCCAGTTTCGCGGCCACCTTGCCCACCACGCCCTGCCCGCCCATCACGAACGCCCTGGCCCGGCCCGCGAGCTGCCCGGCCTGCTGGTCCGCCCGCAGCCCGAACGAGGTGGCGGCCACCTCCGCCGGCCCTCTGGTGAACGGGTTCACCTGGTTCATCCGGTAGATGAACCCCGCCGCGAGGATGGCCGCCCCGGTGACGAAGACGGCCTGGCCGAGCACGTCGTACGCGGTCGCCGTGGCACGCAGGACGTCGGCCGACGCCTTGGGCGAGCCGGCCTTCTCCCCGGCGTCGTCGGCGTAGCCGCGCACCGTCTCGGTGTAGAGCTTGGCGCTGGGCGCGGTCCAGTTGACGTTCGTGACCGACCGGTCCACGAGGTCGGGATGCGCGCTCATGGACAGGGACACCTTCTCCCACGCGTCGGCCGCCGCCCGCTGCTGGGCCGTGTCGCCGCCCATGAGCGGCAGGAGCATCGTGGCGTAGCGGGCACGTCCCATGCCCAGGAGCATCGAGCCCGTCATGGCCATGGCCGAGCCGTCGATGACGGACCGGGGTTGTTCAAGCATGGGATGTCGCCTTACCTCGGGATGTTCGGTATCTGCCCGGCGATCCGGGCGGCGTCCCCATCTCCGCCCGTGTAGCCGTTGGCCGTGTCGTACGCCTTGTTGTGGATGTCGGAGACCTCGCCGCGCTTGCCCGCGAGGTACTGCTGCGCGGCCCGTTTGACCTGGTCGAACGACTCTCCCAGGGACCCGCCGAGCAGGCCGAAGGCGCCGTAGGCCCCCATGGCGCTGAGCTCGATCTGGGCGACGGTGCGCGCCATCTCCTCCAGGTCCCGCATGGGGGCGTCGGCCATCTTGCGGCCCATCTCGCGGATGGACTCCGCCTCTACGGCGATCTTGTCGACCATGGCGCTATCCCACCACCGGTGGCCCGCAGTCGATCACGGGCTGGAAGAAGTCGTCGTCGCGGTTCTTGGCGGTGAGCGCGCGGCGGTCACCGCTCCGGCCCTCCTGCGCGCCTCCGCCGCCCATCGGCATGAACGGCATCCCGCCGGCTCCCATCGCGCCCGGCTCGCCTCCGGCCATCGGCGACCTGGTCGCGGGCCACGAGCCGTCCACGACGGGCACGCTGCCGGGGCGCACGGTCGGGCCGAGCGACCTGGCCTCCTGGGCGGCGCTGGTGTACGGGTCGCGCCCGGTGCCGGTGGCCGCCGGACTGGTGCTCTGGTTCGCGGGGACGACGGGGTCACTCCTGATCGGGGCGGGGGCCGAGGTGGGAAGCGGGACTCCGGGCTGCCCCGCCGGCGGCGTGCCGGGCGGCGCAGTGGCGTTCGTGCCGGTCGTGCCGGGCGGCCGGGTGGCGGGCTGTCCGGTGCCCGGCGCGGCACCGCTGAGCCGCCCGCTTCCGGCGGGAACGGGCGCCACCGGGATGGGCGCCGCCGGAGCGGGGGTGGGCGGGACCGAACCACCACCACCCGGCGGCGCGGTCGGCGGCGGGGCCGCGGCCGGGGTCGTGCCCGGCAGCGACCCCGCGGGCGTCGGCTGATAGTTGGACGTGCTCGCCAGACCGGTGCCGGAGCGCACCGGAACGGTGTCCTCGTACGGCAGGTCGCCACCCTGTACCGGGGTCGGCGCCCGCTCGGGCGGCGGCAGGTACGGCTCGGGTGAGGCCAGCTTCGCGTCCCAGGCCAGACGGTCCGGCATCGTCGTGTACGCCCCCTGGTAGTGCCCGTTGAGCTGCTGCATGAACGTACGCGCGTCCTGGTCGGGGTCGTTGGCCGCCTGCATCGATCCCGCCCCCATGCCGCTGGCCTCCACCCAGTACTCCTGCAGCTCCGTCGCCTTGTCGAATCGTTCCTTGGCCGAGGCCAGCTCACGGCTCACGGTCTCCAGCGCGGGCGGGACGCCGTTCACGTCGTTCCGCAACGACTGCAGGTACGTCTGGAGCCGGTTCATCCGGGTGAGCATGGCCCTGGCGGACTCGCCGCCCCAGTTCCCGTCGGCGACCAGCCGGCCCGCACTGTCCCCCAGCGCCGTGATCGCCGACGTGAGCAGCTCGGACGTCGTCTTGTACGCGTCCACGACCGGCCCGAACTCCTCCGGCCGGGCCCGCATGAGCATCCGCCGGATCTCCTCGCGCCCGCCGTACGCGTTGACGTTCCCGCCCTGCAGGCAGCCGTTCTTGATGGGTTTTGGTTCCGGCAACGCGCTTCCTCTATCCCGTACGCGGCACCGCGCCGGCGGCCCGCTCGTCGGCGCCCCGCACGGTGTCGGCGGTGGCGACCAGATCGTCGATCACCCGCTGGACCTGCTCCAGGACGAACTGGAGCGAGTCCCCCGTGGCCTCACGGGCCCGGCGCACCGTGTCGGAGTAGCCCGCGGCGATGTCCCAGTCGCCCGCGGCCCCCGGCGGCAGATCGGGGACCTTGAACCGGGCCGCGTCGAGCCGGGGCAGCAGGTCCTTGGACAGCCTGCCGGCCACGTCGATGAGCGCCTCCGGCTTGCACATCGCCTGGTCGCCGGCCGTGGCCGGGTCGATGATCGGCTCGTTCACCAGGCTCAGGTGCCCCAGCGCCGGACGTTGGCGTTCTCCGCGTCCCGCATGATCTCGGTCGCGTCGTGCAGGGCGGGGCCGAAGCGCTGCATGGTGTCACCCATGGCGACCACGGCCTCGTTCCACTGGCGCTTGGCCTCCAGGTAGACGGTCTTGGCGGAGCCGTCCCAGGTCTCGAGGACCTTCAGGTCGTTCTCCAGGTCGGCCAGTTCGCCGACCAGGTTCGCGTAGGCCCGGCCGAGCTCTGACGCGATCTCCTCCATCTCGTCGAAATTAGCGAGAATGATGTCGCCGCCACCGGTCATGGTATTTCTCCGTTCGTCAGAGCTTGCCGCCGCCGAGGGCCGCCCGCAGATTCTCGGCGACCTCGCGTGAACTGGTGGACGCCTCGGTGTACTGGATGCCCGAGGCCTTCAGGTTCTCCGCGATCGCGTGCAGCGCGTCGATGACCTTTTTGAACTGCGGGTTCCACTCGTTGAGCACCTGGGTGTAGACGGTCGCGGACTCGCCCTGCCAGGCTCCGCCGAGTGTCGCGGGAATCTGGGTGAGCCTGTTGTGGATTTGCGTGATGTTCCCGTGGGCGGTGAGCGCGCGTTCTGCGGCGCTGTGTTGACTGCCCTCTTGGAAACGTGTCGGCTCTGCCACGGTGTACCTCTCGGATCGCGGTGAACCCGAATTCAACCGGGTTTCATCTTCGAATCAACGTAAATGGGTCAGGTCGAATGGGGCTACGATTTCAACTTTCCTGTAACTGTTGTGGCGCCCCCCGCCCGCCACTTCCGGCGGCGGGCCCTGGGCAGCGTCAGCGCCAGGAACACCACCAGCGCGGTGGCCCCGACCGTGCCCGCGGCCATCGCGAGGGCGATGCCCCGCATCCGCCTGTCGGGCACGGGCGCCCTGGCCAGGACGACCGGCGCGGCGGCGGCCCCGCCCTCCTCGGCGGGCGGCAGGACCGAGGTGACCGCCTGCAGGGGGTTGACGAGCCCGGCGCCGGTGCCGGCCGCGCCCCCGCCCTCGGCCGTCCGTTCCAGCCGGCGCTTGACCTCCCAGAGGTCGAGGTCCGGATGCCGGGCCCTGACCAGGGCGGCCACGCCGGACACGAAGGGGGCGGCGAAGCTGGTGCCGTCCAGCCCCGTACGGTATCCGCCGCCGGTCCACGCGCTCGTGACCCCTGCCCCTGGCGCGGTGACCGAGATGCGGGTGGCGCCGTTGGAGAAGTCCGACTTCTTGCCGTCCGGCGAGGCGGAGCCGACCGCGACCACGCCCGGATACTCGGCCGGGTACGCGGGCGTGACCGCCCCGTCGTCCTGCTTGACGTTGCCCGCCGCCGCCACGATCACCACGTCCTTGGCCTGCGCGTACGCCACCGCCGCCTTGAGCGGGGGCGCGTCGTGGGCCTGCACGGACACGTTGATCACCTGCGCCCCCAGGTCGGCCGCCCGCCTGATGCCGTCGGCCAGCCGCCTCACGTCGCCCGACTGCCCCTCGGTCTGCTTGATCGACAGGATCCGGGCGGCGGGCGCGACGCCCATCACCGGAACGCCGCGCGAGGTCAGGTCGCGCCCGGCGATGATCCCGGCCACCGCCGTGCCGTGGCCCACGCAGTCGCGCAGGTCGGTGCCCGTGAGGTCCACCTGGCGCGCGACGACGCCGGCGAGCTGGGGGTGCGTGACGTCCACGCCGCTGTCCACGACGGCGACGGTGACCCCTTCGCCCCTGGTGAGCCGCCACACCCGCTGGAACCGCAGCCGCTCCTGCGGCCACGGCGTGCCGGTGACCTCGGCGACGCCCGGCTCGGGGTCGCAGGTCACCGTGCGCGTGGGCGCCGGGGTGGGGGTGAGCGCCAGGGTGATGGCCGCGGCGCCGTACCAGAGGGAAGGCACGGGACGAAGTCTGCCTATATTTCCGATTTGTCGTTGCTCTCTTAGAAATATCTTGAAATGAGACGCCGGGCGGCGGGCCACGGGATAGGCAGGTGTCGGTATGTCCGTCGACGTGGACGCGGAGAGTGAGCATGGCGACACCTGAGACCGACGAGAACGTCGCCCCGTCGGTCGGCCGGCGCGAGAACGTGCTCAGGGAGGCCGACCGCAACTTCGGCGGCTCTGACTACGAATACGACGGCATCCAGGCCGAGTACGTCGAGCACGCCCGCGAGTACGACAAGGGCAACTACCCCCACGAGGGCCCGAAGGCGCCGCCGGAGTCGGACCGCGAGGAGCTCATCGCCGCCAACCGGGTGGATCCCGGCGCGGCGAAGAAGGAGATGTTCATCGAGGTCGGCGCGTACGAGGACGCCAGTGGCAAGCCGCTGCCCACGTCACCGGTGGAGATCCTGCGCCAGGACCTGAGGCGGCTCCAGGGCGAGGGCGGACGGAGCCTCAAGGTCCTGCTCGACCTGGCCGGCGTCAGCGACAAGGACCTCGGGGCCTGGCAGGCGGCCGCCGACCTGCACCAGACCACCACGAGGGCGCAGAACACGCTCGGCACCGCCATCGGGCGGGTGTACAGCACGTACGAGGCCGTGGTCCAGGCGCTCGACGACACGGTCAAGACCGCCAAGGGCGCGGACCGGGCCGTCGCCGACAAGGTGGGGAAGCGTACATGAGCGACGGTTACTGGAGCGAGGCGCTCAAGGACACCCGGGTGCCGCTGCCGGACGACATCACGCCGGTCGGGACCGGCGACTCCGACAGCAGCGAGGGCATCGCCGAACTGCTCAGGAACACCCGCCCCGACCGGATCTCCCAGGCCGGGCAGAACTACCTCGACATCGCCGCGATGTGCAAGGAGTCCGTGGAGAGGCTGCGCCGGCAGGCCGAGGCGATCGCCGGCACGCTGGGCGGCGACTCGCTGAAGGGCGTCTTCGAGACCATCGGCCAGCTCCAGCGGGACCTCGCGCAGATCAACTTCGCGGCCAACTCGGTCGGGGCGCCGCTCAAGTGGTACGGCGACGAGGTGCTCCCGTGGTTCCGCAACAACGTGCCGGGAACCGGCTCGGTCGGCTGGGACGACGACATCTACGACAGCTTCGGCAGCAACGGCAACGGCCACGCCCTCGCCCGTCACCATCTCAAGCATCTGAACACGTACATGGTGGACGTCTACGGCGCCATCACCGGCTACGTCGAACAGCGCTCGAAAGCGCCACTGACCGGCGTGCCCGACGTGAACCTCGGCGGCATGCCGGGCCTGACCGCCGACCCGTACGCCGGCTCCGGCCTGAACTCCCCATACGCCTCCCCCGCCCTCGGCACCCCGCCCGGCGGCCCGGACATCCCCGGCCTCCAGGACCCGTCGCTGAAGGACCCGTCGCTCACCGACCCGTCCCTGCGCGACCCCTCCCTGAAGGATCCCTCTCTCCAGGACCCGTCGCTGAAGGACCCGTCCCTCACGGACCCGTCCCTGCGCGACCCCTCGCTCCAGACCCCGCAGACGCCGGACCTGAAGACCCCCGACCTGAAGACGCCGGAACTCAACACGCCCGACCTCTCCAGGACGCCCACCCCGTCCGCGACGGACCTGTCCAGCCTGCAACCGGCGGGCGTGACCACCCAGCCGCCCACCGGGACCACGACCATCGGCCCCGGCCTCCCCTCGGGCACCTCCGCGGCCACGCCGTTCGGCGGCGCGGGCGCCCAGGGGCTCGGCGCGCGGGCGGGCGGCGCGGCCGGCATGCCGATGGGCATGATGCCGCCGATGATGGGCGGTGGGCAGGGCGGGCAGGAGCGTGACCGCGAGCGCGACAGGTTGTCGCTGGTGGAGGACGAGGCGTTCGAGAGCGACGACATGGGCGGCCCGTCCGTGATCGCATGACGGTCATCGCCGAGCGGGTCCGCGGCCATCGGCTGCTGGAGCGGGCCGGCCAGGACGGTCCCTGGGCCGTGCATCTCGCCCGGGCGACGGCCACGGGCGCGGACGTGCTGGTCAAGACGCTGGCCTGCCATCAGGTGGACAAGCGGGCGCTCAAGCGCATCGTCCGCGGCTTCGGCTTCCCCGAGGAGCTGGCCCGCCACGACGGCGTGATCCCGGTGCTGGAGGTGGGCGCGACCGGGGACGGGCGGCCGTACCTGGTGACGCCGCTGCACGAGGGGCTCACGCTGGCCGAGCGGCCGGGGCGGAGCCTGCCGATGCCGCTGGAGCAGGCCACCGGGCTGCTGCGCGCGGTGGCGGGCGCCCTCACGGCCACGCACGCGGCGGGCGGCGTGCACGGGCGGGTCAAGCCCGAGAACGTCGTCATGACCGCGTCGGGGGTGGCGCTGACGGGGTACGCCATGTCGGCGCTGATGTCGATCGTGGAGCTGCCGGACGGAACGCTGCCGTCGGTGCACGCGGCGCCCGAGGAGCTCGAGGGCCATCCGCCGGTGCCGGCCTCGGACGTGTACGCGCTGGCGTCGATGGCGTACGAGCTGCTCGCCGGGCGTTCCGCGTTCGCCCTGGACGGGCCGGGCAGCACGGCCAGGTTCGTCCTCGGCGTCCTGACGGAGACCCCGCCCCCGTTCCCGCCCTCGGTGCCCCAGGACCTGGCGCGGCTCCTCACCAGGGCCCTGTCCAAGGACCCGTTCACCCGCCCGACCGCCGCCGACCTCGCCGCCGCCGTCGCCTCCGCCCCCATCCACCCCCTGCTCCCCACCGAACCCCCGCCCGCGACCACCGGGCCCGGCCTGCCACCCGCCACCACCGGTGCGAGCCTGCCGGCCACCGGCCACCCGAGCCTGTCACCCGGCGACCACACGGGCCTGTCACCCGCGGACCGTCCTGTCCTGCCGCCCGGCGACCACCCAAGCCTGTCGGGCCTGCCGGCCGGTGATCGGCTGATCGCCGGCGAGGCCGGTCAGCCGCCCACCGCCCGCCTGCCCCTCACCGACGTCGGCCCGCCGCTCACCGCTCGGCCGCCGATGGGCGACGGGACGGGCCCGGAGCGGTCGGGCCCTCGTGAGCTGGTGTGGACGGTCGACCCAGACCGTTCGCAGGTCAGGCCCCCGGCGGGCCCGCAGCCGTTCCTCCCGCCTCCCCCCGACGCCGCCCAGCCGCAGAGCCCGGCGGCGGCGGAGCCGGGCGGCCGGAGCAAGCGGGTCTCGCTGTTCGTGGCGGGCGCGTCCGGGCTGGCCGTGCTGGTGGGCGTGGGCAGCGTGGCCCTGGCGATGAGCGGCCGCCCGCAGACCTCCGGCGCGCAGGAGCAGCCCGTAGCCGCCACGGCAGCGGCCCCGTCCGACGGCGCCCCCGCCGACACGTCACTCGACCCGCCACCCGACCAGCCCGCCGACCAGCCCGCCGACCAGTCGCCGGCGGACGCGACACCGGACGTGGCGCCCACCGAGACGCGGCCCGACCCCGCGACGTCGCCGCCCACGCTCCGCCGGACCACCGACCCGGCGGCCATGGCCGCGTACCGGCCCAAGAGCCTCAAGCTGGTGTCCGACAACGGCACCACGGTCACGCTCTCCTGGAAGGCCGTGCGCAAGAGCGGCTACCCCACGGTGATCCAGCAGGCTCCGGGCGACCGCATGATGTCGGCGGCCACCGGCACCACCACCTACACGGTCGGCGGTCTGGAGCCGACCACCGGCTACTGCTTCAAGGTCGGCTCCGTGGTCGCCCTGGGCCAGCCGTCGTCGGTCGCCTGGTCGTCCGCGCTGTGCATCCGCGGAGCCGCGGAGGCGAACCCCGGCGGCCAGGACGACGAGGTGCAGCCCCCGATCGTGCTCCCGCTGGCCACACCACCACCGTCGTGACCACCCGGCCCCCACCACCGTCCTGGCGGGGGCCGGGTGGCCGCGCCGCCCGGCCTGGCCACCCGGGGCCCACCGCCGGTACGGCTTAGCCGAGCAGGGAGCGCGGCGACAGCCGGCGGCCGAGCCGGCCCATCAGCCCGGCCCGCCGCCTGACCGAGGCGTCCACCTGGTCGAAGTACCGCCAGGCCAGGTCGGCGTCGGCCTGGTCCACGGGCGCCCCGCCGAACGTCGCCAGGTTCGCCAGGTCCGCGAGCGCACTCAGCGGCTCGCGGGCGGCGGCCCCCAGCTCCGACTCCGCCACGGACGCCACCTCCCCGGCCGTCAGTGCCCCCGACGAGACCGGGATCCCGCCCCCGCGCAGCCGGGTCACCGTCTGCCGCCAGGCTCCGACCACCCGGGCGGCGGGCGAGGAGGCCCGGCGGCGGCGCATCCGCCGTACGGGCGGCACCACGCCCACCGCCAGCAGGTAGGCGGCCAGCAGCCCCGCGGGCAGCGCCGCCCACACGAGCGGCCCGGTCCCGGAGCCCGCCGGGCGCGGGGTGACCGTCGGGGTCGGCCGGCTGGCAGGCTTCTCCGCCGGCTTGGGCTGGGCGGTGTCACTGTTGATGGCCTGCTCGATCTCGCGGGCCTGCTTGGGCGCCCCTTCGGCCACGTCACCGCCCTCACCGGCCCGCGTACGCGAGGGCGTCGGGTAGAACGGCACCCACCCGATGCCCTTGAACTCGATCTCGGCCCAGGCCAGCACGTCGCCCGCCCGCACCTGCCGCACCCCGCCGGCCTCCGCGCCGCCGGGCCGGAACCCCACGACGATCCTGCTCGGCAGCCCGATCGAGCGGGCCAGCAGCGCGAACGAGGCGGCGAACTGCTCCGTCGTCCCCCGTTTCGACTCCGTCAGGAAGAACTCGATGCTGCGATAGCCGTGCCCCGGCGGCGCGTTGACGTCGTTGACGGCGAGCTTGCGCAGGTAGGCGGCCAGCTTCGCCGCCTGCTGCGTCGGGCTGCGCGCCCCGGCCGTGGCCTTGCGGGCGATCTGGCCGAGGCGGGCGCGCTGCGGCGGGGTACGCCCGTCGGGCCCGTCGGGCAGCAGGCGCGCGGCCGGGTCGTCGGCGGGCGTCGCCTCGCGCAGCTCCGCGGCCGCGTACCGGCGGATGCCCGAGGTCACCTGGTACGTCATGCCCTCACGGGCCTGCGTGCTGGCCAGCATGCCGGTGGCCGGATCGACCACGATGCCCGCCCCCGTGGCCAGCATCGGCCGATCCGCCGCCGGCAGCCACGGGCCGGGCAGCCGCTGCACGGTGAAGCGCTGCTCGACGGAGTCGCGCTCGCCCTCCTGACCGGGGACACGGCCGCCCGTGGGGACGAAACCGGCGCCCGACGTCCAGCTCACTCCGTCGAACGTGTCCAGCACGGCCAGCCGGAGATGCGCCTCCGAGGTCGTGGTGACCGTGAACAGCTCACGCTGCGGGTTCTGCAGCCAGGCCGACACCTGGTCCAGCGCGCTCACCCCGTTGATCGGCCGCGGGGGCGGCTGCTCGACCAGCCGGCGCACGTCGTACGGCCGCTCCGCCCGGGGCAGTACGGGCCCCGCGACGGCGCCGGCCAGCACCAGCCCGGCGAGCAGCGGCACCCCCAGCGCCACCGTCCCGATCGACCGGGCCGACCTGACCAGCGCCAGCAGCAGCGCCAGCCCCGCGAACACCGCCGCGTACGGCACCACCGACCCCGCCCCGGAGACCCCGAGCACGACGGCGACGGCGAGCACCGACAGGGCGGGCCCGGCGGGCACCAGGACGGCCCTGGTCCGCAGGGCGATCTCGGCCCCGGCGAAGGTGGCGGCCCACACCAGGAGGGCGACCAGCACGATGGCCCGGCTGCCGGGGGCGGCCGGCAGGATCGTGGTGAGCAGCCACCCGCCCGCGTCGCGTACGCCCGTCAGCGCGGCCCGCACGCCGGCCGGGCCGGGCACGAACCCCAGCCACGCCTCGGCCCTGAAGATCGTCGCCGACACCGCCACCAGCCAGACGAGCACGCTCACGGGGATCGCGCCCCAGAGCGGCAGCCGCCCGGACAGCAGCACCGCCAGCACCCCGGGCACGACCGCGGCGACGGCCACCACGGGCAGCAGGGCGTCCCAGGTGAAGACCCCGTCGAACGCCATCCCGGCCGCCGCCCCGAGCAGCACCACCATCACGACGGACGCCACCCGCCGGCCGAGGCCACCACCATCAGCCGGTCCCGCCGACCCGCCGGCCGGAGCAGGCGAGGCCGGCGGGACAGCGGCCGACGGCGCTCCGGACGGCACAGACCCGGGCCGCAGCGCACCAGGCCCTTCGCCGTTCGGAGCAGTCTGGGTGGAAGGAGAAGGCAGAGGAGAAGAGGAAGGACCGGGCGCCGCGCCCGGCAACGCGCCTAGCGTGGCCATGCCGCGGCCAGTTCATCGAGGTCGCCGGCCTCGATGACGGTCACCCCGGCCGCCTGCGGCCGCCCGCCGTCCGCCGGGTCCCCCACCCGCACGAACAGCACCTGATCGAAGCGCCGCCGCACCGCCGCCGCGTCCGCCAGGGCCGCGAACGTGCCGCTCACCAGCACCAGAGCGCCCCCGGAGCCCGCCCGGCGCAGCGCGTGCAGCGGCGGCTCGGCCTGCTCCTCGCGCTCCACCCGGGCCAGCCGGTCGAGCACCTCCTCGTCCTCACCGGGGCCGCCCTTGGCGTGCAGCAGCTCGCCCATCCCGGTGAGCACCCGCACGGGGAACCGGTCCCGCGTCACCGCGCACGCCGCCGACGCGGCCACGTCCACCGCCAGCTCGAACTCGTCGTCCCCCTCGTACGACGAGGGCCGCGTGTCCAGGATGGTGACGGTGTCCGGCAGGTTGACGTCGGTCAGCTCCTTGACCATGAGCACGCCGGTCCGCGCGGTCGAGCGCCAGTGCACGTGCCGCAGGTCGTCGCCGATCACGTACTCGCGCAGCCCGTTGAAGCTGCTCACGCCGGACGGCGTGGAGCGGGAGGCCAGGCCGTCCAGGTGCCGCTGCCGCCCGGAGTGCAGCGGCGTGAGCGGCACCGTGCGCGGCCGGACCAGCAGCATGTCGGGCCGCCCGTACGCGACCGAGCGCCGCGCCAGCCCGAACGGATCGGTACGGTCCAACAGCAGCGGCCCCACGGGGGTCTCCCCCCGCCGCCGGGTCGGCAGCCGGTACGACACCGTCCGCGCCGCGTGCCGGGCCAGCGCCGGCACCTCGACCGTCACGGTCGTGCCCCGGCAGGTGTCGCGGGCCAGCAGCCCCGAATGCCGCCACCGGCCGGTGTTGCGCACGTGCAGGATCGCCACCGCCGGGTCCCCGCGCGCCACCTTCACGGGCGTCACCTCGCGCCGCACGTCCAGCCGCACCCCTCGCAGCGTCCACAGCGCGCCCGCCCACACGGCGGCGACCCCGGCCACGGCCAGGACCGCCGACTGGGCGTACCCGAACGGCGCGCCCACCGCGTACAGAAGCACCGAGGCCGCCGTCAGGCCCCACCCCGCTCTAGTGATCATTCACACTCCCAGAGCGGGGCCGCCGGGAAGCCCCCCTTCGGGGTTTCCATCAGCACGTCGTTCAGCCACCCGTTGCCCCGGCTGGACTCCACCTTGTTCCAGACGTCGCTGCTCATGCCCGTGTCGGTGTCGGTGAAGGCGGCGCCCCTCTGCTGGCAGAGCACGTTCATCGTGATGTACTCGCCCTTCGGGATGCGGCCCACCTCGGCGCCGGCGCTGGGTCCTGAGCGGATGAGCGTGTCCCGGTCGTTGTTGTTGGCGTTGCGGAACTGCGCGGGCGGCGGGCGCAGCTCGGCCGTGGCCTCGGCCCGCTCCTGGCTCTCGCCCGCGGCGTTCTTGGCGCGCAGCGTCCAGGTGTAGGACTGGCCGTTCTTCAGGCCGGTCACCTCGGCGCTCGTGCCGTCCGGGGCGGCCGGGTGGTCGCCGGGGCCCTCCAGCGCGTACGTGACGCCGCCGTCCTTGGCGTTCTCCGGCGCTCCCCAGGTCAGGTCGGCCCCGTGGTTCTTGCCCTTGGCGGTGAAGTTCGAGGGCCTGCCGGGGGCGACGCAGGGGCGTACCGGGATCGAGGCGGCGGAGAGCACCTCGCCGCCGTCGTACTCGGCGGCGACCTTGAACGTGTACTCCTGGTCGCACTGCCCGCCGTTGACCCTGAACTGGAACGGGCCGTCGGGCTGCACGCGCGACGGGGTGACGTCGGCCCCGGAGGGCGCGCCCCGCAGCGAGTAACCGGTGACGTCGCCCTTGCCCGACGGAGTGAAGACGATCTCCATCCATCCCGGCCCGGAGTTGGCCGTGACCGTGCCCGGCGGATCCGGGGTGACCTTGGGGGTCGGCGTCGGGGTCGGGGTCGGCGTGGGGGTCGGCGTCGGTGTCTCCGTCTCCGTGGGTGTGGGCGTCGCGGTCGGTGTCGGGGTCTTCGTGACGGTCACGGTCGGCACGGCCGTCTTCGTCTTCGTCGGCGCCGACGTCGGCTTGCCCGTGGGGTTCTTCTGGGTGGGCACGATCGTCGGCTGGACCACCGTCGGCGTGTACGTCGGCAGCGGCAGCGGCGTGGGCGTGTCGTTCTGGCCGAGCGCCTCGTCGTACTTGCCGACCCGGTGCCCCCTGCCGTCCTGCTCGATGACCAGGGCCGTCTCGCTGAACTGGTCGTTCACCCAGAGCAGCCCGTCCTTGACGAACACCTCCAGCGGCCCGGGCTTGCCCGTGACCACCTTCTCGGGGTCGAACTTCTTGGCCACCGTGTCGTACACGATCAGCCGGCCCGTGCTCTCGTCGGCGATGTAGATCCGCCGTCCGAGCGCCTGCGGCGCGCCCAGCTTGCCGCCCTTCACCGCGACCGTCGTCAGCGCGCCGCTGGCGGTGTCCACCAGGACGAGCGCGCCCTGCTTCGGCGCCAGGATCGGCACGACCTGGCTCTCGGCCACCGGCGGGACCAGCAGACCGCCGCTCCCCGCGTCGGTGACCGTGCTCGGCAGGCTCACCTGGAGCCGGGTGCCGGTGGAGCCGATCACCATCGCGGCCGCGGCGGTGGAGTTGGTGACCAGCGGGACGCCGTTCGCGATCGTCAGCGTGAGCGGGTCGCCCGCCTCGCCGACCGTCACGGCCTTGCCCTGCTGGGCGCCGTTGACCTGGACGAGCGTGCCCTCTTCGGGGACGGGCACCCAGAGCGTGCCGTTCTTGTCGATGCCCGCCTGGCCGAGCGGCGGCTTGAGGGTGATCGGGGAGCCGATCGTGTCCACGGTCAGCGGGTCGAGCTGCTGGACGGTGCCGCCGCGCGGATCCACCCCGTACGCCTTGCCCACCCCCATCACGATCTGCATGCCGCCCGCGCCGAGCGTGCCCGTCTGGGCGACCTCGAGCTGCGTGGGGTCGATGCGGCTGACCTTGCCCGTGGACTCGTCCACGACGAGCACGTTGTCGCCGTCCTGCACCACCTTCAGCTCCTGGCCCCCGGCGGAGGCCAGGTCCACCCGGCCGTCCACCTGCCCGGACAGGCCGTTGGCGTGCACGACCTCACCGTTGAGCGCGCTGGCCAGCCAGGCGCCGACGTCGGCCAGCTTGGGACGGGCGCTGGAGACGCCCGTACCCAGGAACAGGCCGGCTCCCACCAGCACGGCCACCAGGACGGCCGCGACGATTCCCGCCGCCCGCCGTCCCGCCGCACTCCGCCACCGAATGGCCACCGATTCACATCCTGGAAGATCCGTGCGCATACGTATCCGCGGACACACTAGGGCGATGTCCGCGGGTCGCGACGTCCCTTCAAATAACCTGGAAATGTCCGGCTCAGCGGGCCTCCCGCCGCTCGTCCTCGATGGCCCGCAGCCGCTCCTCCATCGAGGTCTCCGTGGACCGCAGCACGTCGGCGAAGCGCTCCTCGAGCAGCTCCGCACCCGCCACGGCCGTGCCCAGCGTCTCCGCCATCACCGCGTCCACCCGGCCCGCCACGTCGTCCTGGGCCTGCTGCGCGGCCCGCAGCACGGCCTCGGCCAGGGTCAGGCTGTCCATGCGCATGGCGCGCGGCGCGAACTTGACGTCCATGAGCCGGCCGGACGCGGCGGCCGTCACACGCACCTGGCCGTCCGCGGCCTCGCCATGGCCCACGACCACGTCGATCTCGCTCCTGAGCTCTTCGGCGCGGGCGAGCATCTCCTCGGCCCGTGCGGTGATCCGTTCCAGGTCTTCGGGGTCGAAGTCGTTCATGCGGGGAGAGTACGTGCGGCCCCGACCACTTCGGAAAACCTTGAAGAGTGCCCCGAGCCGGACCTACCGGGCGCGGGCCAGCAGCGCGAAGCGGCGGGCGGTCGCCCGGAACGGGCGGCCACGGGCCATGTCCTCGTGCAGGGCGCGCAGCCGGCCGGCGTACGCGCCGGGGTCGAAGCCCGGCACCTGCCACGAGATCACGCGCAGGAACAGCACGAGCGCGCCGACGTCGTGGAACGACGTGGTGTAGCCGGCCTCCCGCCGCCAGGTCACCTCCAGCCCCGCCTCCTCCAGGACGGCGACCGCCGTGGCGAGATCCCAGCCCGCGTCCACGTGCGGCGGGCCGTCCAGGGCCGCGTTGATCTCCTCAAGGTCGCGGCCCGCGACCTGCTGGGTGACGAACGTGCCGCCGGGAGCCAGCAGACGGCGGATCTCGCGGGCGTCGCACCGCCCGTGCCGGTTGGTGATCAGCTCGAAGGAGCCGCCGGGCAGCGGCGACGTGCCCTCGGCGACCTCGACGCCCAGCGGCTCCAGCCGGGCGCGGGCGATCGGGACGTTCGGCGGGTGGCCCTCGGTCGCCACGGCGCGGGGCGGCAGCGGCGCGAAGGACGCCAGCAGCTCACCGCCGCCCGTGTCGAGGTCGAGCAGCGAGGCGGCCCCCGGGAGCAGCTCGCGCACCAGGTCTCCGTAGTCCCACGGCAGGCCGCCGTCGTCGCTGACGCGGCCACGGAAGACCGCGAAGTCCCATCCCTCGAACGGCGTGCGCCGGGCCTCGTCCACCAGATCCGCGAAGTCCATGGCCCGATCATGGCGGGCCGGGCGCCCGCGACGCTCTCCCTTTTCCGCTCTCCCTGTTCAGCGGGGCGGGGTGCTGTCCCGCAGGACGACGCCGACGGGAAGCTCGGTGCCCGCGTCCCGGCCGGCGTCCGACAGCGCCAGGCGCATCGCGCTCAGCCCCGCCTCCCGCAGCGGTACGGCCACCGAGGTGAGCGACGGCACGACGTCCATGGCCGACTCGATGTCGTCGAACCCCGCCACCCCGATGTCGGCCCCCGGGGTCAGCCCGGCGTCGCGGAAGCCCGTCATCGCGCCGATCGCCATCACGTCGGTGACCGCGAACACCGCCTCCACGTCCTCGACCCCCCGCACCGCCAGCCGCCGGGCCGCCGCGTAGCCGCCCGCCCGGGTGAACGCCGTCTCGATCGCGACCGGCACCGGCACGCCCGAACCCGCCAGCCCCTCCAGAAACCCCTCGTGCCGGTCGCGCGAGGTGCGCAGCTCGGGCGGTGCGTGGAAGACGGCGAAGCGCCGGTAGCCCACGCCGAGCAGCGCCCGCGCCAGCGCGGCGGCCCCGCCCCGGTTGTCCACGGTGACCGTGCCGAACGGCAGGTCCCGCTGGCTGATCAGGACCACCCGGCCGCCCGCCGTACGGTATTCCTCCAGTTCCTCGACGAGCGCGTCCCTGGTGCCCGCGCCCTCCACCCGGCTGCCCGTCACGATGATGACCCGCGGGCGCCGGCCCCGGAGCGTCCTGACGATCTCCAGCTCCCGCTCCGGCGACCCGTCGGCCACCGCCATCGTGACGATGAGCCCGGCCTCCTGCGCCGCCTGGGTCACCCCGGCGGCGATGGAGGAGAAGTAGGGGTCGGCGACGTCGCGCACCACCAGCGCGACCGTCATGGTCGAGCCCTTCGCGATCGCCTGCGCCGACAGGTGCGGCTCGTAGTTGAGCTTGGCCGCCGCGGCCCGCACCCGGGAGGCGTTCTCCGACCTGACGTTGCGCGAGCTGCCGTTGAGCGCGCGCGACGCGGTGGCGATGGAGACGCCCGCCTCACGGGCGACGTCGTGCAGGGTCGGCGGGGAGGAAGGGGCCGTGGACCCGTCAGCCATGGCGGTCATTCTGTCACCACGGTCAAGGGCTCACTCCTCGTCACGCCCGCCGCGTTCCCGAGCTCGGCGACGTAGGCGCGCCTGCCCGGCGAACGGCCCTCGACGACGGTGGCGGCGCGCTGCGCGGCCGGGGTGGCGGCGGTGAGCTCCTGGGTGTCGATCAGGACGCCGTCCTCGTAGAGGCGGTAGGTGGTGGCGTTGGTGCCCCACCACATGGTCATGCGGACCGTGTAGTCTCCGTCGCCGTCCCAGTTGTCGCCGCTGAGCACGGGCCTGCCGGGGTTGGCGTCGGTCACGGTGACCTTGAGGGTCGTGGTGGCGGTGCGGCCGGCCTGGTTCAGCAGTTCGCCGGTGTAGACGTAGGCGCCGTTGACCCGGCCGGCGACGAGGACGGTGGCCCGTTGCGCGGCGGGGGTGCGCGGGGTCAGGTCGCGCCTGGCGATCTCCTTGCCGTTCTCGTACAGGACGAAGGCGCTGGCGTTGACGCCGTACCAGAGGTTCATGGTCACGTCGTACGTGCCGCGCCGCCAGTCGCCGGTGGCTGCGAGCGTGCCGCGGGCGGGGGGCTTGGTGGCGCCGTCCTGGGGCGGCTCCGGCTCGGGACGGGTGGCCTTTACGAAGTATGTCCGATCTGCTGTGCCGTCCTCCGACACCACCTTGACCGCGATGTCGGTGTCGCCGACCGGGATCGGGATGGCCGGCGAAGTGGTGCCGCTCGCGACCGGCCGGCCCTGGACGGTGACGGCGGCCTTGACGTAGGGCACCGACCACCAGTGGTTGCCCGAGGCGTAGGGCCGCTCGCTCATGACGTTCGTCTCGACGGTCACGATGCCCTTGAGCGCGACGTCCCTGGTCAGGCTGGTGACGCCGCTGTTCGTCGTACGCGTGAGCCGGACGTGCGGATCCCCCGCCGTCTCGACGATCTCGGCGCTCCCGCCCGCGCCACTCACCGTGAGGCCGTCGCCGCTGGTCAGCGGGCCTGTGGGCAGGTCGTCGAAGTCGTGCACGGCCACGTAGTCCGGGACGGGACGGACGAGGAGCAGCGAGCCCGCGGCGGTCGCGGTGGCCGCCTCGACCTTGAGGCCCGTCCGCGTCCGCGGCTCGAAGCCGCCGGCGGTGGCGCGCAGCGTGTAGCCCTCGCCGATCGGCACGCTCCCGACGGTGAAGGCGCCGTCCGCGCCGCTGGTGGCGGTGGCGAGGATCTGGTCGCCGTCCGTGACGGTGACGGCCGCGCCGGGCAGCGGCCGGGCGGCCTGGTCCAGGACGTGGCCGGTGATCGAGCCGACCGTGCTGGTCGAGGCCATGGTGAGGGCGACGGTGGTCACGTTGCCGGGGCGGACGTTCACGGTCTCGGTGGCGGTGGCGTAGCCGTTCCTGGCCGCGGTGACCTCGACGCCGTCGGCGAAGGGCAGGTTGCTGATCGCGAACCGGCCGTCGGTCCCGGTGGTGGCCGTGCCGGAGCCCGCCGTCACGGCCGCTCCAGAGACGGGGGCGCCGGACGGGGTGCGGACGGTGCCGGTGACGGACTCGGTGGTGGCGCCCTCGGCGGTGCCGTACTCGAAGGCGCCGACGTCGGGGGCACCGTTGTAGAGGGCGGCGCCGGCGTAGTCGCGGCCGCCGTTGGCGGTGATCTCCGTGCCCGTGTCGATGGCGTACGAGCCGGTGGTGACGCGCAGGCCGTACGCGGTCTCGAGGGCGGGGCCGGTCTCCGGGGTGCCGTAGGGGCCGTCGAGGGGGGCCTGGGCGAACAGGGGGTCGGCCGTGACGACGGCGTCGCGGTCACCGGGCGGCACCGTGAGGGCCGCGCCGCCGTACAGGTTGTGGTCGTAGGCGATGGTCGGGCTGGTCGTCAGGACCGCGCCGGCCCGGGTGGAGTGGAGGAGGTTGTTGGTGATGTCGTAGCGGGCGTCGAGGTAGCTGCCGTACCCGTAGATGAGGTAGTCGGATTTGTCGTTGTAAATGGTGTTGTTGTAGATCTTCGCGGTGGCGGCCCGGTCCGAGTGCAGGTAGATCTGGTAGCGGCTGTTGCTCGCGATGACGTTGTTCCTGACCACGGCGTCACCGAAGGCGAACTGGCACAGCAGCACGCCGTCGCCGTTGCCGTGCAGGTAGTTGTACTGGACGACCTGGCGGGTGGTGCCCTTGTCCGGGTCGATGCCGTTGGAGTCGGCGCCGCCGGCCTTCTGCTGGGTCTCGTACACCTCGTTGAACTGGAACGTCACGTCGTCGGCGTAGTAGGACTCGATGCCCGACGTGCCGGTGCGGTAGACGACGTTGCGCTCGACGAGGGCGCCGCGGACGTTGGTCAGGTACACGCCGTTGCAGCCGTACGCCGTGCCGGCCTGGGTGATGTGGTTGTTCCTGATGACGATGCCGGTGTGCGGGGTGAACCTCGGGTCGTCCCTGCTCTCCCGGGTGCCCCAGCCGGTGGGCTCGGCGATGGTCTCGCCCGCGTCGTTCTTGCCGTCGCCGGTGTACTGCTTGAACACGATGCCGGCGAACGAGGTGTTGGCGACCGTGGAGTTCTGGATCACCACGTCGTTGAGCACGGTCGCGTGCTCCGGCGGCGCCTCGATGTCGGGCACCGTCGTGTCGAACACGATGCCGCCGGTCTTCTTCGAGCCGTCCCACCCGGTCTGGAAGCGTACGCCGGGCGCGTTGTTCTCGATGCTGCCGCCGATCCAGTTGACCTGCCCGGTGACGTCGTGCACGGCCACGCCGTCGATGACGAAGCCGTCGAGGGTCTGGCCGTTGTCGCCGCTCACGTGGATGCCGCGCAGGTCGCGCAGGTTCTCGCCGGGGGTGCCGGTGGCCGGGACCTCGTTGGTGACCTCCAGGTCGCGGATCGTCCAGTGCTCCTGGTTGAACAGGCGCACGGCGTCGTCCACCTGGCCCGCGGCGTCGACGCGGGGCCTGGCGCCCTCGCCGTAACGGCCGACGGTGATCGGGGCGCCGCTCTCGCCCGAGCCCTTGGGCCAGAGCTGCTGCCCGCTCCACCGCTGCCCGGCGCGCAGCAGGACGCGGTCGCCGGGCTGGAACGTGGTGGCGCTGACCTTGGTCAGGCTCCTCCAGGCGTGCGCCTCGTCCAGCCCGGTGGCGGAGTCGTCGCCGCCGGTGGCGTCGACGTAGTAGGTCGTGCCGGCCTGGTAGGTGGTGCCGGCCTGGGCGGGGTGTGCGAGAGAGGTCGTCATGATGGTCGCCGTCAGCAGGCGCAGGAGGGTCGATCGGGCGGAGAACATGGCCGTGCTCCTCGTCGGGGGTGGGCGCGGGCGCCGGCAGGAGTTCAGCTCGGGTCGGGGGTGTGCACGATGGGGTGGGCGACGTCGTGGGCGCGCAGGTGCCCGCACATGCCCCACCGCTCGTGCGGCGGGCTCTCCATCAGGGCGGAGCGCAGCAGGTGCGCGCCGTCCCCGCTTTCGAGCGCGTCGAGGACGCCGGCGGTGCGGCGGGTCTCCTGGGCGACCGTGCTCTCCCAGATGGCCCGCCACCGCGCCACCTTGGGGCGGACGAGGGCGACGGCGCTGTCGTAGAAGTCCCGCAGCGCCTCGGGGCCGCCGTCGGCCAGCCGCAGGAAGCCCTCGACGGCCAGGTCACGCCGCCGCTCGACGGCCGCCTCGACGTCGGGCCCAGCGGTCGGCCCGCTGGCCGGCAGGGTCGCGGCCTGCCGGTATCGCTCCGGGTCGGCCACGATCTCCGGCGGGAACGTCATGACCGCGTCGCCTGCCTCGGGCAGCCCGGCGTTCGACATGACGACCACCACCTCCAGGCCGCCCCGGTTGACGGCGCGGTGGATGGTGCCGGGCGTGAACCACACGGTCGAGCCGGCGTTCAGCTCGATCTCCCGCAGGCCGCCGGCGTCGAGGGTCTGCAGCGCGCCGTGTCCTCCGACCACGACGTAGGCCTCCGTGGAGGCCGTGTGCAGATGCGGCGTGCCGCCTTCCAGCCCGTCGGCGCACGCGCTGCCCGAGTAGACGGACAGGCGGCTGACCGACGTGCCCCCGGGGAACGTCATCTCAGCGCGTCCCTGCCGTGCTCGGCCAGCAGCGCGCTGCCCTGCTCGCCCCGGTCACCGTCGGCGACGACGACCGCGTACCGGAAGCCGAGGGTCTCGCCGTCCGGGAGCGGCACCTCCTCGCTGAAGAACGGTGCCGGGTTGAGGCAGGCGAAGTTCTCGGTGCGCGCGAACCACTGCGGCGGGTGCCGCGGGTTCGCGGTGTCGTCGACCATGACGATGGTGGAGTGGCCGCCGCTCTCGTCGTGCCGGCCGCGGAAGCCGAACCACTCGGCGCGCCTGCCGCGCAGCTCGTCGCCGCCCGCGCCGTCCGGCGACTGGATGACGCCGTCGGTGAACGAGCGGGGGCCGCGCCAGAACAGGCCGCCGTAGCCGGCGTTCTCGCGGCCCTTGGTGGTCGGGGAGCCGAAGTCGATCGTGGCGCCCGACACGTTGGTCATGGCCGTCTCGAAGACCAGGGCCCAGGTGGCGTCGTCCACGACGGTGGCGGTCAGGGCGCGCCGCTCCGTGATGACGGGGTCGCCGGCCTGGGAGGTCCAGTCGAGCGCGTGCCCGATCTCGACCTTGCCGCCGGTGGCCGTCAGCGTGGTCATCTCACGGTGGGTGGCGCTGCCGTTGTTGTCGAGCTGGACGTACTCCCCCCGCACGTACGTCGGCCCGCCCCAGAAGTTGTGCTCGCCCACGCACGGCAGCGACCAGGCGATGCCCTTGTGCCAGACGTGGTCGTGCGGCCTGAACAGCGACACCAGGGCGCCGCCGAGGGTGCGGATCGGGTGCACGTACGGCTTGGGCGACTCCAGCACCGGTGTGTCGGGGCGGTAGACGTAGGTGAACAGCTCGACGTCGCCGGCGGTGACGGTGACCGAGGTCCCGAGCGCGTGGTTGGCCTGCAGGGTCACGTGGTCCTCCAAGGGGCGCCCGTGCCGTCCATGCTCTGGGCGAACGGGCTGTCAGCGGTGATCTGGCCGCTGCGTACGCGCTCGCCGGTGAAGGCGGAGGCGTAGAGCGCGGCGATGAACTCCATCGTCCTGCGGGTGTCCGCGGCGGTGACCGGCGGGGCCTGGCCCTGGTCGAGCGCGTCGAGGACGGCGGCGAGCCAGCCGGTGTGGCCGCTGGACCCGCCACTGGGACCGGCGGCCCACAGGGACGTCACGCCCTCGTGGCCCGGGGCCGGGGTCACGGTCCAGTCGTCGTCGGTGTAGCCGTACAGGTGCTCCACCTCGACCGTGGCGCGCTCGTAGTCGAAGCGCAGCTCGGAGGTCTGCCTCGGGGAGACGACCGAGTTCACCACGGTGGCGACGGCGCCGTTCTCGAACGTGACCAGCGCCATCGACACGTCCTCGGTGTCCACCGAGCGGGCCTGGCGGGCGGCCACGGCCGTGACCTCACGCCAGGGGCCGAGCACCGCGAGCAGCAGGTCGAACTGGTGGATGCCGTGCCCCATCGTCGGGCCGCCGCCCTCGGACGCCCATGTGCCGCGCCATGGGACCGCGTAGTAGTCCTCGTCGCGGTACCACTGGGTCAGGCAGGTCGCCAGCAGCGGCCGGCCCAGCTCGCCGGCCTCCGCCAGCCGCCGCAGCCGTACGGCGCCCGCGCCGAAGCGGTGCTGCAGCACGGTCGCGACGTGCCCGGTGGAGCGGCTCTCCGCCTCGATCACCGCGTCGAACTCGGCCAGCGAGAGCGTCGGCGGTTTCTCCACCAGGGCCGTCACCCCGGCTTCGAGGCAGGCGATGGCGAGCGGGGCGTGCGACTGCGGCGGGGTGCACAGGTGGACGACGTCCAGCTCCTCCTCCCGCAGCAGCTTCTCCGCGCTGGCGTAGCTGCGCGGCACGCCGTTCGTGGCGGCGAACTCGCCCGCCCGGCCGGCGTCCACGTCGGCCACGGCCACGAGGCTCGCCCGGCCGCCCGAGTTCCGCACGGCCTGCGCGTGCGCGTTGGCGATCGCTCCGGTGCCGATGATGGCGGCCCGGTAGGTGCGTTCAGACATGTGTTCCTTCGATGGGTGGTCAGGCGCCGTCGATTTCGGCCTGGAGTTCGGTGATGAACGTCTTGGCCGCCTGCTCCGGCGTCTGCCGGTCGAACAGCACCTCTTCGGTGTGCCGTTTGATGATCGCCTCGATGGTGCTGGCACCGCGGGACCGAGACGACGACGTAGACCAGCGTCACGCCCAGCGCGTGGTGCAGGCGGGCGTCGCCGAGCATGCGGGTCCAGTTGTCCAGGCCGTTGAAGACGGGCGGCTGGATCAGGTTGTAGTCGGTGAAGCCCAGCACGAGGGAGGCCACGATGGGGCCCGCCGTGATGAGCAGCAGTCCGGCGAACCAGGGCGCGAGGAACACGAAAGCGGCCTTGTTGTCCTTCTTGTCGCCCAGGGTTCCGCGGCTGCCCTTGCGCATGCGCTGCAGCTCGCCGAGAGCGCTCACGCGTGCCTCCTCATTCGTGACCTCCTGTCACCGAGAGACGGATCAGCCGCTCTGGGAAAACGTATTCCGCAGTTTGCATGGCCGTTACCCGAGCGTCAAGAGCGTCGGCGGGAGGCCGCGCGGCGGGTGATCACACGGGCCGTCACGGGGTGTTAGCGCCCGCCGCCGCACCGATCCGCCGCGCCGACCAGGGTCGACACACCTCGTGAGAGCCGTCCGGAAGTGCGGCGGCACGCCTCCTGCCGGGGCGCGCCACCGGGCCCGCCGCCCCGCGGCCCACGGCCGGGCCTCCCCGCCGAATATCACGGACAGTGATCGCGACCGCCGGCGAAGAGGCCCGGAACGTCCTGCCGTCACAGATCGGCAACAGCCCGCACGGCCGCCGGCGCGAGGCTCAGGGGCGGGGGCGGGGGCGGGGGCGGGTGCTGTCGCGGATGACCAGGTGGCCGTCGACGCTCATGCGGCGGCCGGTGCCCGCCTCGCCCAGGACGATGCGGATCGCCTCCGCCCCGGCCTGGGCCAGCGGGAGCGCCACCGTCGTCAGACGGGGCGTGACGTCATAGGCGAGCGGTATGTCGTCGACCCCGGTCACGGAAACGTCGCCGGGCACCGACACGCCGGCGGCGCGAAACCCGGCCAAGGCACCGACGGCGACAATGTCGTTGACCGCGAGAACCGCCTCCACGCCGTCCATTCCCGCTTCGGCCAGCGACCGCGCCGAGTCGAATCCGCCACGGCGGCCGACCTCGCACTGAACGACCCGGATATCCCGTTCGTCAACGCCCCCGGCGCACAATCCCGCGGTGAATCCGGCGGTGCGGTCGCCCAGGTTGCGCAGGTTCCCGGCACCCGCGAATATCGCCACCCGGCGGTGCCCGATTTCCGCGACGAAGGTCCCCATGGTGAGCCCGACCCGGAAATTGTCGAAGCCGATCGAGTCGAAAGTCATGTCCGTCTCGCCGACGATCACGACCCGCCCGCCTTCCCGCTCGAACGCCCGGAGTTCCTTCACCAGCCGCACATCCACCTCGCCCGCCAGATACCGGTTCGAGGTGACCACGAGCGCGCGGGGGCGCAGCGACCGGAGGACGCGGACGGTCTCGGACTGCCGCTCCGGCGCGCCCATGGTGGCCGACACGGTGACGAAGGCCCCGGCCGTACGCGCCTCGCGCTCCATGGCGGACACGACCATGCCCATCGACGGCGTCGTCAGGTCGTCGGCCACGAGCGCGATCGCGTCGCTCGCCCGGCGCATCGCCCTGGCCGCGGCGTCCACCGTGTACCGCAGGGCCGCGGCGGCGGCCAGCACGCGGGCCTCGTACTCGGGGGCGACCTTCCTGGCGCTGCCGCTGAGGACCCGGGACGCGGTGGCGACCGAGACCCCTGCCGCCGCGGCCACGTCGTGCAGCGTGACCGTGGGCCTCGCCGCGTGGGGCATCCGCTCTGTCCTTTCCGAAGGGCGTACCGACCGGTTATGAAGAGTACTGTCATTCCCCTTCCCGGCCGGTAAGGCCTTCGCCCGTCAGCGGAAGCGCGGGTACACCCCGTGGCGGGGCCACCGGTTTCGGGGCGGTGAACTCCGGCGCCCGGGGATATCCGCCGAGCGCGGGCGGCCGCTCCTTGTGGCCCGCTCGGCGAGCATGTCGACGTCCGTGACGAACGTCCCTGGCCTCGTGCTCGATGACGGTCGCCAGCGCGCCCGGCCTTCCGCAGGGCCTGTTCGACCGCGGGATCGGTGACGCCGACGGCGGAACGGGCGCTGTCGGCCTCCTGCCGCACGCTGGACGAGCTTGATCTTCAGCCGCGGTTCCTGGGCCGGATCGCCCGAACAAGGTGAAGGCGGCGAGCGTCGCCGGCCCGGGCGCTCAGCAGATAAACACAGGCGAGCACGGCGAGCACCTTCAGCTCGCTCAATTTCAGATTGTCGGAAAAGAACGCGGAGACCTGCTCGAAAATACGCCGCATGGTGATGAGCCGCCCGGCGCCCACCAAATCGCCGAACCGGGACACCCAGAACGACAGCAGCACTCACCCGCTCCATCCGGCACCCTCCGCCAATCCACGTGTATTCGACATGACGCATGTCATATAAGGCCGATGACACCGTGGACTAACCCGCCGACCGTCCGCTCAATCATGCTGACCCCATGAAATTCCGCCACTTTGCTCATATGTCAATGTCACGCCGGACGGCCCTCGTGGCCGGCGCGTTGCTCGCCGCCGGCACCCTGACCGTCCCCGGCACCGCCGCCGCGTCGGCGGACCCCGGGCTCGACCGGAAAGCGCTGCAGAAGTCCCTCGACGCGGTGCACGAGGCCGGCATGTACGGCATCTACTCGGAGGTCCGCGAAGGGGCCAGGAGCTGGAAGGGCGCCGCCGGCGTGGCCGACGTGGACACGCGCCGCCCCGTGCGGCCGGACATGGTGCACCGGGTCGGCAGCATCTCCAAGACGTTCACCTCGGTGGCCGTGCTCCAGCAGGTCGCCGCCGGCAAGGTCGAGCTGGACGCCCCCATCGGCCGCTACCTGCCCGACCTGGTGCCCGGCGAGCGCGGGCAGCGGATCACCGTGCGGATGTTGCTCAACCACACCAGCCACATCGCCGACTACGTGGGCCCGGCCTTCCCCTCGCTGTACGAGCCCTCGGGCAGAAGCCTCGACGAGCACCGCTTCCGCCAGATCGGCAAGACGGAGCTGGCCGGCCTGGGCCTGGCCGGGACGCCGACCGGGGAGCCGGGAGCGGTGCCCGGGTCGTACTCCAACACCAACTACGTCCTCGCCGGCCTGCTCCTGGAGAAGGTCACCGGCATGGAGGCGGAGCAGTACATCACCCGGTTCGTCATCCGTAAGGCCGGCCTGCGCGACACGTCGTTCCCGCGCACGCCGCGCATCCCCGGGCCGCACTCGAAGGCGTACGAGTCGCTGTTCGGCTTCATCGACCCGCCGCGTGACTACAGCGTCTACAACATGTCGTGGGCCACGACGGCGGGCGCGGTCACGTCCACGATGAGCGACCTCAACCGCTTCTACCGCCTGCTGCTGCGCGGCGAGCTGATCAGCCCCACGCTGGTGGCCGAGATGCAGAAGACGGTCACGGTGCTGGCCGGCGGCGCGCCGATCGACTACGGTCTCGGTCTCTACTCCCTCGACCTGCCGTGCGGCCGGTTCTGGGGGCACGACGGCGGCGTGTTCGGCATGGCCACGCAGTCGCTGGCGACCGCCGACGGGAGCCGCCAGATCTCGTTCGGGGTCAACCGCATCAAGTACCAGAGCATCGACGAGAACGGCCAGATCGTGCCCAGCCCGATCGACTTCGCGCTCGTCGAGCACCTCCTGCTGGCGACGTGCGGGCCGGACTCCGCGCAGGCGAGGACGTCGCGGCCGTCGTTCACCCCGTTCCCCCTCGATGGGGTGTCGGTCAAGCGCTGATGGCGTGCTGTGTCGCCGATCACCCTGGGGGTGTGGATTTCTCCACAGATGATCGCGCCGGTTCTCCGTAATGTCCCTGCTGCCGGATCACTCCGGCAGCACCGACAGGGGGAGGAAACCCGAAATGCGTAAGACTCTCGCGATCGCCGCACTCGCCGGCTCGATGGCCGTCACCGGCCTCGCCCTCAGCCCGGCCGCCCAGGCCACCACCCAGTCCGCCGCCCAGGCCGCCACCGCCGGCACCCAGTCCTACGGAAGCTGGGGCAAGTTCTTCTCCAGCGACCGCAAGGCGTACACGTACGGCAAGACGTGGAAGTCGGGCGGCAAGGTCCACACGAAGTGGTACGGCGTGGACAAGAGCGGCGGCAAGAAGGGCTGGGTCTGGTTCGAATACTACCAGAACGGCGGCTGGCACAAGTTCAACAAGTCCTGGGACGGCAAGGTCGTCGGCTCCTGGAGCGGCCGCGGGATCAAGAAGGTCTACACCTACACCTGCTGGGCCGGCAAGTTCGACAACTGCGGCAAGAAGTACCGCATCTACTAGACCGACCAGGTGTGGCCCGGCACGGGGGGTGCCGGGCCACACCCATGTCACCGTTTCACCGGAAACGATCGGTGGCCTCGATGAGCCGGTGCAGCGTCCCGGGCTCCGCCCCGGCGTGCCCGGCGTCCTCCACCATGTGGAACTCGGCCTCCGGCCAGGCCAGATGCAGGTCCCAGGCCGCCTCGGGCGGCGTCTTGATGTCGTAGCGCCCGTTGACGATCACGCCCGGGATGTGCCTGATCGGGTCGGCGTCGAGCAGCTCGCCCTCGTCGAGGAAGCAGGCCTGGCGGAAGTAGTGGGCCTCGATCCGCGAGAACCCCACCACCTCGCGGTCGCTGAGGGGCGGAAGCGGTACGGGCAGCAGCGTGTTGGCGGACAGTTCCCACGCGGCCCAGGCCCACGCGGCCGGGACGTGCACCGCCGGGTCGGGGTCGAACAGCCTGCGGTGATAGGCGGCCACCAGGTCGTCGCGTTCCCCGGCCGGAATGTGGTCGCGGAAGGCCGCCCACTCGGCCGGGAACAGGCACGCCGCGCCCGCGCCCGTGAAGGCCCACGTGGCGTTGGCGGCCCCGGCCAGGTAGACGCCGCGCAGGACGAGCTCGCTGACCCGCTCCGGGTGCCGCCGCGCGTACGCCAGCGCCAGCGTGCTCCCCCACGACCCCCCGAACACCAGCCACCGCTCGATCCCCAGGGCCTGCCTGAGCCGCTCGATGTCCTCGACGAGATGCCAGGTGGTGTTGGCCTCGAGCGACACGCCGGGGTCCCCGGCATGCGGCCGGCTGCGCCCGCAGTTGCGCTGGTCGAACAGGACGATCCGATAGGCCTCGGGATCGAAGAACCGCCGCTGGGCCGGCAGCACCCCGCCGCCCGGCCCGCCGTGCAGGAACACGGCGGGCTTGCCGTCGGGGTTCCCGCACACCTCCCAGTAGAGCTCCTGACCGTCTCCGAGGTCGAGCATCCCGGTCTCGTACGGCTCAATCGGCGGATAAAAGTCCCTGTATCCCATGATTTCTAGACATACCACCTCGGCCTACTCCCAGCGGAAGAACGCGGCGGCGACGGCCACCCCGATCACCACGCCGGCCGACAGGCCGATCAGGTGGGCGGCCGCGACGGGCGCGCCGGACCAGGCGGCCGACAGGGCCTCGACGGCGGCACCGAACGGCAGCCATTCACCGATCGCGCCGATCGCGCCGGGCAGGCTGTCCCGGCCGCCGAACATGCCCCCGAGGGCGCCGAGCACGAAGTACAGGGCCAGGCCGATGGCCACGGCGGAGTTCGGGGTGGGTGCGAGCGCGGCGACGATCATGCCGACGGCGTACATGGCGGCCGTGGTCAGCGCGACCACGCCGACGGCCGCGCCGACACGCACCGGAGGCTGCGCGTCGAAGGCCAGCAGCGCCAGGATCCAGGCGGCGGCGATGCCGAGGCCCGTCTGCAGCACGCCGACGGCCACCTGGGCGACGAGGACCATCGCGGGCGAGGCCGGGGTCACCGCGAGACGCCTGAGGATGCCGCTCCGGCGGTAGTAGGCCAGGAAGCTCGGCGTGTTGATGATGCCGGTCGTGGCCACGACCATCGTGAACACCAGCGGCAGCACGTACACGTCGAGCGCCGTCCGGCCGTGCGCGAGCTCCTGCCGGCCGGCCGCGGAGGCGTTCATCACCAGGATCAGGATGGGCAGGCCGATCGGCACGATGAGCCCGGCGGTGTCGCGGGCGACCATCTTCAGCTCGCAGACCAGCAGCTCGGCCCAGGAGCGGAGACCGGGGCGGTGAACGGCGACATCGGTCATGGGGTGGCTTCCTCCTCGTTCTCCAGACGCCGCCCGGTCAGGGCGACGAAGGCGTCGTCCAGGGTCGCCTGCCGGCTGCGCGTCTCGGTCACCACGACGCCGGCGCGTACGAGGCCGACGCTCACGGCCTGGAGCAGGTCGCCCCGGCCCTCGACGACGACCCGGTCGCCGTCGACGCGTACCCGCTCGACCCCGTCCAGCCGTTCGAGGAGCCCGTCGGGCACCGGCTCCGTGGCCCGGAAGGTCACCCGCTGGGCGAACCCGGCCCCGCGTACGAGTCCGGCCGGCGAGTCCAGGGCGACGACCCGCCCCGCGTCGAGCAGCGCGACCCGGTCGCACAGCCGCTCGACCTCCTCCATGGCGTGGCTGACGAGCAGCACGGTGACGCCGGAGTCGCGCAGGTCCTCGACGGTGGACCACATCTGCCGGCGCGCCTCCGGGTCGAGCCCGGTCGTGAGCTCGTCCAGGATCACCACCCGTGGCCGCCCGGCCAGCGCCAGCGCGATCGACAGCCGTTGCTGCTGCCCGCCGGACAGGGCCGCGAAGCGCGTACGGCTCGACGCGGTCAGCCCCACCGACTCGATGAGCTCACCGGCGTCCAGCGGCGCCGGGTAGAAGCTCCGGTACAGCCGCACCAGCTCCGTGACCGTGAGCGCGGCGTGCAGATGGCTGGCCTGCAACTGCACGCCGAGGACCTGCCGCAGCCGGGCCCTGTCGCGCCGCGCGTCCAGGCCCAGGACGCGGACGGTGCCGCGATCGGGCCGCCGCAACCCGGCGATCAGTTCCACGGTGGTCGTCTTGCCGGCCCCGTTCCGTCCGAGGAGGCCGAAGATCTCGCCGGCGTCGATCGACAGGCTGACGTCGTCGACGGCGACCGTCGAGCCGTACCGCTTGTGCAGGTGGCCGGCCTCGACGGCGATGGATGTCGCGTTTCCAGGCATGTCCTCGACGCTAGGGGCGGGCGCGCCGGTGGAGCCTGTGCCGTTCGTCAGCCTTCGCACCCATGACTTTCGGCACCCCCGGGGCCTCCGGGGCCGCAAGTAGAGTGACGGCATGCGGCGAATCGGGCCGGACGCCTGGGCGGGCATCGCGGTGCTCCTGTTGTGCGTCGTGGTGGGCACGCCGACGCTGCTCAGCGAGGCCGGCATGCGGGTGCCCCGGGCGCTGTGGGCCTCGCTGTTCGTGGGGCTGCTGGTCACGCTGATGATCTCCGCCGTCTGCGACGAGCACCGCCCCTGGACGGCGCGGGTCTCCTACGGCATGGCCGTCGTCCTGGGCTGGGCCACCGTCCTGACGGCGCCCAACGCCGGGTGGCTGCCGATCCTGCTGGTCTTCACGGCCACGATGAGCGCGTACGTCCTGCCGCTGTGGGCCGGCCCGGTGGTGATCGCGCTCAACACCGTCGTCATCGCCCTGACCATGAACGGCACCGGCGGCCGTGCCACCGAGGTCTTCGTCGGCACGTTCCTCTACCTGCTGATCCAGTCGGCGACGTTGCTGAGCAGCGTCGCGATCATCCGCGAGCAGCGGATGCGCCGCGAGCTGACCGAGGCGCACATCGACCTGCGGGCGGCCAGCGTCGTCCTCGAGGACTCCGCCCGCACCCACGAGCGCCTGCGCATCGCCCGCGACCTGCACGACCTCATCGGCCACCAGCTCACCGCGCTCACCCTCGAACTGGAGGTGGCCCGCCACCACGACGGCCCCGCCGCCCGCGAGCACGTCGAGCGCGCGAACCGGGTGGCCAGAGACCTGCTCGGCGACGTGCGCAAAACCGTCGGCCGGCTCCGCGCCGACGCGCCCGACCTCCGCGAGTCCCTGACCGCCGTGGTCCGCGACATCCCCGGCCTGGACATCAGCGTACGGATCGACGACGACGTACGGACCACGGAAGAGCTGACCTTGACGCTCATCCGCGTCGTCCAGGAGATCGTCACCAACACCATCCGCCACGCCGACGCGACCTCCCTGCGGATCCACATCGAGCGGACCCCCGACCACACCCTGCGGCTGACCTCCGTCGACGACGGCCGCGGCAGCCGCGAGGTCACCCCCGGCAACGGCCTGCGCGGCCTGACGGAGCGCATCGACGCGATCGGCGGCGAGGTGCGCCTCGACGGCAGCGACGGATTCCGCGTCACGGCCAGGATGCCCGCGCGATGATCCGGGTGCTCGTGGTCGACGACCAGACCCTCGTCCGGCAGGGGATCCGCAGCCTGCTCGACCTGACCGACGACATCGAGGTGGTGGGCGAGGCCGAGGACGGCATGGCCGCGCTGGCCGCCATCGAGGAGCACGCCCCCGACGTCGTCCTCCTCGACCTGCGCATGCCCCGCCACGACGGCATCTGGACCCTCACCGCCCTGCGGGAGCGCACGACCGGCGCGCCGCCGGTGCTCGTGCTCACCACGTTCGACAGCGACACCCTGGTCCTCGACGCGATGCGCGCGGGCGCCTGCGGCTATCTCCTCAAGGACGTGACGCTGGAGCAGCTCACCCGGGCCATCCACACCCTCGCCGACGGCGGCACCCTCATCTCCCCCTCGATCACCGACCGCCTCCTGCGCGCCGTCCGGCGCCGCCGCCCGCCCGACGCCGACGACCTGCCGCCGATCCAGCGGCTCACCGAGCGGGAGCTGGAGGTGCTGCGGCTGGTGGCGGAGGGGTACAGCAACCGTGAGATCGCGCGGGCGCTGTTCCTGGCCGAGGGCACGGTCAAGAACCACGTCTCGACGGTGCTGCTCAAGCTCGGGGCGCGAGATCGTACGAACGCGGTGTTGCGGGCGCTTCACGAAAACGTCCTCGGCTGACATTTCCGAATTTAATATGAATTAAGTTCATAAAGGACTCTTTTCCGGACATCTTTGCTGCCGGTAAGGCCTCACTTGTGATACCGGCGTTGAATGGTGTCAACGCGTTCCCCGCCTCGAACGTCGCCCTTGCCCCTGCCACTCCCGCCTGGAGACCGTGGGGCCATGGGAGACGCCGGTAACGCGCGCGGCCGGGTACTGGGACTCACCGTGCTGACCAGTTCGGTAATGGCGGCCGTCGCCGTGCTCCTCGGCCTGGAGGCGATGAGCTGGGTCGCCGCGGGCATCGCCGTGGTGCTCGGAGTGATCGCTCTGTTCAGCGGGCCCACGGGCACCGGGGGCGGCGGCTTCCGTCTCCCCGCGGGCCGGGGCCAGCAGGCCATGCTCGTCGGCGCGGCAATCGTTCTCGGCGGGGCCGTGGCCCTCCGGGCCGTCGTGAACCCGGCCGGATCGGGGGCGGACCCGGCCGGCTCGACGGCGGGCCCGACGGCCCCGGAGGTGAAGCCGACGGCCCCGAAGGCCACGACCTGCCCGAAACCGCCCGACCCCACCACCCGGGCCGTGCTCACCTCGACCCCTTCCGCGTCGTATCCCGGCTTGGGGATCAAGTCGATGATCTACAGCCTCACGTACAACGGTGAGGACTTCATGCATCTGGAGATGACCGGGCAGATCACCGGCGAGGTGCCGGACGATCATCTGCTCTATCCCTTCGGATCCGCCGACCCGAGAACCCGCGACGCCTACGGCAACGCCGGCAGCGACCACCTGTTCTGGGGCAAGGACGAGCTGATCGAACCCGACCCGGACGGCTGCTGGTCCAAGCCGCGCCGCCAGTTCGGCGGCTACCCCGGCGCCCGGGGCCTGACGTTCCGCTATCACCTGGGGCTGGTCCCCCAATCCCGGCTCTCCTGCCTGAGCGCGCTGGTGTCGACCAAGAAGGGCCAGGATCACGGCCAGGAGCCCAAGGAGCTGGCGAGGTGCGGCATCACCTTGCTGGGCTACGCCCACATCCCCACCGACCCCCTGTGACCTACCCCTGACGGGCGCCGGCCCGCCACACGTCCGTGATCGACCTCGTGGCCGTGATGTCCGTGGTCGGGTCGCCGTCGACCAGCAGCAGGTCCGCGCGCAGACCCGGCGCGACCCTGCCGCGGTCGCTCAGGCCGAAGCAGCGGGCCGGGAGGCTCGTCGCCGCGCGCAGGGCCTGTTCCGGGGTCAGGCCCGCCTCCGTCAGGAGGAGGAGCTCGTGGTGCAGCCCCGCCCCGTGGACCGGGCCGAACGGGGTGGCGTCCGTGCCGGCCAGCACCGGCACACCGGCGCGCAGCAGGGCCGCCGCCGCGTGCGCCGCGTTCAGCACCCCCTGCGAGTGCATGGGGATGTCCGTGAACTCCCTGCCGAACGTGGCCTTCGAGCGGGCCGACATCCGCCCGGCCGTGCGCGGGTCGCGCAGGAGCTCGGCCTGGCCGGGGTCTCCGGTGACGGCCTCGATGAAGGTGATCGTGCTGACCACGAACGCGTCATAGGACGCGATCCTGGCCGCCAGCTCGTCGGCGTCCTCCCGGTCCACGTCCGAGTACAGGTGGGCCAGCCCGTCGACGCCCGCGTCCAGGGCGACCAGGGCCTCGCGGGCGGTGACCGTGTGGGCGACGACCTTCAGGCCGGCGGCGTGGCCCGCCTCGACCAGGACGGCGGCCACCTCCGGGGTGAGGGCCGGGAGCTTCATGCCGGACACCGCGCCGTCGTCGATGGCGATCTTGAGGTAGTCGGCGCCCTCCGCCAGCCGCGCCTCCACGAACGCCTTGGCCTGGCCCGGATCGGCGACGGTGTCGAGACCGCCGTCGGCGCCCAGGGCCGCGAGGACGTCCGGCGTCATGATCTGGGTCGGGTGCCCGCCGGGGGCGGTGGCGATCATGCCGGAGCTGCGGAGGTCCGCCACGTCGTCGCGTTCGGCGGCCTGGCGGCGCTGGACGGCCAGGACGGACGGCAGGTTGTTCATGTCGAGTTCGGTGGTGACGCCGAACTTCAGCGCCTCCTCCAGGTCGCCGTCGAAGGCGTGCGCGTGGGCGTCGATCAGGCCCGGCAGCAGGGTCCGGCCCGTGCCGTCCACCTCGGCCTCGGCGGGGCCGCCGGGCTCGGCGATGCGGTCGCCGTCGATCAGGACGTCGGCGCCGGCCACGGTGCGCTCGCCGTCGAAGAGGCGGACGTTGCGGATCAGGGTGCGCATGACTCTCTCCGTGCATGTAGTTAGATGTCGTACTATCTACTAACAGAATAGTACGACATCTAACCAAAGGCCCGCGCCTCCCGTCCGGAGACGGGAAGCGCGGGCCTGGTCGGGTCAGTGCGAGTACGCCTGGAACTCGGCTGCCCTGACCTGCTCCCGCTGCGGGCTGGCCGTGGCGCAGTCCGTCGACGAGTTCGGGTCGTTGTCCTGCTCGCCCAGATACAGCGGATTACCGGTGCACTGCGAGCTCAGCACCCGGAACATCAGGTGCGTGGCGCTCGTCGTGCGCACGTCGAACGACTTGAAGATCAGGTCCGCGCCCCGGGGGCGTGGCAGCCCCGGGTTGAACGCGTCCGCCTTGCTGGTGTAGATCTTCTTGAAGCTCGCCGGGTCCGCGCAGTTCGCGGCGCAGGCCAGCACCTCGAACGAACGCAGGCCGGAGAAGCGGTTCTGCGCGCCGGGGTCGGCCGGGTCGCCGACGTTCGGCCTGAGCATGGCGCTCACCTGGACCCTGCGGACCTTGACCGGCGCGTCGCCCGCCAGATCCACCACGACCGACTTGCCCGCCGGCGCGCCGGTGAGCGAGGCCCAGTTGGTGGCCTCGGTCTCGTCGATCAGCTTGGCCTGGTTGACGCCGTCGCCCGTCGCCGTCGCGCCGCCCGCCGCCGAGGCGTGGTTGCGGGTCAGCAGCAGCGGAAGCGGCAGCTTGACGCCCGGGAGCACCGCGTACTTCAGCCGCTGGTGACCGAACCCGGCGCCCGCCACGACGAAGTCGTACAGGCCGGGGGTCATCTCGACCGTGTCGGTGAGGGGTGTGGCCGGGTCGGTGTCGGCGACCGGGACGACGCGGCCCTCGTAGTCGCCCACGTATAGCCGCAGCGCCGCGTCCTTCGCCTCGCCCAGAGGCTTGAGCCGCAGGGAGCCGTTCCTGCCCTCGGGGTCGACGAAGCTCGGCGTCGGGTCGGGGTCGTTGGGGCCGGTGCTGGCCGCGCCCTCCCCCAGGCCGTGCTCGGCGAACGCGCGCCACATGATGTCCTGGTTGGCGCCGCCGAAGCGGATGGCGTCCGCCGCCAGCAGCGCGTTCCTGTGGTCGACGTAGCTGACCGCGCCCGAGGCCATCAGCAGCAGGGCGTCGAACGAGAGCTGGATCCAGCGCCGGTTGCCCGGGCACCGGTCCACCGGCGTCGCGCCCTCGGCGCAGGAGCGCTGCTGCTTGGCGCTGCCCTGGCCGTACCGCTTGACGAAGGCCGCCCGCACGTCGAACTGCGTGGCCGACCAGATCTCGCCGTCCGCGTGCACCTGCTGGCCGACGAGGTCGTAGTTGAGGTCGCTGTAGTTCAGGGGCGACTTCGACATGTCGTAGTTCCGGATGCCGCGCGACTTGTCGCCGGTGACGTAGCCACCGGTGACGTACGGGGTGTTCCCGGCGGGCCGGAACCCGAACTCGAAGAGATGCTCCATCGCGAACAGGTCGGAGGTGCTCTCGTTCATGGCCCCGGCCTGGGCCCCGCTCCAACCGGCGTTCGGGCCGCCGATCATGCGGCCGGAGATCGCGTGCGTGTACTCGTGGCCGATGACCGACATGTCGTAGTCGCCGTCCACGCACGGCGAGTAGAACGCCCCGGCGACCGGCTGCCACAGGTACATGTTCGTGATCGGCGCGACCCCGTCCGGCCCGGTGATCTGGTTGGCGTTGTCGCGTACGGACAGGACGCGGGCGCCCGCCTGCGCGTTGCCCTGCTCGGGGTCGTTGCCGAGCCCGCCGCGCTCCCCGTTGTCCGCCTGCATGTTCCAGGCGGTCTCGGTGAACCCGAGCCGGTATGACCAGTCGTGCATGCGGTTGTGCATGGCGTTCAGGTTGGCGATGGCGGCCTCGAGGTCGTTCTCGCCGGGCTGGTCGAACACGGCCGGGTCGCACTTGGCCTCGTACCAGGTGTTCTTCCAGGGGTAGAGGTAGTTCCGGCTCGGCGTGAGCACGTTGGTGCGGGTGCCGACGGTGAACGGGTCGCCGCTGGCCCGGTTCTCGAACGTCCTGGCCGCGTTGCCCAGGCTCGTGTTCGTGGGCGTGTTCGTGGTGTGGTCGACGTCCCACGCCTTGCCCGTCGCCGGGTCGCCGCCGGTCACGTAGTCGCAGCCGGGGCCGGGCCCGAAGCACCAGGTCCGGCGGGTGTCGGCGGAGGAGTAGTCGTCACGCGGGTTCGCCGGGAAGACGTCCCAGCGCGGGTTGTCGGGGTCGAAGTGGTGGTCGACGAGGTTCTCCCGCGTCAGGATGCCGCCGCTGACGGCGTCCACATGCGTCGTGTACGCCGCCTCCTCCCCTTGGGCGCCCCCGATCAGCACCACCTGGTACGCGCTGTGCACCCCGTCGGGCGCCGGCACCGCCACAGGGGTGGCCTGCTTGGTGACCGCCTTCGCCAGGTCGATGCCGCCGTCCCTGGCCGCGATCTCCATGGCCTGCTGCGCGGTGATCGCGGCGGCCGGTGGCGCGCCCATCTGGCGGGACAGCGAGGACGTGACGTGCCTGACCTGCCCGCCGGCGGCCAGGCCGACCGCGACGAGACCGTCCACGCCGGCCGGCAGGTCGCCGAAGCGCTGGCGGAGCAGCACGGCGTGACCCGTGCCGATGGGGTTGACCGCGACCGTCTCGAGCGCGTCGACGGACGCGGCCGCCAGGCCGAAGAGGGCCTCGTTGTTCTTGAGGTAGGTCCGGGCGGCCTTGGCGGGGTCGGCGCCCAGACCCTCGGCCAGGGGCTCGGTGCTGGTGATGGCGGCCGGGGTGCCTAGAGCGTTCCAGTGAACGTCCGCGGCGGGTCCGGCTCTGCGTGCGGTGGCGCCCGCCGGCGGCGGTACGCGGCCTTGACGGTTGTCCACGTCGGGCTTGCCGTGGTTCTCCGCCTGGAAGTCATGGACCACCGGAGCCTGCCCGCCGGGTTCGCCCCGGGCGGCCCCTGCGAGGGGTAGAGCCGACGCTGTGAGCGCGACGACGACGAGTGTGCTGCGTAACCAGGGCTTGGTCGACACGTTTCCCTCCTGCGTGTCAGGGATGCACAGATTGCGCGCATCTGCGCAAGAGGAAACACCGCTCTATACCAAGAGACAAGATCTTGTAAAGTCCGAAATATCGGCGTATAAGCGGGCCATAAGTGCGGGACCGGTGGCCGGCGCCTCGGCGAACACGAAGAGTCGTTCTCAGCGACCATCCCTTACATGGAATGAGGGTTTTGTTCGCCGCGCCCAGCGCAGTTCCCGCACTGATCATTCAACCGCCGCCCCGCCTGCGCCGCAACCGAATTACCGGCGGGCGAAGACGGAGGCGTACACGGGCCGTCCGTGCTCGGTGACCACCTGGCCGGCCAGCCCGTCCCCGGTCAGGGTCGACAGCCGCAGGTCGAGGTAGCGCTCCTCCTCGACCAGGCCCACGTCGCCGCCGACGGCGGGCAGCCAGGTGGCCACCTCCGCCAGCCGGGCGGCCCGGTCGCGCGCCAGCTCCGCGCGCAGCCCGGCCAGGCTCTCCGCCTCGTACGGCACCGCATCCGTCCGGGCCGGCTCGGCGCGCCAGGCCGCGACGCCGTACGCGAAGCAGACCAGGGCCATCCACATCTCGGCGAAGTACGCCGCGTCGGGCGCCAGCTCCAGCCCCGCGAACCGGTCACCGACGAAGAACAGCGCCCCGAGCTGCCCCGGCATCAGCTCCAGCCGGCTCTGGAACTGCGTCAGCGTCGACCGCTTGCGCGACAGGATCTGCTCCAGGTGCCCCCGGGAGGGCAGCCCGTACGCGCGGTTGAGCTCGCTGATGTCCGGCCAGAGCTTGGCGTAGTCCTTGCGCCCACGCAGCTCCAGCGCCCGGGCCCGCAGCTCGACGGGCAGCACGAAGAACCACTGGTCGCGGCCCTCCAGGTAGCCGCCCTGGCCGGCCTGGACGCAGCAGGCGTCGTCGAAGCGCCTGGTCTGCCCGGCGCCGAGCAGCGCCGCGGCGCACAGGGCGTGGTTCTGCGCCTGGTCCTGGATGTAGCCGAGGTGCAGCGGCACGATCGACACGCCCTCGCGGGCGCCGTTCTGCAGCTCCACCTGGCCGTAGCCGACGACGCGCTTGAGCTTGAGCCCGGAGCGGGGCGCCACGATGCCGGGACGTTCCGGGCCGTGGATCGGCACCATGGTCAGCGCGCCGGCGCGCTGCGGGGTGCCCGCCTGGTGACCGCGCAGGTCGAGCGGCGTGGGCAGGAGTGTGTCGAGGCTGGTCATGTCGGTCCTCCTTCCGGTCGGGTGAGCAGCCGGGTGAGCATGGCGGATCGGATCCACTCCCGTCCGGGCGCGCAGTGGCCGAAGATCCACGGCAGCAGCCCGGCGAGGTCGTCCTGGTGCCAGAACGGCCGGCGCGGCAGCTCCGGCGCGGGGTCGCGCAGGGTCAGGTCGTCGCCCCGGCTGAACGTGGCCTGGCAGAGCACCACGGGCGTGGTGACGCCGGCGCGCGGCAGCGTGGCCGCCACTCTGGCCAGGTCGCCCGGCAGGTGGTTCTCGTAGCCGTCGGTGACGATCACCACCAGGTCGGGCGCCGTCTCCAGGGCGTCGAGCAGGCCGCCCGCCAGGTCGGTCGTGCCCCGCGGGTCGTGCTCGGCGCCACCGGTCTCGACGACCGTGAGCCGGTCGCAGAGCTCGGCCAGCACCAGCCGCAGCGCCGCGGCCTGCGACATGACCGCCCACTCGCGCTCGCCGTAGCCGCGCATGGAGCCGGAGGTGTCGAGCACCATGGCCACGTCGCCGGCCAGGCGGGGCAGCCCGCGGACGGCCTCGGCCACGTAGCCGGCCAGGGCCGGGCGCAGCTCCGCCGCCGGTCCGCCCCGGTAGAGGTGCACCAGCGTCGCGGCGATGTCGCCCCGGTTGGTGGGCGTGACGATCGGCTGGTGTTCCGTGGCCGGGTCGAGCGGGACGGGTGGCTCCTGCGGGGCCGTGGCGCCGTACGTGCCGGGCGCGTACAGGGCCCGGACCCGCGCGATCGCCGTGGCCGGGTCGGAGGTGAAGCGCAGCAGGCTTGTGCGCAGGTGCTCCGAGCCGGTGTCGCCCTCGGCGATCAGCCGGGCGCAGCCGCGCGCGGTCGCCTTGCCGAGCGCGTGCTCGAAGCAGTCGACCAGGGCCGGGCGGCGCGCCTCGATGAGCGCGTCGGCCTCCGGGTGCTCCAGGACGAACGCGACGGCGGCCCGGGTGGTGTGCTTGTGGTTGGCCCGTAGCCGCCGCACCGCCAGCAGCGCGGTGACGGCCTGCGCGGGCGGCAGGCCGAACATGAGCGCCCTGGTGACCTTGGCCAGCGTGACGCGGGTCCGCTCGCCGAGACCGTCCTGGGAGGTGGCCAGGGTCTGGAGCAGCACGCGGGCGCGCTGCCAGGGGAGCACACCGGGCACCAGCGCGAGCAGCGCGTACCCTTCGGGGTCGCTCCGCTGGGCACTCCGGTGGAGCTCCGCGTCGTCCCAGACCGGCCCGCCGCCCCTGGACAGCACCAGTGGGACGTCATGAGTCCGGAAATGCGTGAGAAGAGTTGGGATTTCCACGAGATGAAAGTTTAGGAATGTGCTTCGCGAAATCACATTGGTTTTTCGCGTACGGGCTGAATGCGAAAAGGCGGACGTCACCTTCTGACGTCGAGCCAGACCAGCCGGTGGTCCGAGCTGGGGAACGGGAACACGCCGGTCAGCCGCGACAGCGGGTCGCCCGATGGCGGCCAGAAAACGCCGCCGCCCGCGACCTTCAGCCGTCTGGCCGGCAGCACGTAGTCGGCTCGGAGGTTGCCGGGCGCGGTGTCGGAGAAGTCGGCCGTGTCGTACTTCGGGTCGCCGGTGTGCGTGGCGTTCGCGCCGCCCTGCAGCGCGGCGGCCTCCACGGCGCCGGCGCTCGACGGCGCGAACCGGGCGTCGATCCGGGGATGGCCGAGAAGCTGGTGGATCGCGCCCTGATAGCTGTCGCCGTCGTTCGGGTCGGCGTTCTGGTCACCGGCGATCACGAACGCCGCGCCCGGCGCGAGCCCGCCGCGCCGGCCCCGGTCGTCGTAGAGGTAGCCGCCCCCGCCGGGGCGGGTGTAGTCGGCCCAGAACCTGATCTCGTCGTGGTTGCGCCGGCCGTTGCGGTCCTCCGCGCCGTCGAATGTCGGTGGCGTGGGATGGCTGACCAGGAAGTGCACCGTACGGTGCCCGATCCGGAGCGGCAGGTCCCAGTGGCTCTTGGACGACAGGCGCAGCACCCGCAACTCCTCCGCCGAGTACCAGCCGTCGGGCAGGACCGCGCCCGGCATGTCCTGCCACCGGAACCTCTGGAACGTGCGCACCTCGCGTACGTCGATCGGATGGCGCGAGTAGACCACCATGCCGAACTGCCCGGGAAAGGCCCCGAACCCGAACGCGTCGTCGCCGTAGCCGGCCGCGCCCGGCGTGGTCACCACGGCGCCGTCGTTGTTGAGGTCGAAGCCGGAGGCGAGGCCGGTGTTGCTGGGGGCGGTGAACCGGTGCGGGTAGGTGATCGGCCGCGCCCCGCCCTGCCCCACCGACAGGTAGTTGTCCTGGAACAGCCGGGCCGCCGTGCCGGCGGCGTCGAAGTCGAACTCGTTGATGAGCAGCACGTCGGGGCGTGCCCGCTGCACGATCTCGGCGATGACCTTCGCCTGCGCGTTGCCGGGCGTGGACAGGTCGGCGACGAGCCGCCCCTCGGCGGCGCGGTTGAGCGAGGCGTTGAAGGTGGCGAACCGGACCCGGTCCGCGGCCTCGGCGGGGCCCGCCCAGAGGGGCACGACGGCGGCCGCCACGACGACGGCCAGAGCACACCGGAAGAGGATCGTCACGATGCTCACCTCGCCCGGATCATGGCATCTCCCGGCGGCGAGCGCCAGTAGGCTTTTCCGTTGGAACCGGCGCGGAGGGGGTGCACATGCCGACGTCATCGAGCGGCCGGCCGCGTCCGCAGCTCACGGGGTCTCAGGGCGGCGAGCCGAAATATCAGGCCATCTACCGGCATCTGCTCGCCCAGATCGACGGCGGCGAGCTCGAGCCCGGCCAGCCGCTGCCCTCGCAACGGGAGCTCGGCACCTACTACGGCGTCAGCCTCATGACGGTGCGGCAGGCCCTGCAGCGGCTCAGCGCCGAGGGCCGCATCGAGCAGCGGCACGGCCTGGGCACGTTCGTGGCCGGGACCGTGATCCCCTACGGGCTCAACAGCCTGGGCAGCCTCGCCGAGGGGCTCGCCGGGCAGGGCATCGACCTGGAGACGGTGCTGCTGGGCGTCCGCCGGCCGCCGGCCCCGGCCTGGGTGGCGGCCGAGCTGGGCCTTGAGCCGGGCACCGAGGTCACGGCCATCGAGCGGCTGCGGGTCGTCGACGGCTCCCCCGTGATCCACCAGCTCTCCTACGTGCCGCCGGGCCCGGCGGCCGAGCTGGGTGACGACGAGCTGGGGCGGGTGCCGCTCTACCGGCTCATCGAGGAGCGCGGCGGGGCGTCACCGGCGTGGGCGACCGAGGCGATCAAGCCCGTGGTCCTGTCGGAGGAGCAGGCGGCCCTGCTGCGCCGGCCGGCCGGTGGGGCGGCGCTCATGAGCACCCGGGTGACCTACGACGCGGCCGACCGGCCCCTGCTGGCGGACCGGGCCCTGATGTGCGCGTCCCACCTGGTCTTCACCACCAAACGCCAGGCAACCCAAGAACCGGCCGTCACCCTGCGCCTGGACCACTGACCACCGCCGCCCACCGGCCCGCGCCCCTTCGGACGAGATCCAAGGCCGGCGGGCATCCGGACTTCACCGTGCTCCGGGTGTGGGTGGGTCAGGCCGGGACTCGTTGCCGGACTCCGGCCGCCAGCTCGCGGGCCACGGCCTCCACCGCCGCCAGCCCCGACGGTACGTCCGGGGCGTCCATCAGCGCGCGGACGAAGGCCGTGCCCACGATCACCCCGTCGGCGAACCGGGCGACCTCGGCCGCCTGCGTGCCGTCCCCCACGCCGAGCCCGACGCACACGGGCAGGTCGGCGACCTCCCGCGCCCGGGTCACCAGGTCCCTGGCGCCCGCGCTCACCGCCTCCCGCTCCCCCGTCACGCCCATCAGCGAGGCCGCGTACAGGAAGCCGCGCGACGAGCGGGCGGCCAGCTCGATCCGCTCCCGGCTGGAGGTGGGCGCGATGAGGTGCACGCGGTCGAGCCCGTGCCGGTCGGCCACCGCGTGCCAGTGGGCCGCCTCGTCCGGGATGAGGTCCGGCGTGATCAGCCCGGCGCCGCCCGCCGCCACCAGGTCCGCGGCGAACCGCTCCACCCCGTAGCGGTCGACCAGCGTCCAGTACGTCATGACCAGCGCGGGCACCCCGGACAGCGCCCGGACGGCGGTGAACCCGTCCGCCGGGGTGGCCCCGCCCGCGAGCGCCGCCTCGGTGGCCCGCTGGATGACGGGCCCGTCCATGAGCGGGTCGGAGTACGCCAGCCCGACCTCCACGACGTCCACCCCGCCGGCGACCATGGCCCGCATCGCCGCCACGGACGTGGGCACGTCGGGGTACCCGGCGGGCAGGTACCCGATGAGCGCCGCCCGGCCCTCCCGCCCGGCCCGCTCGATGGCCTCCCGCGCGCTCACCGCGGCCCTTCCACTCACGGTCCCGGTCACGCGCCCGTCGCCCCCTCGGCCGGCTCGTCCAGCAGGCCGAAGTAGCGGGCCGCCGTGTCCACGTCCTTGTCGCCGCGCCCGGACAGGTTCACCAGCACGACCCCGCCCGGCCCCAGCCGCCGACCCTCCCTGAGCGCGCCGGCCAGCGCGTGCGCGCTCTCGATCGCCGGGATGATCCCCTCGGTACGGCACAGCAGCTCGAACGCCTCCATGGCCTCCGCGTCGGTCACCGACTCGTAGCGGGCCCGGCCGCGCTCGTGCAGCCAGGCGTGCTGCGGCCCGACCCCCGGATAGTCGAGCCCGGCCGAGATCGAGTGGCTCTCCAGGGTCTGCCCGTGCGCGTCCTGCAGCACGTACGTACGCGCCCCGTGCAGGATCCCCGGCGAGCCCCCGGAGATGGCGGCCGCGTGCCGCCCGATCTCGAGCCCGGCCCCGCCCGCCTCCAGCCCCACCAGCTCGACCACGGGGTCGTCCAGGAAGGCGTGGAAGACGCCGAGCGCGTTGGACCCGCCCCCGACGCAGGCGCAGACGACGTCCGGCAGCCGCCCGGCGAGGTCGAGCACCTGCTGCCGGGCCTCCGCGCCGATCACCCGCTGGAACTCGCGCACCATCACCGGGAACGGGTGCGGACCGGCCACCGACCCGATCAGGTAGTGGGTGTGCTCGACGTTGGTCACCCAGTCGCGCATGGCCTCGTTCATGGCGTCCTTGAGCGTGCGCGAGCCCGACGTCACGGGGACCACCCGGGCGCCGAGCAGGCGCATGCGGGCGACGTTGAGCGCCTGGCGGCGCATGTCCACCTCGCCCATGTAGACCACGGCCTCCAGACCGAACAGGGCCGCGGCCGTGGCGGCGGCCACGCCGTGCTGGCCGGCGCCGGTCTCGGCGATGATCCGCCGCTTACCCAGCCGCACGGTGAGCAGCGCCTGGCCCAGCACGTTGTTGATCTTGTGGGAGCCGGTGTGGTTGAGGTCCTCGCGCTTCAGCAGGACGCGCGCGCCCCCGGCGTGGCGGGCGAACGTCGGCGCGTCGGTGAGCAGGCTCGGCCGGCCCGCGTAGTCCCGGAGCAGCGCGTCGAGCCGGCCGAGGAACTCCGTGTCCGAGATCGCCTTGCGGTACGCCACGTCGAGTTCGTCCAGCGCCGCCACCAGCGCCTCGGGCGTGAACCGCCCGCCGAACCCGCCGAAGTACGGCCCGTCGTGCCCGGAAAGCCCGTCGTCCACGAGCCCTCACCACCCATCGTGTTCTAGTCTTCTAGAACAGTTCTACACGATGGACGGCCGCGCCGCCACCTCCCCTCTCCAGGCCACCTGCGGAGCCACGCGATCGGCCCAGGCCGACAGGACGTCATCGAGTTGCGGCAACTGGGACTCCAGCACCGCCAGCCCTGGCGTCGGCACGAACGCGCCCAGCTCCACCAGCAGCGGCCTCAGGTGCACCTCGACCGCCAGCGCGTGCTTGGCGTCGCCCATGACCAGCAGCGGCAGCGCCGCCTTCCCGGCCAGCGCGTCCGGGGGCAGCCGGTCGAGGAACGCCTTGAGCAGCCCGGTGTAGGTGCCCTTGTAGGTCGGGCTGGCCACCACCAGCACGTCCGCCTCCCGTACGAGCTCCAGCGCGACCTCCACGCCGGGCGAGGCTCCGGGCGAGAGGAGGTGCGGGCCGAGCGCGGACAGGTCCACCACGTCGTGGGAGCCCACGGCCGACAGCCGCAGCCCGACCGCGCGCGCCGCCGCGCCGGCCACGGCCAGGGTCCTGGAGCCTTCTCGGGGGTTGCCGACCAGGGTGACGATGCTCATGAGGCCACTGCCACTTCGTAGCGGGAGCGGGGTCTTGCCAGGCCATAGTTGTCGCGCAAGGTGCGTCCTTCGTACTCGTACCGGAAGAGGCCTCTGACCTGCAGCTCGGGCACCACGTGGTCCACGAAGTCGGACAGGCCCGCGGGCAGGATCGGCGGCATGATGTTGAATCCGTCGGCTGCGCCGCCGGAGAACCATTCCTGGATCTGGTCGGCGATCTGCTCCGGCGTGCCGGCCACGACGCGGTGGCCGCGGCCGCCCGCCAGGCGGCCGATGAGCTGCCCGACCGTGAGACGCTCGCGCCGGGCCAGGTCCACGACGAGCTTGCGGCGGCTCTGCGCCCCCTCCGTCTCGGCGGGCACGTCCGGCAGCGGCCGGTCCAGGTCGTCCTCGGTGAGCTCGAGGCCGGTCATGCGGGAGAGCTGCGCCAGGCCGTACGCGGGGATGATCAGGTCTTCCAGCTCCTTCTCCAGTCGTAGCGCCTCCCGTTCGGTCGAGCCGATGATCGGCGAGATGCCGGGCAGGACGAGCAGTTCGCCGGGCCCCCTCCCGTTGGCGGCCAGCCGCCGCTTGATGTCGGCGTAGAAACTCCTGTCCCTCCTCCAGGGTCTGCTGCGCGGTGAAGACGGCCTCGGCGTGGCGGGCGGCGAACTCCTTGCCCTCCTCCGACGACCCGGCCTGGACCAGCAGCGGATGCCCCTGGGGCGACCGGGAGGCGTTGAGCGCCTCGGCCTCGCCGGCGGAGGTGACGATGTTCCAGCCGGCCCGGCCGCCGCTGATGTGGTCGAGGGAGGCGAACTTGCGGGCCACGTGGAAGGGCTCGTTGTACGTCGTCGAGACCGTGGCGATGAGCCCGACGTGGTCGGCGATCCTGGCCAGCTCCTGGTAGTGGCGGACGTCGGTGAGGCGGGCGGGCTCGGTGCGCGGGTGCCGCCAGGCGGCCTCGTGGTGGCCGACACCCATGAGGAACGCGTTCAGGCGCAGCCTTCTCGTCACGTGGTCTCCCAGCCGGCCTCTTCGGCCTCGTCGTCGGGCAGGTCGTACCAGTGGACGTCGCCCTCGAGCCCCTCGACGGCGGTGTCGGGCCAGGTCTCAGCCATGGGTGGCCACCGCCTCACGGTCGCTGACGATCTCCTTGATCCGGCCGGGGGCGCCGGTCATCACCGCGACCCGGCCGCCCAGGCGGGTGGCCTCGTCGAGGTCGTGCGTGACGAAGAGCACGGTCTTGCCGGTGTGCCGCCAGACGCGGAGCAGGTCCTCCGCCAGCGACTCGCGCGTACGCGCGTCCAGCCCGGCGAACGGCTCGTCCATGAGCAGCACGCCGGGGTCGAAGGCCAGGCTGCGGGCGAGGGCCACCCGCTGCCGCGCGCCGGCGGACAGCTCGGACGGGTAACGCTCCGTGTCCCCGGTCAGCCCGGCGAGTTCGAGGAGGTCGCGCGCCCGCCGCGCCCGCTCGCGCCTGGGCACGGCCCTGGCCTCGAGCCCGAACTCCACGTTGGCCTGGGCCGAGCGCCAGGGGAGCAGGGTGTACTGCTGGACGACGACACCCCGGTCGAGCGCGGGGCCCGTCACGGGCACGCCGTCGATGAGCACCTCACCCGAGCTCGGCCGGACGAGCCCGGCGATGAGGGCGAAGACGGTGGACTTGCCGCAGCCGCTGGGGCCGACGAGCGGGAGGAGCTCACCCTCGCGCACGTCGAGGTCGAGGCCGGACAGCGCCGTGTACGGTTCGGCGCCGCCTCTGGCCGGGAACGTCTGGGTCACGTTCCGGATACTGATCTTGATCACGTTGAGGTCCTCGGGAAGGAGGGACGGAACAGGGACGTGGTACGTGATCAGTGACACTGTGCGCTGGCGACGTGGCAGAAGTCCACATGCGGGCGCCGGGTCAGGTAAAGGCCCTGGCTCATGTGTACGAACCTACGAGGGCCCGCACCTAAAGTCAACATTCCCTACATGAGATATAGGAATTTCTCCGCCGCTAGTCTCGACGCGTAACGCCGCCGAGCGAGGGAGCCGATTCGATGATCTTCATTACCGCCAAGTTCCGCGTCCTGCCCGAGCACGCCGACCGCTTCCCGGAGATCACCCGCGAGTTCACCGAGGCCACCCGCGCCGAGCCCGGGTGCCTGTGGTTCGACTGGTCGCGCAGCCTCGACGACTCCACCGAATACGTCCTGGTGGAGGCGTTCCGCGACGGCGAGGCGGGGGCGGCGCACGTGCAGTCGGCCCACTTCAAGCAGGCCCAGCAGACGCTGCCCCCCTACCTCGCCGCGACGCCCCGCATCGTCAACGCCACCATCCCGCAGGACGACTGGTCCGAGCTGGGCGAGATGGCCGTGCCCGAGCGCGGCTGAGCCGCTCAGCGCCCGCTTCGCACGTTGCCGTAGGCGAACAGGCCGAGCGGCCCCGGCCCCGCCACCGGCTCCTCGGCGGTGACGGCCAGGGCCAGCGTGTTGCTCCCGTGCTCGGCCAGCAGCCCGGCCGGGAGCGAGAACTCGCGCTGGGGGCCGATGTCGGCGCCGTACTGGCCGACGTTCCAGCCGTTGAGGAAGATCAGCACCCGGTACGCGGGCGACGGGTCCCCGCCGAACCGCAGCCCGATGGGGACGTCGTGGCCCTTCGGCAGGTCGAGGCGGAACGAGGTCCGGTACCAGGTGACGCCGGGGGGCAGGGTGGCGGCCGGAGGCTTCCACGACTTGTCGGAATATGTCGGCAGATGCCAGCCGGTGCGCTCGCCGTACAGGCCGCCGGTGCTGAGCGGGCCGCGGAGCCGGTCGGCGCCCGCGGTGCCCTGGATCCGCCAGGCGACCGGCGTCCCACCGGCAGCGCCACCGACGGCGCCACCGACAGAAGCGGCCACCAGGCCGCGCGGTTGCTTGAAGCGCAGGTCGTCGGCGATCCAGTCGTCGTTGTGTCCCATGTTGGCGACCAGGACGGCGATCACGTTGTCCGCCCCGGCCTTGAGCAGGCCCGCCGGGATGTCGAAGTGCCCGGGGCCGGGGTCGGGGTTGGGCGGGGTCCACTGGTCGCCCGAGTCCGCCTCGACGCCGCCCGCCGCCGAGCCCAGATAGCGGCCGTTCAGCCAGACCAGGTAGTTGCCGCGCAGCCCGGTGACGGCGTTCAGGTCGATCCGGGATTCGGAGCCGGTGGCGGTGAAGTGGCCGCGGTACCAGACGTTGCCGTAGTGGTAGCCGTAGTCGTCGGCGTACAGGACGGGCAGGGTCTTCGGCTGGTGCGGGCTGATCGTCGTGGTGCGGTCGGCGGCGGTCCAGCCGGAGTCGTCGAAGCCCGGCGCGGCCTCGGGCGCCTCGGCGTGCGCGCGCCAGCCGGTCAGCGCGGGCAGGTGCGCCCGCTCAGGGCCCCGGGTGACGCCGAGCAGGGAGCCGCTCGCCGTGCGGGTGACGCGCACCTCGTCCGCGCCGACGCGCAGCCGTCCGGCCTGCGGCGGCGCGAAGACCTCCACCTCACCGGCCACGGTGTCGGCCGCCAGGCTCACGGTGTCGCCGCGCTGGGCGGCGGCGCGGACCAGCTCGGTGCCGCGGACCAGCACCGGGCCCGTGGCCGTCTCGGCCCGCCAGAACCGCGCCGCCGCCTCGTCGGTGCCGATCAGGAGCAGCAGCGGCCGCCGCCCGCCGCCCGTGACCAGCACCCGGGCGAGCCCTTCGTGGGTGTAGTCGAGACGCAGGTCGCCCCCGCCGTACGTGGCCGACACCCGTCCTTCGAGCACCTTCACCGAGGGCCGCGAGGCGTACCGCAGGACCGTGGCGCCGGGTGAGCCCGCGGGGCCGTACAGGACGGCCACGTCTCGGCCGCCGATCGCGGCGTGGGTCATGATCTCCGAGGTGGACACGGCCAGGCGCTGGCCGCCCAGGTCGTAGCCGGCCACGAGGACGTGCGCGTCGCGGCCCTTGACCCGGACGGGCACCTGGTGGCGGCCGTCGGGCGCGGCCCAGTCGAGCGTGGTGCCGTCGGTGCTCGTCGCGGCCCGGTCGGTGTGCCTGACCAGCACGAACTGGGTGCCGGTGTCCGGGTTCGCCCGGGCCACGGTGGTCAGGGCGGCGTCGGCCGGGGTGGCGGGCGAGGTGACCGCGTCGGTCTTGGCCAGCGGGGCGAGCGCCTGGAGGAAGTAGCCCTGGCGCTTGAACTCGTCGTACTTGGGCGTCAGCCGCCTGGCCTCGGTGATCGCGGCGCCGTAGTCGTAGGAGGTGTAGACGTCGTTGGGCTGGGCCAGCCAGCCCCAGTTGGTGCCGCCGTAGCCCATGTAGTAGGAGAACATGGTCGCGCCGGTCTGGATCAGGTTGTTCTTGTAGAAGAACTTCATGAAGGCGGGGCCGGTGAGCTCGCGGCATCGGTCGTACCCGGCGTTGCCCAGGTCGATGGCGCCCGCCTGATACTCGGCGGCGAAGACCGGGATGTCGTCGCGCAGCTTCTCGGTCAGCCCCTCGCCCCATGGGCCCCACAGGTCCGGGTTCGCGCACTCGAAGGACTGCGGGTAGTCGTCCACGCCCGGGATCTGCACCGCGCCGGGCCCGGTCGCCCAGGTCGAGCTCCAGGACCCGGCGTCGCAGCAGTCGTTGGTGGTGATCGGCACGTCGATGCCGTCGGCCCGCGCCTGGTCCTGGATGTCCTGCATGTACGCGGCGTCGGTGTTGACCTGGTACTCGTTCTCGGCGTTGTAGAGGATCACCGGGCCGCCGCCGGTGACCTGGTGCCTGGCGATGATCGGGTTGATCCGGTGCAGCCACTCGCGGTAGGCGGCCTGGTAGCCCGCCTCGCTGCTGCGTGCCCGGCCGGGCACGGTCTTCAGCCAGGCCGGGAAGCCGCCGCCGGTGCTCTCGGCGTTGATGTAGGGCCCCGGCCGGGCGATGACGTACAGGCCGGCCTGCCGGGCGGCGCGCAGGAGGCGGTCCACGTCGCGGACGCCGGTGAAGTCGTACACACCGGGCTTCGGCGAGTGGTAGGCCCACGAGAAGTAGAGCGAGACGGCGTTGAACCCGGCCGCCCTGAACTTCTCCATCACATCCGCCCACAGCTCGGGGCTGGGCAGGCGGAAGTAGTGGAATTCGGCCGACTGCAGGACGATCCGGCGACCGTTCACCATCAGCGAGTACTTGTCGTAGGTCACCTCCCGCGCGGTCCCGGCGTGCCCGGGAACGACCAGTGCGGCGCAGGCCAGGAGCATGACGAGGAGCACCGAGAGCAAGCGCCTCATGGTCGCCCTCCAGGGGTCGGCCGGCTACGACACAGCCCCTTTAATTTGGCGACCATCCAAACAAAAGTCAACGGCCGAGCAGCAGCCCGGCCCCCTGTTCCTCCAGCCGCACGACCTCCGCCACGAGCCCGGCCAGCTCGGCCGGCGACAGCCGCGCGGACGCCGCCTCGGCCACCCGGGACCAGCGCGCGCCCGCCTCCCGGTAGACCGCCGCGGCCTCGGCGTGACCGGTCTCGGCCAGGAAGGCCGCGTAGAGCGGCCGGGTGGCGCCCGGCGCGGTGTACTCCACTTCGAGGCACTCGCTCAGCCGGTCGAGCGCCGGGCCCAGGTCGGCGAACCTGCGGGTCCACCCCTGCTTGCCGGTGGTGTCGGCGAGCTGGGCGGCCAGCTTGCGCATGCCGGAGAGCCCGAAGTTGACGTCGAAGGCGTTGCCGAGCACCGGCCCGGTCAGCTTGGCGGCGGTGTCCTCGATCGCCCCGGCGACGTCGGGCGTCCCGGTCGCGGGGCCGGTGACCTCGACGAGCTTGTGCCTGGACTTGGGGATCGCCGACCAGGCCGCCATGAAGTCCTTGAGCGGCAGTTCGACGGGGGCGTCGTCGCGCACGCGTACGGTGTCGCCGGACAGCCCGGTCACGGCGACGTCCACGGGGTCGGGGAAGGGCATCGCGTCCCGCCAGGGCAGCAGGTTGCGGGCGACCTGGCAGATCGGCCGCCGCCCGGCGTCGAGCGCGGCGCGCAGATGACGCTCGGCGACCCTGGCCGAGCCCGTCCGCCTGACCTCGTGCGGGACCCGGGCCCTGGACAGCGCGAGCGGGATCATCGGCTCGGGGTGGGCCTGGGCGACGATGGTCAGCATCGGAGGGTGGCCCTTGTACTCGAAGACGAAGTACATGAACCCGATGCCGCCGCCGAGCCCGAGCAGCATGGCCTCGGAGTGGTCGTCACCGAGGACGTGCCGCAGCAGCGCCGACTCGTGGTGGTGGCGCGAACGGCCCGCGACGTGGCGGAGCGCGGTGGTGTAGGACTCGCCGGTCCTGGCCATGCGGTCGCGTACGCGGCGCTTGAGGTGCTTGTGTTCGGTCATGGCGGTGCTCCCGAGGCGGCGCGGTGCAAGGACCCACGCTCCGGCTGCACGGCCCGCCGTCCAGAGAACCCGCACGAACTGAGACCTCGCCCCGAGGACATCGATCCCCTCTGCCTCCGCGTGGCCGCACGGCGTGGGCGCGTGGTCAGGAGGTCGGGCGCGGGACGGCGCCTGGTGTCACTTTACCCCGCCCGCCCGAGCACGGGTTTGAAGGCCCCCCTGGCAGGGGGGGCCTTCAGCAAGGAGCGTCCGGACCATCAGACGTTGCCCAGCGCCTCAAGTAAGCCAGAACCGGGGGCCGCACGGGGCGCACACCAGGCCCACAACTCCGCGTCCGGACGGAATGACAGCGTCCCGGACACCGGTCACCACGCTTTCACCTGCGCCGCGTCGAACAAAGCGCGCTGGAGTTCACCGAGCACATGACTGTTGTGCACTTCGCCCTGTCCGAGCCGCGAAATACCCTCAATAAGGACAGATGCGGATTTAGCTCATTCTCAAGTGAAGTGCCCCGACCCTGTTCACTAAAGCTGATCACAGCTAGCGCCACGGACTGGCAAAGAGCGATACTGGGCCCTCCACGAGGGAGGCAGCCCTCAGCGTCCGGACCTCACCGATCGACGAAACATCCATGCCCAGCTTTTTCCGGCATTCATCTGCAGGAAATACAAGGACAGGTTCCTGACACCGTCATGCCCGCAAAAAGAAACCATCCCGCGTGCGATGGCTGCGCCCGCGGCTACATGAACGCACTTAGCCGGTTGCGCGCGAAGAAACGTATCACTTTCCGCGCCATGGCGCGCAGAGTTCCCTATAGCGCCACCTCGCTCTACAACGCACAGAACGGGGACAAGTTTCCCGGCCGGCAACTGGCCGGCGCCTTTGTCCAGGCGTGCGGCGAGTCGCCGGACATCTGGATTTTCCACTGGGATCGGGTGATGCGCTGCGAGGGCGCGCACCGATATGACAGCCACCTTCCGGGACCTCCTCATGCCACATGACGCGAAATTACTGTCCGGCGACCCTGTGACGGAGCTGACCACCGGCCTGCGCGCGTTGCGGGCCGAAGCCGGCCTGACGCAGCGCAGAGTGGCCGCGCTGGCGAACTACTCGGCCGGCGCCATCTCGATGGCGACCTCCGGCACCCGGCTGCCGTCCTGGCCGGTCACCGAGGCGTACGTCACCGCCTGCGGTGGCGACCCCCTCGCATGGCGACAGCGGTGGGAGGCCGCCGACCGATACGCCCGTCAGGGCGCCCTCCCGGGGGCGGGCGAGCGACCGGCTTCGGCGGCGCGCTCCAAGGGTGCGGCCGACGGGCCGGCCCCCCTTCATCCGTCGGATGTGCGGAGCGTCGCCGACCTGCTCGAAGCCATGGTCGCGCTGCGCGTCTCGACGGGCAACCGGTCGCTCAGGGAGCTGAGCGACCGGGCTCAGGCGCTCGGCGCCAGCCTGCCGACCAGCACGCTCTGCGACGCCCTGAACCGCGAGCACCGGCCGCCGTCCCTGGAGTTGCTCACGGCGTTCCTGCTGGCCTGCGGCGTCACGAAGGAGCGGGATCTCGCACCGTGGAAGGAGGCGTGGTGGCGGATCAAGGACACGGACGTCCCTCGCGGCAAGGCCGTCGCGGAGGTCCCCGTGATGGAGGCCCCCGCCGTGCCCGCCGCGCCGACGGCCCGGCGGGGCGGGTCGAAGCGCGCCGTACTGACCTATGCGGGATTGATGGTGCCCACCAGCCTGCTCGCCCTCCTCGCGGGCGGGGCGGCGCCGAGCGCGGTGTCGTTGCTGCAGATGACCGTGGTGATGCTCGCCGTCGGCGTGAGCGCCCTGCGCGCGCGGCGCGACTCGGCCGGAGCGGCCCGCGCCATGGTCGCCGCCTCCCCCAACCGGCTCGGACGAGCCGCCTTCACGCTGGCTGAGGCGGTCTCGGCCCAGGTCAGGGAGGAGACGGAGGCACGGCTGCTGTTCGCTCCCGCGCCGCTGCGCATCTCCTGGCGCAGGACCGACGACCACGGCCTGCTGGGCACGTTCGCCACGGAGGACGCGCCGCGCGGGGAGCTCGACTTCGTCTCGGCCGCCAGTTTTCAGCAGTCACAGGGCAGGCGGATCGTCGTCCTCGGGGAGGGCGGCGCGGGCAAGACCTCGCTGCTGCTGATGCTGACGCGTGAGCTGCTGGACACGGCGGGGCCGCGTGATCCCGTCCCCGTGATCCTGCGCCTGAACTCGTGGAACCCCGGCAAGGAGCCGTTCAAGGCATGGCTGCAGCGGCGGCTGCGGCACGAGTTCCCCTGTCTGGCGGACGCGAAGCTCTTCGGCGCGCACGCGGCCAGGGACCTCGTACGCGCGGGCCGGGTGCTGCCGCTGCTCGACGGGCTCGACGAGCTCCCGCCGGGCCACCGGACACGTGCGATCGAGCGGATCAACCGGTCACTCGGCCCGAGCGACTCCTTGATCGTCACATGCCGGACCAAGGAGTACACCGAGACGCTCCTGCCCACGCGGAAGGGCATCGCGGGCGCGGGCCTCATCTACCCCGAATCGGTCAACAGCCTCGACGTGATCACCTATCTGGAGAAGGCGGTGCCTCCCCGGAGGGCACACCAGTGGGCACCGGTCATGGACGAGCTGCTCTACTCCGGCAGCGTGCTGGCGAAGGCCTTCTCCCGCCCGCTCGAGGTCTTCATGGCGCGCACCATCTACTCGGCCGGTCACGAGGACCCCGCCGACCTCACCGGATGCGGCGACGAGGCGGTGCTGCGCGCCTTCCTCCTCGACGGCATCGTGCCCGCGGTACTCGCGGCGCCGCCGGGGCGGCCCGGCCGCCGGGCCCCCCACCTGGCCGCCCGGCTGCTGAGAGCCCTGATCATCGCCGGCGGCGGCGAGTTCGGCCGCTGGGAGCGGCACGGCACCTCACCGGTACGCAGGCTGTCCAACGGCCTGGCCGGGATCTTCCTGAGCCGGCCCTGGCAGGCGAGGGCCTGGCTCGACGACGCGGTACGGCACGGGCTCCTGCGCCGGACACCCGGCGGGTACGACCTGCGCTGCCCGGCCATCCGCGACGGCCTCGTCCGCACCAGGCGGCGGAGCCCCCATTGACCCCGATCATCGTGAAACCGGAGCAACGTTGAAACAGGAGACCGTATCCGCATCCGTCGCGGACTTCTTCGGCCTGGCAGCCGCCACGCGCCTGCGCGGGTGGCTGGGCGGGGGACGATACGTGGAGCTGGACCGCGTCCTGGGCGGCGGAGAGAGCGGCGCCAAGGTCGCGTGCCTCTACTTCGAGGACCGCGTCGGAGGGGATCACCAGAAGTTCGTCGTCAAGCTCTCGCGGCGGCGCGCGGAGATCGAGCGCGCCAGGCAGGCGTGGGAGACGGCGGGCGCGTTCCAGCGGCACCTCGCGGAGATGGTGGACGTCATCGACGTCGGCGACGGCTCCGCCCTGGCGGTTCAGCGCGTCGGCGGCGACGACCTCGGCGAGTTCGTTCCGCTGTCCGCCCTGGAGCTCGACACCGTGGCGCAGACGGGAGCCCGCGTGGTGGGGACGATGCTCACCCGGTGGAGACCCGGCCCCGCCAGCGCGTGCGCGGACATGTCCGTACGGCAGTTCATGACCCTGATGCTCGGAGAGAGGGTCGCCGAGGGAGGCAAGGTCCACCGGTGGGCCACGGAGCAGGGGCTCCTCCACGGGCGCCACCCGCTGGGCGGTCCCTTCACCCTGCTCGACCCGCAGGGTCTCGGCGGCCGGCGGTTGCGCGGAATCCACCTGGGCCCGGCCCATCGGGACCTGCACCTCGGGAACATCCTGGTGCGAAGGTCGCCGGGGCTCCCTCGCGAGTGGATCCTCATCGACCTCGATCGCTTCGGCCCGGCCGCGCCGCGCGCGGGGGACGGCGCCCATCTTCTGCTCTGCGTCCTGGCCCGTGAGCTTCCGGCCTTGGGCGAGGAGCTGCGCGTCGCGCTCATCGAGGCGCTGGCGGAGGGGGAAACCGCGCCAGGAGCGCTGCCTCCGCAGGTCGTGCGGCTGATCCGCCGGTTCGGCGAGGAGTGGGCCGGATGGCTGGCGGGCAAGGGGCTCGGCGAGGAGTGGGCGGTCCACCGGCGGCTGGCTCTGGTGGCCGCCGCGCTGATGTTCGTCGGACGTGCCCGGCACCAGGACGACGGAACGTGGCTGTGGTTCCTCCGCCTGGCCGCCCGCGTGACCGGCGTCCTGACGGAGAAGTGGACGGCCCGCGACGCCACCCCGCGAGAGCACCGCGGTCCGGGCGGTCTCGCATGGGAACGGCTGCGTGCCGAGCTCGCATGAGGTTCGATCCCGGGCAGGGATGGCGGCGTTTTCACGACGACGCGGACGCGCTGCGCGCGATGCTGGAGGCCGAGCGGGCGGGGCTCACCGCCATGCCGCCGCACATGTGGCGCTACATCGACGACCTGCGGGAGGCCATCAGAGAGGCGGCCCGTCCGGCCCTGTCCACCGACGCACGCGCCCGGGCGAGCCACCGGGCGCAGTGGTCCAGCAGGATCCTGGTCACCATGCTGGGCACGGAGAACCGGTGAACATGGAGATCTACGAGAAGATCCTCGGCCGGGCCCTCACCCTGACCGAGGAGATCAGCCGCCGCAGCGCCGGGCCGGACACGCTGGAGCAGTACAAAGACCAGATCGTGGCGAAGCTCGAGATGCTCTTCGACGATCTGGCCAAGCTGCAGACCCTGCTCCCGCGCGGCGAGTTCGCGGACGACCTCCGGGCCTGCGCCCGCAAACTGCGCCGGCACGGCGGAGAGATCATCATCCTCACGCGCAAGAACCCGGCGCCGATCGAGGAGATCAGGGGCTGGGCGGCGCTGTGGCTGGATTTCGAGGACGCCGTCGCCGACCTGACGCAGTTCCTCTGGAAGCTCCAGCGCGAGCCCGGGCCGGATCTCAGGAACGGCTGAACACGCGGCCCACCCCCGCGATGACCGCGGTCGCGAGCAGCCAGCCGGCCAGGATGAGCACCACCGCGACCACCTTGTCCGCCCCCAGCGGGTTCCAGGCGGCGCGATGGCCGAGGTTGGCGATCGGGATGATCAGGTCCAGCGTGTAGAGGACCGGGTCCCAGGCCGGGCCCTCCTTCCGGGTCGGGCCGGGTGGGCGCAGGGCGAACCAGGTGGAGCCGGCCGCGACGAGGACCAGGAGCCAGCCGAGGGCTCGATGAGGCACGTACCCGTATCCGAACAGGAGGTCCTGAAGCGCTCCCCAGAGGCGGCCGGGGAGCCCGTCCTTCGCACGCGTGTGCCGTTCACGTGCCCGGCGCACGATGCGGGCGCCGCGCGCGTCCCCCGATCTCTCGTAGGACAGGGCCAGTTGCTCGAAGGATCCGGCGCTCGCCCGCCGGTCCCTGGTGAGCCAGCGCACGCGGCCGCCGGCGTCGACCTGGCCGGTCGAGGCGATACGCCGGTAGCCGAGCCCTTCGACGTCGAGCCGCCCCTCGGCCGGCCAGGCCTGCTCGGCGTCGACCAGGGAGTCGACCTGCGCGTCCCGCAGCACCACCCATCCGCCCGGCGCGTCGCGGAAGTCCAGCCGCAGGCGGGGCGTACGCAGGCGGGCCAGGTTCAGCGCTCCTCCGGGCGGGGAGAGCAGCGCGTCGTGGAAGGTCACCACGTTGCCGACCTGGGCGCCGCGCAGGCGGATCTCGCCGTGCGCGGTGAAGCCCCAGTCGGCGCAGAAACCGAGGCTCACCTCGCCCGCCGTGAGGTCCACCCCGCCCGCGTCCGCCCCGTTGAGCAGGACCTGACCGCCGATGTGCGCCTGGCGGAGGTACAGGGCGCCGGTCGATGACAGCCGCGCGGCCTTGAGGGAACCGCCGAGCCACATGCGCTCGGCGAAGAGCGTCCACTGCCGGTCGGAGACGAGGCGGGTGTCCTCCAGGACGAGGTCACCGTCGATGCGGGCGCCGGACGCCCTGAACACCGCGGGCACCGAGTGCTCCAGCACCCGCTGGGCGACCACCACCCGGTCCCCGCCGGGGCCGCCGGAGCCGGCCAGCGGCCGGGAGACGCCGGTCGCGTCGCCCACGCGCGCCCCGCGCAGCACGAAGTCGCCGGTGAGCCGCAAGGCGTCGGCCGCGACGCGCCGTACGCTCGTGCCCGTCAGGTCGACGCGCCGGCCCGACGCACCCGTCAGCAGCAGCGCGCCGTCGATCACGCAGTCGACCAGCTCCAGGTCGAACTCCATGGTCGTGCCGCCCAGGTCGAGGTCACCGGTGACGGTCAGGCCGGCCAGGCGCAGGGCCGGGCCGGCGTGCCGATCGACGAGCCTGCGAATCCGCGTCGCGGCCACCACTCCCCTCCACGGGGCGACCGAAAGGCGCCGGCGGCTCATCCTTCGATCTCACCTGAGTCCGGGCGATGACTCAATGCCCGGACGCGTGCCGTCGCCGCGCGAGCCTTGTTACGGGAACGTTACAAGCTTTGCCAAGCCCGCGTACGCCTGTTTTCCCAGCTCATAGGGCATATACGGGAGTTGCAGTGTTTTTTTCCGGGTTATTGACGAAAAACAGGCACATGGGCAGACTCTGCGTCATGTCACAACCCCGTGGCCCCCTGTCGCAGCTCCGGCGCGGGCACGAAGAGCTCGTGCTCGGACTGCTGCGCAAGCACGGCCCGCTCAGCCGGGGCGAGCTGGGCAAGCACTGCGGCCTGTCGCGCACGACCCTCTACGACATTCTCGCCGAACTCGTCACCAGCGGCGCCGTCGTCACCGCCAGCGCACAGGAGACGCCGCGCGGCCGTGGCCGGCCGGCCGAGACGCTCACCCTCAACCCGGACGCGGGCCAGGCCATCGGCATCGACTTCGCGCGCCGCGGGCTGCACGTCGCGGCAGTCAACCTGGCGCACGAGGTCGTCGGCTCGGCCAGCGAGCCGCACCCGGCGGACCTGTCCTGGGAGGGGCGGGTCGAGCTGGCCGAGCGGCTCATCGGCTCGCTCACCGGCACGGGATCGGGCGCGCTCCGCCTGGGCGCCCTCGACGCCATCGGCGTCGGCGTGGTCGGCCCGGTGGCGGGTCCGACGGCCGGCCCGATGGGCGGCCCGGAGGGCGGCCCATCAAGCGGCCCAATGGGCGGCCCGGAGGGCGGCCCCGCAAGCGGCCCAGTGGGCGGGTCCGCTGGGCCGGATGCCGAGGACGGCGGCCAGGAGGGTGGCGGCGCCGACGATGCCGCCGTTGCGGAGGAGGTGGCGCCGCATCCCGTGCAGGTGCTGCTGCGGGAGCGGTTCGGCGTGCCCGTGCTGATCGACAACAACACCCGCCTGGCCGCGCTCGGCGAGGCGATCTGGGGTGCCGCCGCCGGCGGGCGGGACGTGCTGTACCTGCGCCTGTCCCACGGCGTCGGCGGCGGGCTCGTGGTCGGCGGGTCGCTGCACCGCGGCGCGTACGGCCTGTCCGGCGAGTTCGGCCACATCACGGTCGAGCCGGGCGGCGCCCGGTGCGGCTGCGGCGGCACCGGCTGCCTGGAGACCGTCGCCTCGATCCGGGCCGTGCTGGACGCCTACCGCGCCGCGGGCGGCCGGGCCGACGGCGTGCCCGAGCTGCTCAAGGCCGTCAGGGCCGGCGACGCGACGGCCCTGCGCCTGCTCGACGGCGTCGGCGCCAGGATCGGCGAGGTGCTCGCGGCCCTGTGCAACGCGATCGGCCCCAGCGTGATAGTGATCGGCGGCGAGCTGGCCGAGGCCGGCGGCGCGCTGATCGGGCCGGTCGAGCGGACGCTGGGCGAGCACGTCATGCCGGTCTCCCGCCACCGGGTGAGCCTGCGCCGCGCCACGCTCGGCGAGGTCGCCGGCGCCCTCGGCGGGATCGCCCTGGTGCTGCACGAATCCCCGCTGCTGTCCCGCTATCCGGCAGGACCGGATCTCGCACTTGAGGACTTGATGAACCCATGACCCAGCTCACCGCGCTGGGCAAGTCGCCCGCGGCCCCGGCCGCGCGGCGCGGCCCCAATCGCTCGCGACGCGCCGTGGCGCTCAACCTGATCGCCGTCGTCATCGGCCTGGTCCTGTGGACGCTGCTGGCCACGATCGGCGTGCAGGGTCTGCCCGGCCCCCTCGAGGTGGCGGCCAAGGCGGTCGAGCTGCTCTCGGACGGCACGCTGCTGCTGGACGCCATGGCCAGCCTGCGCAGGGTGCTGCTCGGCTTCCTGCTGGGCACGCTGCTGGCCATCCCGATCGGCTTCCTGATGGGCTGGTACGCCACCGCGCGCGGCCTGCTGGAGCCGTACGTGCAGTTCTTCCGGACGATCCCGCCGCTGGCGATCATCCCGCTGGCCATCGTGCTCATGGGCATCGGCGAGGTGCCGAAGGTCTTCGTGATCTTCCTGGCGTCGTTCCTGTCCAGCGTCGTGGCGACGTTCCAGGGCGTGGTGGACGTGGACAAGACGCTGATCAACGCCGCCCGCGTGCTCGGCGCCTCGGACCGGACCATCTTCCTCAAGGTCGTGGTGCCGGCGTCCACGCCGTTCATCCTGGTCGGGATGCGGGTCGGGCTCGGCTCGGCCTGGGGCACGCTGGTCGCCGCCGAGCTGATCGCCGCCCAGGAGGGCCTGGGCTTCCGCATGCAGCAGGCCCAGCTCTACTACGACCTGTCCACGATCTTCGTGGGCCTGATCGCCATCGGCGTGCTCGGCCTGCTGATGGACCGGCTGCTGCTGCTCGCCGAGCGCCGCCTCACCGACTGGCAGGAGCGCCGATGAACGCCAAGATCTCATTCAGGGACGTGGTCAAGACCTTCCCGATGAAGGACGAGACCTTCGTCGCGCTGGACCACGTGTCGCTGGACATCGCCGACCGCGAGTTCGTCACGGTCGTGGGCCCGTCGGGCTGCGGCAAGAGCACGCTCATGAGCATGGCGGCCGGGCTGGTCGAGCCCGGTTCCGGCGAGGTGCTGGTGGACGGCAGGCCGGTCACCGGGCCCGGGCCGGAGCGCGGGGTGATCTTCCAGCAGTACGCGCTGTTCCCGTGGCTGACCGTGCGCAAGAACGTCGAGTTCGGGCTCAAGCTCATGGACCTGCCGACCGACGAGCGCAGGCGGCGGGCCGAGCGGGCCATCGAGCTCGTCGGGCTGTCCGACTTCGCCGACGCGCTGCCCAAGACGCTGTCCGGCGGCATGAAGCAGCGCTGCGCGATCGCCCGCGCGTACGCGGTCGACCCACAGGTCCTGCTCATGGACGAGCCGTTCGGCGCCCTCGACGCGCTGACCCGGGTGCAGCTCCAGGACCAGCTCCTCGACACCTGGAGCCAGGAGCAGCGCACGGTCATGTTCATCACCCACGACGTGGACGAGGCCGTCTACCTGGCCAGCCGCGTCATCGTGATGGCGGCCAGGCCCGGCCGCATCCAGCAGGTCATCGACGTGGACCTGCCCTACCCGAGGACCGAGGAGATGCGGTTGTCGCCCGAGTTCGGGCGCATCCGCAACGAGGTCTGGCACGCCGTGTACCACCAGGCTCCCGCCGCGTCCGCGGCCTGAACGTCTCAGAAAGGACTGACCCGCCATGCGTTCTCTTCGCCGCACCCTGACGGCCGCCACGGCGGTGAGCGTCATAGCACTCTCCGTGACCGCCTGCTCCGACGACGGCTCCACGGTCAGGTTCGGCTACATCAGCGACTACAACGGCGCCAGCCTGCTCGCGATCGCCGCGAAGCAGGGCCTGTGGGACAAGCAGGGGCTCACCCCCGAGATCAAGGTCTTCACCAACGGCCCGCTGCAGATCCAGGCGCTCGGCGCCGGCGACCTCGACTTCGGCTACATCGGCCCGGGTGCGATGTGGCTGCCCGCCTCCGGCAAGGCCAAGGTCGTCGCGATCAACACGCTCGCGTACGCCGACCGCGTCATCGGCCGGCCCGGCGTCAACGGCATCCAGGACCTCAAGGGCAAGAAGGTCGGCGTGCCGGAGGGCACGTCCGGCGACATGGTGCTCAACCTGGCGCTGCGGAAGGCCGGGATGACGGTCAAGGACATCCAGAAGGTGCCCATGGACCCGGCGACCGTGGTGTCGGCGTTCGCCGCCGGGCAGATCGACGGGGCCGGGATCTGGTACCCGCTGATCGACACCATCAAGCAGAAGGTGCCCGGCACGGTCGAGCTGGCCAGCACCAAGGAGTTCCCCGAGAGCTCGTTCCCGACCGCCTTCGTGGGCGGCACGGGGGTGGACGCGGCGCTCACCGACAAGGTGATCAAGGTGCTGCAGGAGGCCAACGACTGGCGGGCGGCGCACCCCGAGGAGTCGATCACCGAGGCGGCCGCGCTGCTCAAGCTGGACGCGGCCAAGGTCAAGGCCGACGCGGCGAACGTGCAGGTGATGACGACCGAGGACCTGGTCGGCAAGACCAAGGACGGCACCGTGGCCAAGTGGCTGAACAGCCTGGGCGACTTCTTCGTCAGCACCGGTCAGCTCAAGTCGAAGCCCGACCCGGCCACGTACTACACCGGCGACCTCTACACGAAGGCCTTCACGAAGTGAACCTGCTGTTCCTGATGACCGACCAGCACCGCGTCGACACCCTGGGCTGCTACGGCAACCCGCACGTGGCCACCCCCAACCTGGACAGGCTGGCCGCGAGCGGCACCCGGTTCGACCGGTTCTACACGCCGACGGCCATCTGCACGCCCTCGCGGGCCAGCCTGCTCACCGGGCAGGCGCCGTTCCGGCACCGGCTGCTGGCGAACTACGAGCGCAACGTCGGCTATCTGGAGGACCTGCGCGAGGACGCCTTCACCTTTCCCGAGGCGCTGAAGGAGCAGGACTACCAGCTCGGGCTGATCGGCAAGTGGCACGGGGGGACCAGCAGGAACGCCGCCTCGTACGGGTTCGACGGGCCCGACCTGCCGGGCTGGCACAACCCGGTGGACCATCCGGACTACCTGGCGTACCTGGAGGAGCGGGGGCTGCCGCCGTACAAGATCTCGGATCTGGTGCGGGGCACGACGCCGAACGGGAACCAGGGGAACCTGCTGGCGGCGCGGCTGCACCAGCCGGTGGAGGCGACGTTCGAGCACTACCTGGCGACCAGGGCCATCGAGCACCTGGAGCGGTACGCGGCCGACGGCCGGCCGTTCTTCCTGGCCACGCACTTCTTCGGGCCGCACCTGCCGTACCTGCTGCCGGACGCGTACTTCGACATGTACGACCCAAGCCTGGTCGAGCTGCCGCCGTCGATCGCGGAGACGTTCGAGGGCAAGCCGCCGGTGCAGCGCAACTACAGCGCCCACTGGACGTTCGACACGATCCCGATCGAGGTCACCCGCAAGCTGATCGCGGTCTACTGGGGCTATGTGACCCTGATCGACGAGCAGATCGGCCGCATCCTCGACCGGATGGACGAGCTGGGCCTGACGGACCAGACCTCGGTCTTCTTCACCGCCGACCACGGCGAGTTCACCGGCGCCCACCGCCTGCACGACAAGGGCCCGGCCATGTACGAGGACATCTACCGCATCCCCGGCATCGTCCGGATCCCGGGTCAGCGGCCCCAGGTCAGGAACGAGTTCGTCAACCTGACCGACTGCACCGCCACGATCCTGGAGCTGGCCGGCTGCGACACCAAGCCCGCCGTGGACAGCCGCAGCCTGGTGCCCCTGGTCCGCGGCGAGCACCCGGAGTGGCCGGCCGAGCTGCTCGCGGAGTTCCACGGCCACCACTTCCCCTACCCGCAGCGGATGATCCGCGAGGACCGCTACAAGCTGGTCGTCAACCCGGAGTCGGTCAACGAGTTGTACGACCTCCAGGACGACCCGCACGAGCTGAGCAACCGCTACACCCACCCGGAGCTGGCCCCGGTCCGCCGCCGCCTGATGCGCAGGCTGTACGACCTGCTGCGCGAACGCGGCGACAACTTCTACCACTGGATGACGCCCATGTACGACATCGGCGCCCTCGACTACGACCCCACGCTGAGCTCCTTCGAGAAAGAGGACACCTCCGCATGAGGATCTTCCTCGGTGTCGCCGCCCTGCTGGCGACCCTGGCCGTCAGCCCCTTACCCGCCCAGGCCGTGACCTCCACGACCCCCGCGACTTACGCCAACCCGGTGTCGGCCGGGGTGGTGGACACCTTCCCCGACCCCACGATGATCCACGGCAAGGACGGCTACTGGTACGCCTACGGCACCCAGAACCCGGTCTTCAACAGCAAGGGCGAGCCCGGCGAGCGCATCCTGCCGATCATGCGCTCCGCGGACATGGTGACGTGGGAGTACGCCGGCGACGTCTTCACGGCGCGGACCCAGCCCGCCTGGCACGCCGGCACCCGGCTCTGGGCGCCCGACATCCGCTACATCGGCGGCACGTACCACCTGTACTACTCGCTGGCGTCCGGCGACCTCGGGCTGGTCACCGCGCCGACCCCGGCGGGACCGTGGACGGACCGGGGCGACGTCCTGCCGGCCGCGACCCAGGCCACGTGCCCCACGGGCCACATCGACCAGGCGCAGTTCACCGACGTCGACGGCACCCACTACATGTACTGGGGCAGCTACGACGTGATCTGCGTGGCGCGGATGAACGCCGACGCGACCCTCGTCGAGGGCGCGGCCACCCAGGTGGCCAGGGGCCGCAGGATGGAGGGCGGGTATGTCGTCCGGCGCGGCGGCCACTACTACCTGTTCTACTCCGACGCCGGCTGCTGCGACGGCGCCTACAGCGGCTACCAGGTCAAGGTGGGCCGCTCCACCAGCCCGTTCGGCCCGTTCACCGACGATGAGGGCGTCGATCTGATGGCGCTGACCAGCAAGGGCGCGATCGTGGTGGGCGCCAACGGCAACCGCTGGGCGGGCCCGGGGCACAGCGGCTTCCAGACCGACCTGTCCGGCCAGGACTGGCTGGTCTACCACGCCATCCCGACGGACGACCCGGACTTCCCGCCGGTCGGCCCGGGACGGCTGCAGAGCCTGAGCAAGCGCCCGCTGCTGATCGACCGCCTGGACTGGATCGACGGCTGGCCGGTGGTGCGCGCCGGGGCGGGGCCGTCCGAGGGCGCCCAGCCGGCGCCCGTCGCCTCGTTCGACGTGGGCGGCACGTTCGGCGAGGGCTCGATGACCGGCTGGCGTACCGAGGGCGGCTCCTGGACGGCGAAGACCGGCCAGGACTCCCAAGGCTACGGCTCCGGCACCGGTTACCTGGTCTCGGGGCGTAAGGCGCCGGCCGCCGACGTGCGCGCCCAGGCCGACGTGCGGATCACCGCCGGCGGCGCGGCCGGGCTGACGCTCGCCTTCGTCAACCGCGACGACCACGTCTCGGCCGTGCTGGACAAGGACCGCGGCGCCCTGGTCACCGACGTGGTGATCGGCGGCCAGAGCCGGGGCGAGTCGGTCACGCCCCTGCCGGCCGGTTTCGATTACGGCACCTGGCACACGGTCGTGGCCGAGCTGCGCGGCACGGCGCTGTCGGTCCAGGTGAGCGCCGACCAGCTCGGCGATCCGGTGGCGGCGCAGCGGCGCACGCTGCCGCAGGCCGCGGCCAGGCCCGGCTCCGTGGGGGCGATCGCCCGCGGCGCGGCCGACGCCGACAACGTGGGCGCCGCCAGGCTCCACACGCCCGTCACCGAGCGGGTTCCCGAGCCGCGGCCCGGCACGTTGCTGCCCGCGTACGGCGACGAGTTCGACGGCAGCGCTCTGGACCCGGCGTGGCGCTGGGTCCGCGGCCCGGCGGCCGGGGTGACGGTGTCGGGCGGCGCGCTGTCCTGGCCGACCCAGAACGCGGAGCTGTACCTGGACAACAACACGGCGTCGGTGCTGCTGCGGGACGCGCCGGAGGGCGACTACACGGTGGAGGCCAAGCTGCGCTTCGCGCCGGCGCAGGGCAACCAGCAGGCCGGCATCCTGCTGTACGAGAACGACGACCGCTACTTCAAGATGGCCCACTCCGCCCTTCCGCTGTCGCGGGGCAACGGTGCGGTGCTGCGGATGAGCGAGTTCGCCAAGGAGGGCGAGCGGCCGACGACCACCCCGCCGATCGCCGTGGCCAACGCCCCGATGTTCGGCGGGCCGACGGCGGAGACGATGTGGCTGCGGCTGTCGTACCACCATGACGCGGCCAACAGGGAGACGGAGGTCGGGGCGGCCACGAGCCGGGACGGGAAGCGCTGGGTGCGCAACGGCGTGTGGACGCTGCCGGCGAAGGGCCAGCTCAAGATCGGCCTGTTCTCGATGAACCGGGCGGGCGCGGTCGCCGCGTTCGACCACGTACGGACCTACCAGGACTGATCGCGGGGGTGGGCGCCCGCGTCAGTGGGCGCCCACGTCCGAGGACAGGCGCTGGGCCAGGTAGACGGGCACGACCGAGGCCGCGATCAGGGCGGCGGCCACCACGTTGACCACCGGCGCCTGGTTGGGCCTGAAGAGGTTCTCGAAGATCCAGATCGGCAGCGTCCGCACCCCGGCCCCCGCCGTGAACGTCGTCACGATGATCTCGTCGAACGACAGCGCGAACGCCAGCAGCCCGCCCGCCAGCAGCGCCGACCGGATCATCGGGAACGTCACCAGCCGGAACGTGGTGAACGGCCCCGCCCCGAGGTCCGCCGACGCCTCCTCCAGCGCGGCGCCCGTGCGCCGCAACCGCGCCAGCACGTTGTTGTAGACGGTCACCACGCAGAACGTGGCGTGCCCGACCACCACCGTGAACAGCCCGAGCCCCACCCCGAACGGCTCCAGCACGGTACGGAAGGCGTTGTTGAGCGCGATCCCCGTGACGATGCCGGGCAGCGCGATCGGCAGGATGATCACCAGCGACACCACGTCGCGGCCGAAGAAACGGTAGCGCTGCACGGCGAAGGCCGCCATCGTGCCCAGCACCAGCGCGATCGCGGTCGCCCCCAGCCCGGCCTGGACCGAGGTCCACAGCGCGTCGCGCACCCCGGAGGAGTTCCAGGCCGCGCCCCACCAGCGCAGGGTCAGCCCGGACGGCGGCCAGCCGAACGTGCGGTCGGCGTTGAACGAGTTGAGCAGCACGACGAGGAGCGGCACGTAGATCACGCCCAGCCCCGCCGCGAGCGCGAGGCGGAGCAGGGTCCTGGACAGGCGTGACAGCTTCACAGGCTCTCCAAGGCCCCGGTACGGCGCACGGCCGCCAGGTAGATCAGCATGATCACGACGGGGACGGTCGCCACGGCGGCGGCGAAGGGCAGGTTGTTGGCCGCCCCGATGTTGTCGTAGACCACGTTCCCGATGAGCTGGCTCCGCCCGCCGACGATCTTGACGGCGATGTAGTCGCCCAGCGACAGCGAGAACGTGAAGATCGACCCCGCGATCACGGCGGGGAAGGCCAGCGGCCACACGATCGTCCTGAACACCCGCCCGGCCCGCGCCCCGAGATCCCCCGCGGCCTCCAGCAACGAGTCCGGCAACCGCTCGAGCCCCGCGTAGATGGGCAGGATCATGTACGGCAGCCACAGGTAGGCCAGCGTCAGGATCGTCGCCGTCACCCCGAAGCCCCACCCCAGCAGCCCGCCCGACGACAACATGACCCGCCACGCGTACGCCTTGACCAGGTAGCTCGCCCACAGCGGCGTCAGCACCGCGATCACCAGCCAGCGCCGCGAGCGCGGCGAGGCCGGCTTCGCCATCGCGAACGCCATCGGGAACGCCACCACCAGGTCGATCACGGTCACCGCGAGCGCCACGCCGATCGAGCGCAGCGCGATCGTCCGGTAGACCTCCACCGTGACCAGGTCCTGGAAGTTCGCCCAGGTGAACGTCCTGACCAGCTCGCCGGTGAAGGTGTCGGTGGTGTGGAACGCGGTGACGAACAGCGCCGCCAGCGCCCCCAGGTACGCCAGTCCCAGCCACGCCAGCGGCGCCGACAGCAGCAGCGACAGGCGTACCCCCGCCCTGCGGTGCAGGAAGGAGGCGACCCGGGTCAACCCTTGATCTCCGTCCAGGCCCGCGTCCACTCGGCGTAGTCCTTGCACGTGACGTCGGCGCGGCCGTCGAGGCACTGGGCGATCGGCGTGGTCCAGTAGTGCACCTTCGAGAAGTAGGTCTCGTCGGTGGCGTGGAAGGTGTCGCAGTGCTTGGCGTCGGCCGTCTCCTGGCACGCCTTGGCGTTCGACGGGGCCTCACCGAAGTACTCGGCCACCTGGGCGTTCGCCTTGGGCGAGATGATCCAGTCGAGCCACTTGTAGGCGCAGTTCGGGTGCGCGGCCTTGGCGGCCACCATCCAGGTGTCGGACCACCCGGTCGCGCCCTCCTTGGGCAGCACGGCCTCCACGGGCGCCTGCTCGCTCTTGGCCACGTTGACGATGACCTGCCAGGTGGTGCCCACGACCGAGTCGCCGCTCTTGAACGCCTGGATCTCCTTGGTGTAGTCGGACCAGTACTCGCCGATGAGCTGCTTCTGCTGCTTGAGCAGGTCCACCGCGGCCTGGAACTGCCTGTCGTCCAGCGCGTACGGGTTCTTGATGCCGAGGTCCGGCTTGGTCGCCATCAGGTAGACGGCGGCGTCGGCGATGTAGATGGGCGAGTCGTAGGCCGTCACCTTGCCCTTGTAGGGCGAGTTCGGGTCGAACACCACGCTCCACGAGTCGGGGGCGGGCTTGACGGTGTCGGTGCGCCACATGAGCAGGTTGGCGCCGCGGCCGTGCGGGACCCCGTACGGGACGCCGTTCACGGAGTTCCACGGCTTGCTCTTCAGGCCGTCGAACACGTCGGTGTAGTTGGGGATGAGGCTGGTGTTGACCGGCGCGACCGTGCCCCCGGCGATCAGGCGCAGGGAGGCGTCGCCGGAGGCGGAGACGGCGTCGTACTGGCCGGTCTTCATGAGGTTGACCATCTCGTCCGACGTGCCCGCGACCTTGGCGTTGACCTGGCAGCCGGTCTCCTGCTCGAACGGGGTGACCCAGTCCACCTTGGGGTCGTTGGTGCCGTCCTCGACGTAGCCGGCCCAGGCCACGACGTTGACCTGGCCCTCGCCGGTGCCGAGGTTCTGCGGGGCGTCGATGCTGGGCGGGACGAAGCCGCTGCGGCCCGGCGGGGGCGCGCCGCCGGTCGTGGTGGTGCCGCCGCCTCCGCAGGCGGTGACGAGTACGAGGGCCGCCGCGGTGATCGCGAGTCCGGTCGGTCGCATGGCCTACCTCCGCTCTGTGCTGCCATGAGCTCCGTGCTGCTGTGAGTCGATCGCGAACTCGTGCCGCCGCTGCCACACGAGCCGGACGCGGGCGCCTCTCAGGCCCATGACGTCCATGGACGAGAACTCGAGGTTCTGCTGCAGGGCGATCAGCCGCCCGCCGGCGTCGAGGTCCACGACGAACCTGGTGGCCGCGCCGGCGTACACGACCTCGGCGATCGTCCCGGTGGCGGCGTGCTCGCCGGGACCGGCCGCCGCGGACTCGCCGGGCACGACGCGCAGCTTCTCCGGGCGGACGCTGAAGGTGCCGGGCCGGCCGAGGATCTTCTCGGCGGCGGCACCGGAGATGAGGTTGGAGGTGCCCACGAACCCGGCCACGAACGCGCTGGCGGGCCGCTCGTAGATCTCGGCGGGGGTGCCGACCTGCTCGATCCGGCCCCGGTCGAACACCGCGAGCCGGTCGCTCATCGTCAGCGCCTCGTCCTGGTCATGGGTGACGAACAGGAACGTGATGCCGACCTCGCGCTGCAATTCCTTCAGCTCGACCTGCATCTCCTCGCGCAGCTTGAGGTCGAGCGCGCCGAGGGGCTCGTCGAGCAGCAGCACGCGCGGCCGGTTGACCAGCGCCCTGGCGAGCGCCACCCGTTGCCGCTGGCCGCCGGAGAGCCGGCCGGGGCGCCGGCTCTCGAAACCTTCGAGGCGGACCGAGCGCAGCGCGGCCACGGCCCGCTCGCGGCGCTCGGCCTTGGGGATCTTCTTCACGCGCAGGCCGTACTCGACGTTGGCGAGCACGTTCATGTGCGGGAACAGCGCGTAGTCCTGGAAGACGGTGTTGACGTCGCGTTCGAACGGGGCCAGCCGGGTCACGTCTCTACCGCCCAGCTCGACGGCGCCCGCGGTGGGCGTCTCAAAGCCGGCGATCATGCGCAGCACCGTGGTCTTGCCCGATCCGGACGGCCCCAGCATGGCGAAGAACTCGCCGTCGCGTACGTCCAGATCGACGCCGTCCACGGCCTTGACCGGTCCGAACTCCTTGCGCAGCCCGCGTAAGCCGACGGCTGTCTCGCTGCCTGGCATAACCGAAAACATATGATTTCAAATGTTTCGCGACAAGAGTGATTCCTGCATCAATGTCGTTAACGGCGGGAGGGATGGGGCGATGGCGGTGAGTGGGTCCCACCTGGCCGTGTTCGCCCCCGTCGGGGGCGCGGGCAGGGTCGATGCCGTCGTACGCCGCCTGTCCGACGCGATCGCCCTGGGCCTGCTGGCCGACCGGGAGCAGTTGCCGAGCGAGGCCGAGCTGGCCGCGCGGCTGGGCGTCTCGACGGTGACGCTACGGGAGGCGCTCATGGCGCTGCGGCAGCAGGGGCTGGTGGAGACGCGGCGCGGCCGGGGCGGCGGCAGCTTCGTCCGCACGCCACGGGAGCCGCCCGAGCCGGGCGCGCGGCTGCGCGCGTTCACCGTGGACGAGCTGCGCGACCTGGGCGACCACTACGCGGCCATCGCCGGGGCCGCCGCCCGGCTGGCGGCGCGGCGGGCGCTGCCCGGCGACGTGGCGCCGCTGTGGCGCTCGCTGGACGACATGGCGCGGGCCGACTCGACGGCCGCGCTGCGCAGGCTCGACGGGCGTTTCCACATCGAGGTCGCGGCCGCGTCGCAGTCGGCGCGACTCACTCAGGAGGAGATCCGGTTACAGGCCGACATCGGGCCGTTGCTGTGGCTTCCTTACGACGAGCCGGGCAGGCACGATGAGGCCACGGCCCAGCATCGCGCCATCGCCGAGGCCATCCGCCACGCTGACCCCGGCCTGGCCCGCGACCTGGCCGAACAGCATGTGCTCGACGCGATCGAACGGCTGATAGAGCTGCGGCTGACGGACTCCTGACCCCGGCCGCGGCCCCAGGCACGGAGGTTGACGATGCCCCGACCCGCCACCCACGCCACGACCCCCTTACCTCCCGGCGACCCGCTCGCCCAGGCCGCCGCGTGCGTCCGCGAGAGCGTGGAGGGCGTGTTCACCGTGCTGGACGACGTCCGCGACCGCACGTCCGCCCTGATCGCCGGCCGGCGGCCGGTCAGGAAGGACCTGGAGGCGCTGCGGCCCGCGCTCTTCCGCCACCTCGGCGGGCTGGTGGCGGGCGCCGGGTTCATCGCGGCGCCGGGGCTGCTGGCCGACGCGCCCTGGTACCTGGAGTGGTGGCAGGACGACCCCTCGGGCACGCCGGTGCAGCTCCTGCGCGACCTCGACCCGGCCGGCAGCGCGTTCTACGACTACACGCACTGGGAGTGGTACACGGGGCCGTACGAGGGGGCCGAGCGGACGATCTGCGGACCCTACGTGGACTACCTGTGCACGGACGAGTACAGCCTCACGCTGTCGGTACCGGTGCCGGCCGGGGGCTCGTTCGCCGGGGTGGCGGCGGCCGACGTGTTCGTGCGGCGGTTCGAGGAGGCCGTCGGGCCCGCGTTGCGCGGCGTTCCGGTGCCCGCTTTCGTGATCAGCGCGGCGGGGCGGGTCGTGGCCTCCAACACGGCGAAGTGGATCGGGGGCTCGGTGTTCCGGGGCGAGGAGGGTTTCACCGTGCGGCCCTGCGGCGAACTGCCTCTTTCGCTGGTTTCCGCAAATGGTTTGCGCTTCTGACGCAAGAACTTGAGCCATCACTGAAAGTAGTTCACAGGGCCTTGTGGAGCGGTGTGCGGGGGGCCTACTGTCACCTCACCCCCCGAGAGAAACGAGCCCTCGATGCCCCGCACGCTCCTCGCGGCGCTGGCCGCCGCCGTCCTGGCAAGTGGCCTCACCGCGCCGCCCGCCCTGGCCGAGCAGAAGGCGCCCGTCGTGACCCGGGCGGCCCTGGATCCGGCGCTCGTCGCGGGCCGGGGCGCCAAGGTGGCGTTCGCCGAGCAGGAGGCGGAGAACGCGACGACGTCCGGCACGGTGATCGGGCCCGACCGGAGCGCGTACACGCTGCCCGCGGAGGCGTCCGGGCGCAAGGCGGTCAGGCTGACTCCGGGGCAGCACGTGGAGTTCACGCTGCCGGCCACGGCCAACGCGATCACCGTGCGCTACAGCATCCCCGACGCGCCCGGCGGGGGCGGCATCACCGCGCCCCTCGACGTCGCGGTCAACGGCAGGAAGCTCGCCACCATGACGCTGACGTCGCAGTACTCCTGGCTGTACAACCAGTACCCGTTCTCCAACGACCCGGGCGCCGACCTGCTGCACCCCGACTGGTGGATCACCGAGTGCTCGTGCGTGCCCAGCGCCACCACGCCCCCGCCCGTGATCGCCAAGCCGTTCCGGCCCAGCCACTTCTACGACGAGCAGCGCCTGCTGCTCGGCCGCGCCCACCGGGCGGGCGACCGGGTACGACTGACCGCCCCGGCCGGGAGCACGGCCGCGTGGACGGTCATCGACCTGCTCGACTCCGAGCTCGTCGGCCCGCCCCGGGTGGAGCCGGTCGCGGCCGACGTGCTGGCGTTCGGCGCCGACCCCACGGGGCGGCGCGACTCGGCCGGGGCCATCGAGAGGGCCATCGCGGTCGCCAAGCGCAAGCGGGTGAAGGTGTACCTGCCGCCGGGGACGTACCAGGTGAACCGGCACATCATCGTGGACGACGTGACGATCACCGGCGCCGGGAACTGGTACACGATCATCAAGGGCCGCGAGGTCGCCCTGCCGGAGCCCGCGCCCGACGGGTCGATGCACACGGGCGTCGGCTTCTACGGCAAGGACGGCGGCAGCCGCAACGTGCACCTGTCGGGGTTCGCGATCGAGGGCGACGTGCGTGAGCGCATCGACACCGACCAGGTCAACGGCATCGGCGGCGCGATGAGCGACTCGACGATCGACGGCCTGCACCTGCGTCACACCAAGGTGGGCATCTGGTTCGACGGCCCCATGACCAACGTGCGGATCACCGGCAACATCATCGTGGACCAGATCGCCGACGCCATCAACTTCCACACCGGCGTGACGAACTCGGTCGTGGCGAACAACTTCCTGCGCAACAGCGGTGACGACGCCCTGGCCATGTGGTCGGAGAAGAGCGCCAACACCGGCAACACGTTCGACCACAACACCGTCCAGACGCCCGTGCTGGCCAACGGCATCGCGATCTACGGCGGGCGGGACAACACGGTCTCCGGCAACCTGGTGGCCGACCCGATCAGGGAGGGCAGCGCGATCCAGGTGGGCTCCCGCTTCGGCGCCGAGCCGTTCACCGGGCGGCTGGACATCACCGGCAACACCACGGTCAGGTCGGGCACGTACGAGCTGAACTGGAACATCGGCCTGGGCGCCATCTGGTTCTACGCGCTGGAGAAGGACATCTCCGCCGACATCCGGGTGCGCGGCAACCACTTCCTCGACAACACCTACAACGCGATCATGCTGGTCAGCGAGTGGTCGGTGAAGGACCTGTACGCCATCACGAACGTGCACTTCAAGGACACCCGGGTGGACGGCACCGGCACCTCGGTGGTCAGCGCGCGGGTGAAGGGCTCGGCGACGTTCGAGAACACGGACGCGCGCAACGTCGGCGCGGTCGGGGTCAACAACTGCGGGTCGTTCGGCTTCCCGCCCACGGGCTCGGAGTTCTCGCTGACCGACCGCGGCGGCAACGACGGGGGCTGGCTGGCGCCGTGGCTGCTGCCCAACACCATCACCTGCGACGACCGCCCGCCGGTCGTCGCGCCCCCGGCGCCCGCGCCCTGGTGAGCACGCCCTGGTGAGCACGCCCTGGTGAGCACGCCCTGGTGAGCACGGGCGGGGCCGCGCCGGGCCCCGCCCCCGCCGCGTCAGCGCATCGCGCCCAGCCCCTTGACCACGGTGGTCGTCAGCGTGCCGATCTCGCCGATGCCGATGCTCACCGTGTCGCCGTCCTGGAGCGTGAAGGGCAGGTCGGGCACCAGGCAGGTGCCGGTGGCCAGCACGGCGCCGTCGGGGAAGGCGTCGGCCCTGAACAGGTAGCCCGCCAGGTCGTCGAGGCGCCGGTTGAGCTGCGAGGTGCTGGCCTTGCCGTCCCACACCGTCTCGCCCGCCCTGGCGATGGTGAGCGTGATGTCCAGCGCGTACGGGTCCGCCACCTCCCACGCGGGCCTGATCGCCGGCCCGACCGCGCAGCCGCCCAGGTAGATCTTGGCCTGCGGCAGGTAGAGCGGGTTGACCCCCTCAATGGTGCGCGAGCTGACGTCGTCGACCACGGTGTAGCCGACGATCTCGCCGAACGCGTTGAGCACCAGCCCCAGCTCCGGCTCAGGCACGTCGATCTCCGAGTCGTCGCGCACGGAGATGCGGCCGCCGTCGCCGGAGACCTTCCAGGCCACGGACTTGAAGAACAGCTCGGGACGCTCGGCGTCGTAGACCAGCTCGTACACGTCGGCGGCCCGCTCGCTCTCGAGCACCCGCGCCTCGCGCGAACGCCGGTAGGTCACGCCCGCCGCCCACACCTCCATCAGCCCGTCCACCGGGGCCAGCCGGCGCACCGCCGCCGACGGGTGCCGGGGCCCGTTCGCCTCCGCGCAGCGCTCCCGCAGCCCATCGGACGACAGCCGGAGCAGCTCGCCCACGGTGGTGACCCCGGTCAGCTCCACCACGTGCTCCCCGTCATCGACACCTACGGCGTCGGCGCTGGTCAGAGGACTGGTGAACCGTACGATCTGCATGCCTGCTCCTAGCTCCATCAGACGAGGGGGCACATGTCATCCGATGAATTGTCTCCTATCAACCCAACGTAGTGCTTTGCCGGGGTGATCGGGAGGGCGAATTCCGGTGGCCACAACCTGCGGTCGCTTGATGTAATCGAAAGCCCACGTTGAGCGACTATCCCGATGGCGGTGCCCCTTGACGCAGGACGACGCGCTTGTCCTCCCTCCCCGCCCCGGCGACGCCAGGACCTGGGAAGCCTACGTCGATCGGCTGCGCACGCTGCGCCTCTGGGCGGGCGCGCAGGACGACGAGCTGGCCGGCGCCGTGCCGGAGCTGAGCGTGGAGGCGATCGGCGGCGTGCTGGGCGAGCGGCGCGCCGCCACGCCCGACCGCCGCGCCACCGACCAGATCGTGCGGGCCTGCCTGCTGCTGCGCGACTGCTCCGAGGAGGAGATCGCGCGGGAGCGGGCCCTGTGGCGGGCGGCGTGGGATCGCGTGCTCGCCGGCGACGGCGTCAGGCCGTCGTCCGGGCGGGCGCGGCGGGTCGCGGGCGGCGTGCTCCTCCCGGCCGTGACCGGGGTGGTGGGCAACCTGGCCACGAGCAACATGGCGAACCCCTGGACGTGGGGCGCGCTCGGGCTGGTGGTCGCGGCGCACGCGGCGCTGCTGCTGGCCGGGCCGTCGCGCTGGTTCGGGGGGCCGCTGCCCGTGGTGGTCGCGGTGCTGGCCGCCGCGGCCGTGATCGCCGCCCTGCTCCTGGCGCCACGGTCCCGGCCGGAGATCGCCTGCGCCCCGGGCGATCCGGCGTCGTACGTCACCCCGCCGGTCAGGGATCCCGGCCTCGGCATCACCTGGCAGACGGGCCACGTCTGCCCGAACCGCCCCGCCACGGTGTACTCGGCCGCGGGCAGGGTGACCGGGCGGCTGCTGACACGCGTCAGCCTCTTCCTCTGCTGGGTCGAGACCCGCGACGGCCACTGGTACCGCACCGTGGCCGACGAGGCCGTGGCGGACCGGGGCTGGGGTTACGTCTCCGAGCAGCACGTGCACGCCACGCATCCCGTCCCCGGCATGGACGCCTGCCCCTAGACCACCTCGAAGTCGGCCATCATCGCCATGTCCTCGTGCTCGAGGTTGTGACAGTGCAGCATGTAGCGGCCACGGTGGCCCTCGAAGCGCGCGAGCACGTCCACGACCTCGTACGGGCGCACGTCCACGGTGTCCTTCCAGCCGGCGTCGGTCGCCGCCGGCGGCCTGCCGTTCCTGGCCAGCACCTGGAAGTGGGCCAGGTGCACGTGCACGGGATGGTGGAAGTCGCTGGTCAGCCGCCACACCTCGGCGGTGCCCAGGCGCGGCCTGGCCAGCGGAACCCCGGGACGGTAGGGGTGGCCGTTGATCGTCCAGACGTCGCCGGTCCTGCGGAAGTCGAACACGCGGGTCGCCACGGCGGGCGGCCGCTCGGGCGGGCGGGCCGGCCGGGCCGGCACGGCGCTGTCGTCGGCGGCCCTGCGGGCGACCACGAACCGCATGATGGGAAGCGCGGCCAGGGCGTCGACCAGCGTGACCGCGCTGCCGACGGAATAGGCCGAGAAGTCCACGACGACGTCGTACCGCTCGCCCGGGGAGATCGGGATGCTGTCGTGCGTGACGGGCGCGGCCAGGAGGCCGGCGTCGCTGCCGATCTGGGTGAACCGGCCGCCCGGCGTCAGCCGGAGCCGGTAGCGGCGGGCGTTGGAGGCGTTCAGCAGCCGCAGCCGGTGCCGGGTGGCGCTCACCTCGGCCACCGGCCAGGGCGCGCCGTTGACCAGGATCACGTCCCCCTCGACGCCCTCCATGTAGCCGGCGTCGTGGGCCCGCGGATAGCGGAAGGAGCCGTCCTCCTCGAACGCCCGGTCGCAGATCAGCAGCGGCAGCTCCCGCTCGCCCCCGGGCAGCGGCAGCGCGTCCTCCTCCGCGTCCCGCACCAGCGCGAACCCGGCCAGCCCCCGCCAGACCTGCGGCGCCGTGTGGTCCATGCGGTGGTCGTGGTACCAGAGCGTGGCGGCCCGCTGGTCGACCGGGTAGTGGTAGTCCTTGGCGCCCTGGTGCAGCACCTCCCCGGGGTGGCCGTGGTGCGCGTGGTGGCCGGGAGGCACCACGAGGTCGGTCGGATAGCCGTCGGAGCCGGGCGGGTTGACCCCGCCGTGCAGGTGGGTGGAGGTGGGCACGGGCAGCTCGTTCCGCACGCCGATCGTCGTACGGCTCCCGCGCCGCAACTCGAACGTGGGCCCGGGAAAGGTCCCCCCGTAACCCCAGACCTCGGTACGCGTGCCGGGGATGATCTCCACCTTCGCCACGCGCTGCGTCACCTCGTACCGGCCGGGGCGCACCGGCCTGGCCACCTCGGGGATCGGCAGCGGGACCGTGAACGGTTCCGGCAGCGGCAGCCGGCTCTCCAGGAGTTGCCCGGCGACCTCGCGGCAGCCGGCGGCGGCCAGCCCGGCCCCGCCCAGCACGCCGAGGAACCTGCGCCTCGACACGGCCCTCATGCCGCCCGCCCGCAAAGAGAGCGCCAGGTCCAGACCGTGAAGACCGCCGACAGGCCGAAGATCGTCATCCCGAGCGGGAAGTGCGCCGCGATCACCCGCCACTGGCCCAGCGCCACCTGGACCGTCTCCAGCGCCACGAGCCCCAGACTGGCCGCAGCCGGCCACAGCGGCCCCCGGCCCGGCCGCCACAGCAGGATCGCCGCGACGAGCTGCAGGTACAGGACGCTGTGGGTGACCCCGGCATTGTCGCGGTGCCAGGTCAGCAGGTCCACGTCGCCGGTGACGAACAACCCGGCCAGCGCGGCCTGGCCGAGCACGCCGGCCAGGTGCGCGGTCGCCAGTGCCCGCAACGACCACACGATCCAGCCGGGCGGCGCGGGGATGGAGGAACTCATGCCGGCCATGGTGCTGAATGTCCGGCCTCGGCCACATCCGTCGCCGGGCGGCACGGCGGCGTACTCCCGGGGTCGTACGCGGCCCGCCGGGCGTCCCCGGCGTACGCCCGGGGGATGACGTCCGCCTCGGCCCGGTCGCCTACCTTGTGAGCATGGACAGCCGGAAGACTGGACGCTGAGCATGGACGGCCGGAAGACGGACGCGCTCGTCGCGGCGGGCGCCCTGACGGCGATCGTGGGCGGCACGTACGCGAACCTGTCGTGGACCGGCCCCCTGGAACGCCCGCTCGACGCGGCCGGGCTGACACTGATCACGGTCTCGGCGCTGTCGCTCGCCTTCCGGCGCGCCGCCCCGCTCGCCGCCGGGATCGTGGCGGCCGTCGCCGGGGTCGCCTACTACGCGGCCCACTATCCGGGCGTGTTCGCCGCCGGGCCGGTGCTCGCCTGCATCTACACGCTGGCCGCGCTCGGCCGCCGCAGGGCCGCGATCTGGCTGTCCGCGGGGCTGGCCACGGCGGTCTACGGGCTGATGGCGCTGGCGGCCGACGACCCCGCGGCCGGCAACGCGATGACCCTGCTCAGCGGCTGGCTGGTGGCCATGGTGGTGGTCGGCGAGGTGACGCGGGGGCGGCGGGCGTACCTGCGGGCGGTGGAGCAGCGGGCCGAGGAGGCCGAGCGCACCCGCGAGGAGGCCGCGCTGCGCCGGGCGGGCGAGGAGCGGCTGTGGATCGCGCAGGAGCTGCACGACTCGCTCACGCACAGCATCTCGGTGGTGAACGTGCAGGTCGCGCTGGCCATGGAGCTGCTGGACCGGCGCCCAGAACGGGTCAGGGAGTCGCTGGCCGCGATCAAGGAGTCGGGGCACGAGGCGATGCGCGAGCTGCGGGCCACGCTGGGCGTGCTGCGGCAGGGCGATCCCGACGGCGTCGAGGCGGGGCTGTCCCGGCTGCCGCGCCTGGTGTCCAGGGCCGAGGGGGCAGGGCTGCGGGTGGCCCACACGGTGTCCGGCGACCCGTACGCGCTGCCGCCGGAGGTGGACCGGGCCGCGTACCGGATCGCGCAGGAGGCGCTCACCAACGTGCTGCGGCACGCGGGCGCCGCGGCGGTCACGCTGGCCGTCGAATACGATCCCTCGAGGGTCGTGCTGCGGGTGGAGAACGACGGCGAGCCGGGGACGGCCGGGCCGGGAATGGGGTTGATCGGGATGCGCGAGCGCGCGGTCGCCGTCGGCGGCTCCCTCACCGCGGGCCCCGGCGACGACGGCGGCTTCACGGTCCGCGCCGAGCTGCCCGTGCCCGCGCCGTCATGATCAGGGTGCTGCTGGCCGACGACCAGCCACTGATCCGGGCCGGCTTCAAGGCCCTGCTCGAGCTCACCGACGACATCATCGTGGTCGGCGAGGCGGCGGACGGCGCGCGGGCCGTGGAGCTGGCCGGCCGGCTGCTGCCGGACGTGGCGCTGCTCGACGTGCGCATGCCGGTGCTCGACGGCATCCAGGCCACCCGCAGGATCGGCGCCGACCCGGCGCTGAACTCCGTCCGCGTGGTGATCCTCACCAACTACGCCCTCGACGAATACGTCTTCGCCGCGCTCCGGGCCGGGGCCAGCGGCTTCCTGCTCAAGGACATCGAGCCGGGCGACCTGCTGCAGTCGGTCCGGGTGGCCGCCCGCGGCGAGGCCCTGCTCTCGCCCTCGGTGACGCGCCGCCTGATCGAGGAGTACGTCAGCACCCCGCCCCGCCCGGCCCCCTCCCCCGGCCTCGACCGGCTGACCGGGCGCGAACGCGAGATCGTCTCCCTGGTCGCCAGGGGCATGTCCAACGAGGAGATCGCCGCGCACCTGGTGATCAGCGGCGCCACGGCCAAGACCCACGTCAGCAGGTCGATGATCAAGCTGGGCGTGCGCGACCGGGCCCAGCTCGTGGTGTTCGCGTACGAGTCCGGCCTGGTGGTCCCGGGAACGAACGCCTAGAAGGCCACCAGGAGCTCGTAGGCGTTCAGCAGCCAGACCAGCAGCCACAGGGCGACGGCCGGGAGCCGGAACAGCCCCCGTCCGCTTCCGTTCACGGCTCCGGCCCTACCCGTTGACCGGTTTGCCCAGGGCGCTGCCCGCCAGCCAGTCCTCCCAGGACTTGGCCCACGGGGTCGGCCCGTTGCCGAATTCCAGCTTCCGCGACGTCCCCGAGACCTCGATGATGTCCCCACGCTGCGTGAACTCGTAGAACCACCGCGCGTCGGCCGGGCCGGCGTTCACGCAGCCGTGGCTGACGTTGCGGCTGCCCTGCGCGCCGGTGGACCAGGGGGCGGCGTGGAAGAAGGTGCCGCTGTAGGTCATGCGGACGTTCCACTTCGTACGGATCCGGTATTCGCCGGGCTCGCCGATGGTGGCCGAGTCCATGACGATGTCCGCGGCCTTCTCCTGGGCGATCATGACGCCGGAGTAGCTGTCGTCGCCCGGCTTGCCCAGGCTGACCGGGATGGTCTTGACGACCTCGCCGTTCTCGCGCACGACCGCCCGGTGGGAGCCGGCGCTGACCTTGGTGATGTGCTCGGGGCCGACGGTGAAGCTCAGGCTGCGGTCCTTGGTGCCCCACACCCCCGGCCCGGCCCGTACGCCGGCCAGGTGCGCCACCACCGTGACCCGCTGCCCCACGGGCCAGTACTCGCGCGGCCTGAACTGGACCTCGCGATCGCTCACCCAGCTCCACGCGCCCTCGACCGGCTTCGACATCCGGATGACGAGCGAGCGCTCGACCGCCGCGCGGTCTCGCTGGGCCGTGACCGGCCGCGACAGCAGGAGCTGGATCGGCATCCCGACGCCGACCTTCTCCCCGTCGAGCGGCGACATGCCGCTCTCCAGCGCGCGCTTGGGTTTGAGGGTGGTGAACGTGGAGCGGCCCGTGACCGGCTTCCCGTCCGTGCCGGTGGCCTGGGCGCTGACCGTGTACGCCGTCGAAGGCCGCAGGGCCCACCGGGGACGCCACGTCCCGTCCGCGCCCACGGCGCCCCGGACCTCACGGCCCTTGGCGTCGGCCACGGTCACCTTCGTGACCTGGCCGCCGGTGGCCTTGACGCCGACGCCGGTGTCCGGGGCGACCTTCGTGGCGCCGTCGGCGGGCGTGATCGACAATTTGGCCACCGGGGCCTGCTCCTGTGGCCCGGCCGGCGCGGCCCCGCCGCCGCCGTCCGATGTGCATCCGGCGGTCACGAGGAGTGCCGCCGTCAAAGTGCCGGTGATTATCTTCCTGGTCCGGCCGTTCCGCATCGCTGATGCCTCCCGCGCCTGACATATCGGGGATCTGGTGGACTTCTGCCCGCTGCGGGCGGGCCCATGCGGGCAGAGTCCGTCGGCGGGCCCGCCGACGCGGGCCGATGAGCTTGATCCGGCCTTCCGCTGCCGACAATCTTGGGCCCGTGGACTACTACCTGATTGCCGGGACGGCAGGAGACCGGTCACCGGCAGGCCTGCTGGTGGAGGAGTTCGTCCTCTGTGACGACTACACGGCGGCCGGCATCGACGGCGCCGAGTGGCGGCCGGACACCCGGGCCTGGTCGGCCTCCGCCGAGTTGAGCCGGGCCATCCGCGCCGACCTGGCCCTGCGCGGCCGGGTGACGCCGGTGGGCAGGCAGGACGCGTGCGCCGCCTTCGCGCGGCTGGGCGGCGGCGACCTGCCCGAGGAGGACGGGCTGCGCTTCCTCTTCCAGGAACGCCGCAGCCTGCCCGCCTCGGCCCCCCTCAACCTCGGCTCACGATCCGGCGCGCGCCGCTACCGGATCCTGTTCGCCGGGGAGCTCGGCGCCGACGGGCTCGAGAAGGCGCTCAAAGCGCTGCGGCTCGAACCCACCGACGACCCGCGCGTGGTCGGCAAGGCCTCGACCAGCACCGGCGGCCACGGCTTCACCTGGGAGCTGCGCCGGATCGGCGCGGGCATCGCCTGGTGCGTCGACGTGACCGCCCGGCTCGGCTCGGGCCCGGTCACGGCGCTCGGGGCGCTGCTGCACCACCACCGGCAGGCCATCCGCGACCAGGGCCTGATCCCCGTCACGGTGGAGCGCTTCGCCTGAGGTCAACCGATAGGTGTCACATTTCCCCCGCCTGCTGCGTCTTGGTGGTGACGATGCAACCAAGCCGGAGGCGGGGTCACCATGAAGGGCAGCTCACTGGCCAGAGCGCTCGACGATCGGGTCGGCGGGGCCGGTTTCCTGAAGAAGGCGATGCGGAAGGTCTTCCCCGATCATTGGACGTTCCTGCTCGGGGAGATCGCCCTGTACGCCTTCGTGGTGATTCTCCTCACAGGCGTCTTCCTCACGTTCTTCTTCAAACCCAGCATGGCGGCGGTCGTCTACGACGGCTCCTACGTGCCGCTGCGCGGGGTCGAGATGAGCCAGGCGTACGCCTCCTCGCTGGACATCAGCTTCGAGGTGCGCGGCGGCCTGCTGATGCGGCAGATGCACCACTGGGCCACGCTCGTCTTCCTGGCGGCCATCGTCGCCCACATGCTGCGCAACTTCTTCACCGGCGCCTTCCGCAAGCCGCGTGACCTGAACTGGCTGATCGGCGTGGCCCTGTTCGGGCTGGTGATGCTCAACGGGCTGTTCGGCTACTCGCTGCCCGACGACCTGCTGTCGGGGGCCGGGCTGCGCATCCTGCACGGGGTGACGCTGTCGGTGCCGCTGGTGGGCACGTACGTGGCGGCGTTCCTGTTCGGCGGCGAGTTCCCCGGCGAGGACATCATCGCCCGCCTCTACAGCCTGCACGTGCTGCTGATCCCCGGCGTGCTGCTCCTGCTCATCCCGCTGCACGCGGTGGTGCTGACCTGGCGGCAGACCCACACCCAGTTCAGGGCCAAGGGGCTGACGGACCGGGTGGTGCGCGGCGCGCCGTTCTTCCCCGCGTTCCTGGCCAAGACGACGGTGTACTTCCTGTGGGTGCTCGGCGTGGTCGCGCTGCTGGCCACGGTGTTCCAGGTGAACCCGATCTGGCTGTACGGCCCGTACGTCCCCAGCACGGTCAGCGCCGGCTCCCAGCCCGACTGGTACATGGGCTTCCTGGAGGGCGCGCTGCGCATCATGCCGCCCTGGGAGTTCGCGGTGTTCGGGCAGACGGTGACCATGAGCGTGCTGATCCCGGCGCTGGGCGCGCCCGGACTGCTGTTCACCGTGCTGGCCCTCTACCCGTTCCTCGAACGGCGGGTCACCCGTGACCATGCCATCCACCACCTCCTCGACCGGCCGCGCGACGTGCCGGTCCGGGCGGGGCTGGGCGTGGCCGGGATCGCCTACTACGGCGTGCTCTGGCTGGCCGGGGGCAACGACCTGATCGCCACGACCTTCCACATCTCGCTCAACGCGACCACGTGGATCTTCCGGGTGCTGATCGTGGCCGGCCCCGTGCTGGGCTTCGTGCTCGCCCGCCGCCTGTGCATGGGACTGCTGGCCCGCGACCGGCACACGGCCGCCCACGGCGTGGAGACCGGCGTGATCGTGCGCGGGCCCGAGGGCGGTTTCCGCGAGATCGAGCGGCCGGTGACCGAGGAGGAGTCCGCGGTGCTGGTGCCCGTCACGGGACCGGCACGGCGGGCACTGTGACCGGGCCCAGAAGGGGGTTGAGCACCTCCGCCTGAGACCGGCCGGCGGGGACGATCACGTCGAGCGCCTTGGGCACCGTGCCCGGGTCGGCGGCGCACAGCGGGGACGTGCCGCCCTCGGCGCAGAGGCCGAACTGGAACGGCTGCGGCGTGGCGGCGAAGCCCCTGGCCTGGTCGGCGCTGAAGCCGTCCTGGCCGGTGAGCACCACGGCGAAGCGCCAGCCGGGCCCGGGCGTCCCGAACGCGGCCCTGGGCAGCGCGATCGTGATCGTCCGTGTCGTGCCGGAGGCCCGTACGGCGGCTCCGGCCGGCGCGGCGCCCGCGGCCGTCACCCAGACCGGGGCGGCGAAGCCCTGCGCCTCGAGCCGCTGGGTCCAGGCGTCCTGCTCGGCGATCCGGTGGTTGCGCTGCGGGAAGGCCGGGTCGGTCGAGCGGGTGGCCACGGCCGGGTCCTGGACGTACACGTCGAGCAGTTGGGCGCCCATCTGGTTGCCGAAGGTCGCCGTGAGGTCGCGTACCTGGGCCCGCAGGTAGACGGTGCTCGCGTCGGTGACGACCTGGAACCTGGTCAGGTCGAACGTCCCGGCGTGGAAGTCGGGGGACGTCGGATAGGCGTAGGTGCCGGGGCCGTTGTCGTCGCCCTCCGGGTCGGCGACGTCGAGGACGGTCGTGGCGTCGCCGATGTCGCCGATCACCGTGCGCCGCGCGTGGGCGGTGCGGCCGTCGGGGGCGGTGGCCGTGACGGTGATCGCGACCTCGCCGAAGGCCACCGGCACCGAAGCGGCGAACGTCCCGTCCGCGCCGGCGCGTACCGAGACGACCTGGGTGGGGGCGCCGGTGTCGACGGGCGTGGCGGCGAGGTCCACGCGGGCTCCGGGCACCGTGGCGCCCTCGACCGGGACCGTGGCGCCGGTGGCGTCCGGCGGGACGGTGACGGTGAGCGGGGCGGCCTGCGGCATGGTGGCGTAGCGGCGCCTGACGGCGTCGGGCTGCTCGACGGGCCGGGTGCCGCCGAGCGACAGGACGAGCCGCACCACCTGGGCCTGCGCCCACGTCAGCGGGGAGGCCGAGCCGGCCGGGCCGCCGTCGCGCAGGCCGATCGAGGCGGTGGCGGGGTCGGTGCCGTACGGGGAGGCGGGCAGGTCCGGGTTCTCCCACGCCTGCTCGGGGATGAGCCCGGTGCCCGAGGACATCGCGCGCATGGCCGACAGCAGCGCGGCGGCCGTACCCGGGTCGCGGGTCTGGAGCGCCTGCTCGGCCCGTTCGCCGGCCAGGACCGGCCAGACGTGGCCGCTGCCGTTGTTGCCGGTGGGCCAGGGCTTGCCGGACGGCGCGCAGGAGGTGGGGTCGGGCTCGTAGCAGTCGCCGTAGCCGTCCTCGGTGCCCGGGGTCTCGGAGCCGTAGCGGTACCAGCCGGGGCCGTTCGCGGTCGCCCGCCTGATCACGCGGTCCACGACGGGCAGGCTGGCCAGCACGTCGGGGTCGTCGGGGCGCAGGATGCCGAGCCGGGTCAGCTCCAGGAAACCGGCGTCCACGACCCGGCGCTGGTCCTCGGTGGGGCCGCCGTTGCCCAGGTTGTACGACTCCGCCGCGTCCGGGTCACCGTTGCGCGACAGGCGCAGGAAGTACCGGGGGGCGTACGGGCCGGTCGTGGTGACCGTCCACGCCTTGATCGAGCGGGCGAAATGGTCGGCCGTGGCGCGGTAGAGCCTCGCCCGGCCGTGGTCGCCCTGCCGGGTGGCGATCTCCCCCGCCGCGACCAGCCCGGCTATCTCGGCCGCGATCGTGGACGGCGAGTGGCCGGACTGCTCCTCCCACCGCTCGACCCCGAACGCGGGCCCTCGTGAGAGCACGAAGTCGGCCGCCGCCCGCACCCGCGGCCACAGCCCGGAATCGCCCGCCAGCCCGGCCTGGTAGGCCATGAGCAGGGGGTAGGCGGTCTCGTCGAGCTGGTCCCCGCCCGAGTCCGGCGCCAGTCTCCCGTTGAGCAGCGAGTTGCGCGGCAGCCGGCCGTCGGGCAACTGCTGGCGCTCCAGCAGGAAGCGCACCGTGCTCCGGGCGGTGGCCACGTCGCCGGCGGCGAGCAGGCCGGTGAACGCCTCGTACAGGTCGCGGGAGAAGACCTCGCGGTAGGAGCCGAAGTAGACCGCCTTGCCACCGACGAGGTCGCCGGCCCCGACGGCCTGTCCCCACGGGCTGGCCAGCGAGGCCACGATCGCGCCCGGGAACGTCTTATCCTCGCTCGCCTTCAGCACGTTCGCGGACAGCCGGTAGAAGTCGGCCAGCGCGGCCGGCGGGCGGCGCAGGCCGGCGTCGTAGTCGGCCCAGCCCTTCTCGTAGCGTCCACGGGTGTCGTCGAAGGGCCGGGCGGCGGCCTCGCCGGCGGTCCTGAGCGCGGCGGCCCTGCTGCGCCCGAACCCGAGCGCGAACGTCACCTCGCCCCTGGCGTCGAGCGGCAGCCGGGCGGTGGCCACGACGTTGCCGGCCGGGGCGTCGGTGTAGGGGGTCAGCTCGCGGGCCGCGTCGAGCTGGGCGGCGCCGTCGCCGGCCGTGCCGGCGTACCCGACGCTCGCCTGCGGCAGCCGTCGATCGGCCCGCAGCGCCAGGTGGGTGGGGACCGCGTAGTCGCGGGCAGAGGCGGCGGTCTCCGTGCCGGTGTCCCAGATGACGGGGGCGCCGGTGGGCCCGTCGACGGCGCCGCTGTCGGCACCGCCGTTGGACGGCCCGCCACCGCCGTTGCCGTTGACGTTCGCGTCTAGCCGCACGTACAGGCGCAGCCCGGCGGGTTCGAGCCGGGTGCGGACGACCACGGCGTCGCGGCCGGGGTCGGTGAGGTAGGTGGTGGTGAGGCGGTAGCGGCCCTGGCGGCCGGTCGTGGTGATCGTGCAGGTCATGCCGGAGCGGTCGGTGCTCACCCGGTAGGTGGTGTCACGGGTCTGCAGGTCCGTGAACGTCCGGCCGTCGGTCACGACGAACTGCATGGTCTCGACGTTCGTGTTGTCGATCGTGGGCTCGTACACGTCGGACAGGACGCCGTTCGCGACCGTGTACCAGACCTTGGAGGTCCGGCCGGTGGCCGTGCCCACGCAGTCCTTGCGGGCGAGCCCGAAGTGGGAGGGCGCGCCCGGCCCGCCCGGCGCGGGGGCGCCCGCCAGGACGGGATCGGCGGGGACGACGACCAGCGCGGCGGAGGTGATCAGGGCGAGAACGGACCGTCGAATCGCAGGCATGCCAGGGCTCCCCTCCCGACCCCCGATGGGTCGAGAGAAGACCAGCCCCGGGCGTCTGTCAAGCCTGCGCGACGCTCTCGACGCCGCGATCCAGCCGCAGGCCGCGCGTCTCCCTGAACGACCTCAGCACCACGACCAGCGACACCACCGCCACGGCCACCATGTAGAAGGCCGGGGCGATCGCGTTGCCCGACGCCGACACCAGGCCGGTCGCCACGAACGGGGCCGTGCCGCCGAACAGCACGTACGCGGCCGTGTAGCCGATGGCCGACCCGCTGGCCCGCACCTTGGCCGGGAACATCTCCACCAGCGCCGGCACGTTCGAGGTGCCGATCACCGACACCAGCATCGCCAGCAGCGACGTGCCCACCATGGCCCCGGCCAGGCCCGAGCCCATCAGCCAGAACGCCGGCAGCGGGAGCAGCACGAACCCCGCGCAGGCGATGATCAGCATGGGCCGCCGTCCGTAACGGTCGCTGGCCGCCGCCGCGAACAGGCAGGCGACGCTGTAGGCCAGCATCGACACGACATTCGTGAGCTGGGCCTGGCTCTTGGAGTAGCCGAGCTGCTCCGACATGTAGGCGATCATGTAGCTGCTCATCAGGTAGTACCCGACGGCGTTGGTAATGCTGTAGCCGAACAGCGTGGCGATCTGCCGGCCGCAGCGGCGCACGGCCTCACGCAGCGGCGCCTGCTCCACCGCGTCGTGCCGCTCCAGCGACCGGAACACGGGCGTGTCCTCGACCTTGGAGCGCAGGTAGAGCCCGATCAGCCCGAGCGGCGCGGCCAGCAGGAACGGGATGCGCCAGCCCCAGCTCTGCAGCGCCTCGGCCGACACCGACGAGGTGATCAGGAAGCCGACCCCGGAGCCCGCCACGCTGGCCAGGCCCACGGTCACCGGTACGGCGGCGGCGAAGCGGGCCCTGCGGCCCTCGGGGGAGTATTCGACGATGAACGCCGACGCGCCCGTGTACTCGCCGCCCGTGGAGAAGCCCTGGGCACAGCGCAGCAGGAACAGCAGGATCGGGGCCGCCATGCCCCACGAGGCGTAGGTGGGCAGGACGCCGATGAGGAACGTGGCGCCGCTCATGGTGAGGATCGTCAGGGCCAGCATGCGGTTGCGGCCGAGGCGGTCGCCGTACCGGCCGAAGAAGGCCGCGCCGAGCGGGCGGGCGATGAAACCGCCGGCGAAGATCGCCCAGGTGGCGAGCAGCGCGGCCGTCTTGTCGTAGTCGGGGAAGAAGAGCGCGGCGATCGTCGCGGACATCACCGCGTACGCCGCCGAGTCGAACCACTCGACGAAGTTGCCGATCGCGGAGGCCAGGGTGACCTTGCGCCGGACGGCCGCCGACGCCTCGGGCGCCGAATCCTTTTGGGGGGTCATGCTCGCTCCTTACGTGATGTGCCGCTCGCGAGGTCTTACTTGGTGTGGCGCTCGCGGAGCCGCGCGCGCTGGATCTTCCCGGTCGCCGATCGGGGCAGGTCGTCGACGAACTCGATCTCCCGTGGGTAGGCGAAACGCGAATGCGCGCTCTTCGCGAACTCGCGGATCTCCCGTGCCAGCTCCTCGCCGGGCCGATGACCGGGAGCGAGCAGGACCCATGCCTTGACGGCCTGGCCGCGTACGGGGTCCGGCACCCCGGCCACGCCCACGTCGGCGACGGCGGGGTGGGCGCGCAGCGCGCCCTCGATCTCGTCGGGGCCGACCCGGTAGCCGGAGGTCTTGATCACGTCGTCGACGCGGCCGAGGAACCAGTAGTAGCCGTCCTCGTCCACACGGGCGTGGTCCTTGGTGTGGAACCACTCGCCGCCGAACACCTCGCGGGTGGCCTCGGGGCGGTTCCAGTAGCCGAGCGGGAACTGCGGGTTGCTCCGCGCCCGCAGGCAGATCTCGCCGACCTCGCCCCTCGGGACCGGCCGCTCCGCCTCGTCCAGCAAAGCCACGTCCCAGCCGGGCAGCGGGCGCCCCATGGAGCCCTCCTTGACCGGCGTGCCGGGGAAGTTCCCGACCAGCGGGTACGACTCCGTCGAGCCGTAGTAGTCGAGCAGCGTGACCCCGAACTGGTCGCGGAACCAGCCGATCAGGTCGGCGGTGAGCGGCTCGTTGGCGCAGCAGATCGTACGGAAGCGCTGCGGGTGGCGGCTGCCCGCGTCCGGCACCCGCTCGCGCATCTTGCGCAGGAACGTGGGGTTGACCAGCCCGGTCGTGACCCCGTTGCGCGCCATGCCGGCCAGCAGCCCCTCGGGGTCGAACCCGGCGGCGGGACGGTAGACGTAGTGCGTGGCCCCGGCCCGCAGCGGGCCCATGAGCTTGGCCATCGACCAGGCCCACTCCCCCGCGCCGTAGAAGACGTCGCCGGGGCGCAGGCCGTGGCAGACCTCGAACTCGTTGTGGCCGAGCAGCGTGCGGTGCGCGTGCACGATGCCCTTGGCGGGGCCGGTCGTGCCGGAGGTGTAGAAGATCAGTGCGGGGTCGTCGGCGGCGGTGTCGGCGTCGGCGAACTCCGGCGCGAGCCGACCGATCGCCGGGTCGTCCACGTCGACCACGATGCCCTCGTAGCCGCCCGCCCTGCGTACCGCGCCGGCCTCGGTGACCAGCACCGACGTGCCCGAGTCGGCCAGGCGGTAGGCGATCTGGTCGTCGGCCCACAGCGGGGACATGGTGACGAGCACGGCCCCGGTGCGCAGGACGCCGAGATAGGTGGCGGGCGTGTCGGTGCGCTGCGGCAGCATGACCGCGACGCGGTCGCCGGGCCGGACGCCCGCCCCGTACAGGCAGGCCGCGAGCTGGCGGGACCTGTCCTGGATCTGACCCCAGCGGATCTCCTCGTGGGCGCCGGTGTGGTCCTCGAAGATCAGGGCCAGGCCCTCGCGCGGGTGGCGGTCGGCCACGTCCACGGCCATGTTGTAGCGCTCGGGAACGCTCCATCCGATCATCGGGCGCGCTCCTTCAGGAACCGGGCCATCTCGCGCTGCGGCTCGCCGGAGGCGTACGCGGCGGCGTGCACCTTCTTGGCCGCGGCCACCGAGTCGGCCAGGGCCTGACCCTCCAGCTCCCGCAGCCGGCCCTTCGTCAGCGCCACCGCGCCGGGGGGCAGCGCGGCCAGCTCCTTGGCCTGCGCGACCGCGGCGGTCAGCACGTCCCGCTCGCCCACGAGCCTGGTCAGCAGGCCGAGCCGCTCCGCCTCGGCCCCGTACACGAGCCGGCCGGTCAGTGCGAACTCGGTCGTCCTGGCGCGGCCGAGCACGTTCCACATGGCCCAGATGCCGGTGATGCTCGGGATGCCCGACAGCACCTCGGGCTGGCCCATCCGGACGCCCGCGTGGCCGATGCGCAGGTCGGCCAGCAGCGCGAACTGGAACCCCGACCCGGCCGCCACCCCGTTCACCGCCGCCACGACCGGCTTGTCGAGGTCGAGCACCGCCCGGTAGAGCCGGTCGAAGCCGTCGATCCAGGCGTCGGAGGCGGCGTGGTCGCCGGGGTCGATCGTGGCCGTCTCACCGAGGTCCTGGCCCGCGCAGAAGGCCCGCCCGGCCCCCGTGAGGACGACCGCCCCCACCTCGGGGTCCTCTCCGGCCGTGCGCAGCAGCTCGATGAGCCGCTCGCGCATGCCGGCGGTCCAGGCGTTCAGCTTCTCCGGCCGGTTCAAGGTGATCACCGCGACGGGTCCGTCACGGTCCAGCAGCACAGTCACAAGCGTCCTTTCGCAGGTCAATGGGCTTTCCGGGATACAACCAGGTGGCACGGGGCGGTGGCCAACATCAATGTCGACCCTTGGCGATACCAGAGCGATATGGTGAGGCCGATGGAGCTACGCCACCTGCGTTATTTCGTGGCCGTGGCCGAGGAGCTGCACTTCGGCCGGGCCGCCGAACGGCTGCACATGGCGCAGCCGCCGCTCTCCCAGCGCATCCGCGACCTGGAGCGGGAGCTGGGCGTCCGGCTGTTCGACCGCAACCCGCACCGCGTCACGCTCACCGAGGCCGGCGCGCTGCTGCTGGAGCACGCCCGCGGGGTGCTCGAACGCGCCGACGCCGCCCGCGAGGCCATGCGCCGCATCCGCCCGGGAGCGTCGGGGGTGCTGCGGGCGGGCGTGCCACCGGACACGACGCCGATGGCGCTGCGGACGCTGGTGGCCACGTTCACCGAGCGGGTCCCCGACGTGCTGCTGGAGCTGCACGAGCTGACCACGGCCAGCCAGCTCGCCAAGCTGCGCGCGGAGGAGCTGGACGCGGGCCTGGTCCGGCACCCGTGCGACACGGTGGGGCTGGAGTCGAGCCCGGTCGTGCACCGCCGGCTGGGCGTGGTGCTGCCCGCCGGCCACCGGGCCGCCCGGCAGGACGAGGTACGCCTGCGCACGCTCGACGGCTCGGCACTGGTGATCTTCCCGCGCGAGATGGCGCCCCGGCTCTACGACCACATGCTGGAGGCGTGCCGCGACAACGGCTTCCTGCCCAGCGCGATCCGGCACGCCCGCAACCCGCACTTCGTGCACGGCCTGGTCATGTCGGGCCTGGGCACGCACCTGAACGAGGAACCCTACGACGAGCTGCCCGCCGGCCTGGTCTGGCGGCCGATCGACGAGCCCCGGCTGACCTGGTCGACCTCGGCGGTGTGGCTGCCGGTGCAGGGCGGCGAGGTGGTGACCGCCTTCTCCGAGGCGGCCCTGGCCGGCCTGCGCGAGGTCGGCCACGTGTGACGGGCCTGCCGTCTTCTGCCGATTCCTGATCCGGGTCATCCGGACGGCGCTCTCCCGCGAACCAGGTGCGAACGGCGGTTGTCAAAACCGTTGGAACGGTCCTTGCCATGGGCCGGCACCCAGGGGAACGCACCGGGGGCGGTGCGTAAAGGGGGATGAATGAACATCGGCGCGAGATCGCGGCGGCCTGCTCGGGCCGGCGCTCGACGGGGGACGGCGAGGGCGCTCGCCACGGCCGTCCTGGCACTGACGACCTGCGCGACGGGCCAGGCCGTCGCCCCGGCACCGGCCCAGGCGACGGTCACGGCCACCTCGGCCACCTCGGTCACTTCAATGGACTCGACCACCTCAATGAGCTCGGCCATCTCGATGAGCTCGGCCACCGCCGGTAAGCCGGTCGACTGCCGGCGGGCCAAGTGCGTGGCGCTCACCTTCGACGACGGCCCCGGCGTCTACACGGACGCGCTGCTGCGCCACCTGGCGGCGTACCGGGCCAGGGCGACGTTCTTCGTCGTGGGCCGTAACGTCGCCGCCAATCCCGGCATCCTGCGCAGGACGTACGCGGCCGGGCACGAGATCGGCAGCCACACCTGGTCGCACCCCGACCTGACGAGGTTGTCGGCCCTCGGGGTGCGGTCGGAGCTGGCCCGCGCCGACCGGGCGATCCGGGCGGCCATCGGCATCACGCCGAAGCTCGTCCGGCCGCCGTACGGGGCGCTCAACGCGGCCGTACGGTCCCAGACCGCGCGCCCGATGGTGCTCTGGAGCGTCGACACCCTGGACTGGCGCTTCCGCAACAGCGCCAGGGTGATCCGCAAGACCACCGCCTCGGTACGCCCGGGCAGCGTCATCCTGTTCCACGACATCCACCCGTCGACGGTGGCCGCGATGCCGGCCCTGCTGAAGGTCCTGTCGAAGCGCGGCTACACGTTCGTCACCGTCAGCCAGTTGTACGGCGGCCGGCCGCCACGGCTCGTCTACTGAGACCCCGGCCCGCCGGATCCGAATTTCTGTCACGTCCGCTGAACCCCGATCGGGCACCCCCCGTATCTGTCGGTGTGAGCGGTGATCGCGCATGAACCCCGACACGGAAGGAAGCGGCACCGGCAGCAGGGACACCGCGCAGGCCGGCCGGCCCGGCCTGCGCGGGCTGCGGGCATCGGTGTTCGCCATCGTGTGCGTGCTCGCCGCGCTCTCCATGCACGTGCTGGCCGGAGGCCCGATCGCGGGCCTCGGGACCGTCGCGGCGGCGACCGTGGCGACGGGGGCGGGCGCGTTCGTGCTGGCCCGCCGCCGCCGTTCCCTCGGTACGCTGCTCGCCGCCTCCTTCGCGGCCCAGTACGGGATGCACCAGCTCTTCACCGCCGGCACCGGCTCCTTCACCGGCCACCACGGCACCGAGCTCTCCACCGGCGCCGGGATGCTGCTGGCGCACGCCGTCGTGGCGATGCTGTCGGCGTGGTGGCTCGACCGCGGCGAGACGGCACTGGCCACGCTGCTGCTGTTGCTGGCCACCTCACTGCGCGTCCTCTGGCGGCTGCTGACCGCACCGCCTCCCCTGACTTCCCCGCGCCCGGCGCCCATCGCGGCCCAGGCGCCCGGCATCCTCTTCTCCCAGGTACTGGCCTGGACGCTGTGCCGCAGGGGACCACCTCTTCGGGGCCAGGGAACCGACTGACGCCCCATCGCTTCCGTGACCGCGGCGCCGGCACTCGCACCGGCACACCGGCCACGGCTCCGCCTCTTCTGCGCGCCGGCTGACGCGCACGCTCGTGGAGCCTCCTGGGCACGCCGCCCGAACTGGCGTACCCGTCGGCCTTCCCGGGCGTGTGATCGAACAGGCGTACCCGCAGATCTTCCGAGGTGCGCCGCCGCACGCGCGCACCCGCGGATCCCCTTCACCGCGCCCTCAACCGGCGCACCCCGCAGATCCCGTCGCCTTCGGCGCGCCAGCCAACCTGTGCGCGCCAGCGGATCGGAGTCCCCCATGACCTCTGTCGAAGCGCGCCCGCAAGTAGCCGCGCCCCTCACCCCCGCACCCGCCTCCTCCTCCCAGCGCTACCGGGCCATCTGGCGCTGGCACTTCTACGCCGGTGTCTTCGTCGCCCCCGTGCTGCTCGTCCTCGCCATCACCGGCTCCATCTACCTGTTCAAGGAACCGTTCGAGGAGTGGCGCTACCAGGACGTGCGCGTGCTCGCCGAGCCCGTGGCCGCGGCGCGCCCGCTCTCGGACCAGATCGCCGCCGCCCAGCGCACCCACCCCGGCGCGGGCGTCATGTCCGTCATTCCGCCCACGTCCGCCGAACGTACGACCCGGGTGATCCTCCAGGGCGCCGACGCCGGCCCCTGGGCGCAGGGCATCTCCGTCTACGTCAACCCCGGGACGGCCACCGTGGTCGGGGAGATCGACGACGGGGCCACGTTCATGCGCGTGGTGCGGACCATCCACGGCGAGCTCATGTCGGGCACGGTCGGCGACCGGGTCGTGGAGATCGCGGCGTGCTGGGCGCTGATCCTCATCGCCACCGGCTCGTACCTGTGGTGGAGCGGGCGGCGTACCCGCAAGAAGGTCGTCCGGTCGGGTCGCGGGCGGCTGCGGCGACTGCACATCCTGACCGGGCTCGGCGGGGGCACGGTGGTGGTGTTCCTGGTGATCTCGGGCCTGCCGTGGTCGGGCGTGTGGGGGGACGGGCTGCAGCGGATCCAGGCCGGCACCGGCTCCACCACGCCGAACGCGAGCGACTTCCCGAACACCTCGACGCCGCCGCTGTCGGGGGACCTGTCCACGCACCCGGACGCGAAGGTACCCTGGGCGGCCGAGCGGCTGCCGGTGCCCGACTCCCAGGACGAGCACGCCGGGCACGGTGGCGGCTCCGGCGTGCTGCAGCCCGGCGCCCTGTCCATCGAGAACGCCCTGGCCGTCGCCAAACCTGCGATCAGGGCCTGCCCGGCCGCCGAGTGCGACGTCAAGGTGCTGCTTCCCGACGGGCCCACCGGGGTCTACACGATCGTGACCGACCCCCGCCGTGACCCGGCGAACTCGCAGACGCTGCACGTCGACCAGTACAGCGGGCGGGTGCTCGTGTCGTATGGCTGGGCCGAGTACGGCGTGCTGGCCAAGGCGGTCGAACAGGGCATCGCCCTGCACGAGGGCCGCCGCTACGGGACCGCCAACCTGATCGTGATGCTGGGGGCCTGCCTGGCCTTGATCACGCTGGTGGTCACCGGGGTCTGGATGTGGTGGAAGCGCCGCCCCCGCGGCCGGGTCGGGGCTCCCGCCCGTACGACGAACCGGCGCACGACGTACGGGGTGATCGCCATCATGGCGGTGCTGGGGGTGCTGTTCCCCTTGGCGGGCATCACGATGGCGGTGGCGCTACTGCTGGACCGGTTCGTCCTACGCCGAATCCCGGCGGTCGCCCGAGTCTTCGGCTGACCCCTGCCCTTGAGCCGACACCCGACCCCGGGGCCGGCACCTGAACCCCGGGCTGACACCTGACCCCCTGAGCCGGCCCCTGACCTCTGTGGCCCGGCCACACCTCTGTGGCCGGGCCCCACCTCGGTGGCCCCGGGTCGCGGCTCCCCTGGCCGGGCCGCGGCTCCGTGACCGGACCCCACCTCTGTGGCCGGGTCGTGGCTCGTCTCGGGGTCAGCGGGGCGGGCCGAGGCTCCAGGTGCGGGCCGTCTGGTCGCGGCCGGCGCTGACGGCGATCGGCCGGCCGTCGAGCAGGCCGATCGCCACCGACCACACGCAGTCGGTGTGCCCCGTGTACGGCGTACCGAGCGGTTTCCTGGTCCGCAGGTCCCACACCCGCGCCGTGGTGTCCTCGCTGCCCGTGACCGCGATCGGGACGTCCCCCAGGTTGCTGATCGCCACCGCCCACACCCAGCCCGTGTGGCCGGTGAGCGGGGGGCCGGCCGACTTCCTGGTGGTCAGGTCCCACACGCGCACGGTCATGTCCTCGCCGCCGGTGATCGCCACGGGCACGCCGTCCAGGTTGCCCAGGGCGACCGAACGTACCCAGCCGGCGTGCCCGGTCATCGGCGCGCCGAGCTGCTTCCCGGTCGTCAGGTCCCACACCCGTACGGTCCCGTCGTCCCCGGCGGTGACCGCGATGGCCGTACCGCCGACCTGCCCGGCCGCCACCGCCCACACCGCGCCCTTGTGCCCGGTCAGTGGCGGGCCGGCCGAGCGGCCGGTCCGCAGGTCCCACACCCGGGCGGTGCCGTCGGCGGAGGCGGTCACGGCGACGTGCCGGCCACCGATGCGGCCGGTCGCCACTCCCTTGACGTCCCCTTTGTGACCGGTCAGCGTGCGGGCCTGCCCGGTGCGCAGGTCCCAGACGCGGGCGGTGTCGTCGTCGCTCGCGGTCACCGCGACGGGCCGGCCGTCGAGCTGGTCGAGGGCCACCGCTCTGATCCACTCTGTGTGCCCGGTGAGCGGCGCGCCGATCTGCCGGGACGTACGCAGGTCCCACAGGCGGGCGGTCTCGTCATCGGAACCGGTCAGGGCGACGGGCACCCCGTCGAACGTCCCGACGGCCACCGACCGTACGTCATTGCCATGCCCCGCCAACGGCGTCCCGACCACCGCCCCCAACGTCGGCCCGGCCACGGGCACCGGCTCCACCTTCTGCGCCCGCGACCCCATGACCACCACCAAAACCACCACCAGGACGCACACCGCCACCCCACCCGCCACCAACGCCCGCCCCGGCACCCCCCACCACCACCAACGCACCCACCCCCCAACCCGGTTGCCCACCGACGCCCCGGAACCCACCAAGGTCACAGACGGGCGCACGAACGGGGACACGGACGGGGGCACAGACGAGCGCACAGACGAGGGCACCGTACCCACCTCCCCCTCCAACCCCACCCCAGCCCCGGACACGAATCCGGACGCGGGCGCGGGCGCAGGCGCGGGCGTGGGCTCGGACGCAGGCGTGGGCGTGGATCCGGCCCAAGGCGCGATCGCCGACCCGACTCCGGGCGCTGACCCGGATGCGGACTCGGACCCGGACGCCGACCCGAACTCGGGGGCGGGCGCAGGGGCGAACGTGGACGCAGGCACGGGCGGGGACGCGAACCCCGACACGGGCGAGGACGAGGGTGTGGGTGTGGGTGCGGGTGTGAGTGTGGGTGCGAGCGTGGGCGGGGACGCGAGCCACGACGCGGGTGTGGGTGGGAGTTCGAGTGTGGGGGCCGGTAGTGGTGTGGGCGAGGTTGCCGGTGGAGGCGCGGCGGTGGTTGAGGGCGGGGTGGGGTGGCCGGTCAGGGTGCGGGCGAGGTCGTCGGCCGTGGGGCGGCGGGTGGGGTTCTTGGCCAGGCAGGCGACCACCAGGGACCGCAGGCCCTCCGGTACGCCGGACACGTCGGGTTCGTCGTACAGGAGCGCCCGCAGCACGGCCGCCACCGAGTCACCCGCGAACGCCCGCCGCCCGGTGGCCGCGAACACCATCGTGGCGCCCCAGCTGAACACGTCCGCCGCCGGCCCGACAGGATCCATGCTGACCTGCTCCGGCGCCATGTACCCCGGCGTGCCCAGCGCCCCCGTCTGGGTGACGGCGTGGTCGAGGGCGCGGGAGATGCCGAAGTCGATCACCACCGGCCCCTCGGGCCCCAGGATGACGTTGCCCGGTTTCAGGTCGCGGTGCACGACCCCGGCGCGGTGGATCGCGGCCAGCGCGGTCGCCGTCGCCACCGCGAGCCGCTCCAGCCCGCCCCCGGTACGCGGCCCGTCCCGCCGCACGACCCGCTCCAGGGAATCGCCGCGGACATATTCGCTCACAATGTACGGCCGATCGTCGTACATCCCCATGTCGAGCACCCGCGCCGTACAGAAAGGAGCGACCCGGCGCGCCAATTCGACCTGACGGAAGAACCTACGGCGCGCCTCGGGATCCTCCGACATCCTGGCGTGCAGAACCTTGATCGCGACCTCGTGCCCGGACGGGTCCAGGCCCAGGTAGACCGTCCCTTGCCCGCCCTCCCCCAGGAACCCCGTGAGCCGGTGACCGGCGATCCGCCCGAGGTCGCCTCCCGGACGTGACAATGCACACCTCTTCACTCAGCAGGAGCCTCAGCACTGGATACTACGATTCACCGCACCCCACCGGATTACCCGAAAAGGCGATATCGACGAGCACGAGTGACATTTCAGAGAAACGTCATCAGGAATTCACCGAAGGTAGTCCTGGCACTACCCCCAAGAGGGGTCGCACCACGATCGAGATCCGCCTGCCGGACCGCGACCGTGGAGGGCATGAAACTCATAGCGACCGGTGTGCTGCTCGGGGCGCTGGCGATCGTGCCCACGGCTCAGGCGGAGACCGCCCCCGGCTGGGGCGCGTGCCAGGGCGCCGAGCGGCCGAAGGACCTGCAGTGCGCCTCCATCGACGTCCCCCTCGACTGGGCGAGGCCGGACGGGCGCGCGATCACGCTGCGGATCGCCCGGCTGCCCGCCACCGGCGACAGCCAGGGCACGGTGTTCAGCATCCCCGGCGGCCCCGGCGGGTCGGGGATCGACGATCTCACGTTCTACCGCGCGAGCTTCGCCAAGCTCCGGGAGCGATTCGACGTGGTCAGCCTCGAACCGCGCAACGCCACCACGTACGGCAGGCTGCCGCGGAAGTGCTTCGCCACGGGGCCGTGGCTGACCCGGCCCGGCAGCCCGGCCGAGTACGCCAGGCTGGGCGCCACCGTACGGGCGAGCGCGCAGACGTGCCGGAAGATCGATCCCGGGTTCGCCGACCATCTCGACTCGGCCTCCGTGGCCCGCGACATCGAGGCGATCCGCGCCGCCATCGGCGAGGAGCGGCTCGGCTTCATCGCCACCTCCTACGGCGGCGTCCCGGCCGTCGCCTACGCGCGGCTGTTCCCCCAGCGGGTCAGGGCCATGTACCTCGACGGCGCGGTCAACCAGCTCCGCGACGCGACGGCCGACGCCCGGACGCGCTACGGCACCTATGTGGCGCAGTTCGAGCGGTTCGTGACGTGGTGCGCGTCGGTGGCGGACGTGTGCGGCAAGGACGTGGCCGCGCGCTGGCGCGGGCTGGTGGCCGCCGCCGACCGTAAGCCGCTCCCGGTCAAGGGCGAGTCCGTCACCTACAGCGGGTTCGATTTGCAGGTCGCCGCGATGCCCAACCTGATCGGGCCCGGCCCGGCACCCGCCCTGCCGCGCTGGAGGCAGCTCGCCGAGGCCATCAGGCAGGCCGAGGGCGGCGACGCCGGCGGGTTCGCCGCGTACGTCAAGGCCGGGATCGGCAGCCTCAAGCCGCCGTCGTTCGTCGGCATGAACCTCACGATGTGCGCCGACGGGCTGCGCTTCCGCGACTACCGCGAATACCGGGCGATCAGGGCGCTGGGCGAGCGCGTCTCGCCGGACCTCCCCGGCGCGGGGCTGTGGCACCGCCTCGGCTGCACCGGCTGGCCGGCGCCGGTGGCCAACCCGCCCGCCGCGCTGCCCGCGAAGGGCCTCCCGCCGTTCCTGGGCGCGGGCACGTACATCGACTACGACGACACGGCCGACCTCGTACGCCGGGTGCCGGGGTCGGCGATGGTCCGCTACGACGGGCACGGCCACGGCCTCTACCTCACGGGCAACGCCTGCGCCATCGAGCACGCGAACGCGTACCTGACCGACCTGACCCTGCCCCCGCCCGGCACCACCTGCCGCCCGGCCCGGTGACGTCGGGCCCGCCCCCGGCGGGGGGGGCGGGCCCGGCGTATCGGGTCAGGTCAGCAGGCCCGCCAGGGCCAGCGCGGGCTCCGGGTGGTCGGCCAGCAGCGCGCCCACCTCCCGGTACGAGGCCCCGCCCGCCGAAGGAGCACGCCACTCCCCTTCGCACCCGAGCAGCCCGGCCACCGCGTCGCACGCGGCCGGGTTCGCCATGAGCAGCTCGGCCACCGGCCCGGACGCCACCGGCGCGGCGGACGCGGCGGCGGGCTTGGGCCGGGCCGTCCATGGCGGCACCCACGAGTCCACGGCGGTCAGCGACCCGGGGAACGTGCGCCCGGCCTCGCGTACGAGCACCGGCATCAGCTCTCCGGCGCCGTCGCGCAGCATCGTGATCAGCTTGGGCAGCCACGGCAGCAGCACGCTGTCGGGCAGCCGCCCGAACGCCTTGGAGATCACCTCCACCCCGAACCCCGCCAGGGCGGGTACGGGCTCCATGGCCTGGACGAAGCCGATGATGTACTGCGGGAACGACGGGACGACCAGCGGGTTGGCCAGCAGTTCGTCGCACCGCGCCCGCAGCTCGGCCAGCGGCAGCAGCCCGAGCTGGTGGCGGGCCGCCCACAGCAGCGCCACCTTCGACGGCGCCTCCGGGTGCGACTGCTGCACGGACAGCTCGAGCTGGGCCCGGTCGCAGCCCAGCGCCAGCGCCAGGCTCTCCATGGAGAACAGGAACCCCAGCATGGCGGCCACCTGCCGCACGCCGGTCTCCTCGTCCACGAAGGAGGTCGGCAGCAGCGTGCAGTAGTGCGCGTAACCGCTGGTCGCGAAGTCCTCGACCCAGGACGGCAGCTCCGGCTCGGTGGCCCGGTAGTGGGCCAGCAGCCGCCGGATCCGGCGCAGCACCTCCGGCGCGCCGTCCACCGTGCGCTCGGCCGCGAGCAGCTCGACCGCCCGCGCCCCCAGCTCGTCGGCGAACCGGCGGCTGCCCAGGAAGAGGATGGAGTCCTCGACCGCCGCCAGCGCGAGGGCCGCGGTGGCGTTGGGGGCCCACACCGAGCGCCGCAGCCGCTGCTCCAGCACCTGCTCGATGGTGACGCCCTCGTAGCCGAGCTCGATGATGGAGCGCTGGTATTTGCCGAACGCCAGGTCCCAGCTCTCCTGGATCGAGCGCTCACCCAGCCGGCGCTCACCCATGATGGGCCGCACCGCGTCGGACGGCAGCAGGTAACGCAGCATCCACAGCAGGTCGGAGCAGGGCACCAGGTGCGGCTCGGCGTTGAGGTCGAGCAGCGCCCGCTGGATCGTGCGCTTCTCCAGGTCGAGGCCGAGCGGCGCGAGCCGGTCGTAGACGTTCCTGGCCAGCGGCGGCAGCGCGTCGTAGCCGACCTCGCCGACGCGGTCGCCGCCGAGCAGGATCTCGCACAGCCGCCGCACGTCGCGCCGCCCCGGCACGATGTCCTTCTCGATGCAGGTGACGGCCGCGTCCTGAAAGTCGTACGGGGTGGGCCTGGCCCGGTTGCGCATCCCCGCGAGCAGGATCGACGTCTCGTAGACCGCGATCGCGTCGGCGGTGCTGGCCAGGTAGCCGTTGCGGCGGGCCAGCCGGACGATGTCGACGCACCAGCCGAGCAGCTCGGCCTGGTCGAGCTCGTCGAGCGTGGGCGGGCTGGACAGGAACCCGGTCAGCTTGTCGGCCACCTCGCCCCGCGGCACCGGCGCGGGCAGCTTGGCGGCCCGCTTGCGGGCCCCCTTCTGGCCTTCGAGCTGGAACGGGGTCAGCCTGCCGCGCGTGAGCGCCTTGGCCCACGTCGCCGCCGCGATCGACACCGAGCCGGAGGCCAGCCCGAACTGGGCCTCGATGGCCGAGTGGCTGGACGGGATGAGGCCGTACAGCCATGTCGTGGCCGTGCGCGGGCTGATCTCGTAGGGGGCCGTGGAGCCCAGGCCGAACTGCTCGACGCGGCTGGCGGCGTGGAAAGCGCCGCACACGTAGAGGCAGTCGGCCGGGTCGGCCTCCGAGGTGGCCAGGTGCTCGCGCATCCTCGTCCACATGTAGCGCTCGCGGTCCTCGTCCACGGCCAGCCGGTCGCCGTCGGGGCCGAGCCGGCGGAACAGGCTGCCGATCAGCACCATGACCTGGCGGTAGGTGTCGTAGTCGGCCCCGGACAGCGGCTGCTCGACGTATTGGTCCCACCACTCCGACCAGTGGCGCACCTTGCCGTGGTGCAGCAGGTGCTCCTCCAGCTCGGCGAAGCGGGGGCGCAGGTCGCCGATCTCGAGGCCGACCGCGTCGCCGTGCAGGCCGGCCTCCTGCTCCTTGGGCTGCTCCTTGGGGTCTTTGGACTCGCTCTCCTCCTTGGGCATCCACTGGAAGACGTGGTCGGTCGAGCGGTCCACCAGCACCAGCTCGACGCCGGGGGTCTCGAGCGCGTAGGCGATGGCCTGGTATTCGGCCGACGCCTCCGTGATGGGCGCGACCACGCTCAGCGGCGCCCACGTCTTCGGGAAGCCGTCGAGGCCGGTCGCGAACGCCTGCACCGCGACCGGCAGCCGGCAGTTGCGCAGCTCGGTCAGCAGTGGCTGCAGGTCCTCGCACAGCTCCAGATAGATGACCTTCGGCTGCTTCTCCCGCAGCCTGCGGACCATCGCCAGCGCGGAGGCCGGCGAGTGGTGGCAGACGGGGAAGATCTCCAGCTCCTCGCGCAGCGCCCGGTCCACGTCGTCCACCAGGCCCGACAGGATGCCGGAGACGGCGACGGGGCTGCCGGCGAACTTCTCGGCGGCGTCGAGGAGCTGCCCGCGGAGCGAGCCGAAGGGGCTCGTCTGGTCGATCATGAGAGCGTGGCGATGGCCTCGCGGCCGCCCTCGAGGAACTCCGGCCACTCGCCGCCGTCCTTCTTGCTGCGGGGTTCGACCACGCCGTGCCAGTACTTGTTCAGGATGGCGAGATCCTCGGGGCTGCGCCGGGCCAGCGAGCCCACCAGCGACCCGGCGAGCGTCTGCGCGCGCAGCACGCGGTCGCCGAAGAACTGGCTGTGCAGGATGGCGTCCTCGAGCACGCCGATCTGCTCGGCCGTGGACAGCGCCGACTCCAGCTTCTCGTCGTCGCTGGTGGCCGAGGCAGCCGCCGTGCGCAGGTCGGCGAAGCTCTGCAGCAGGATGTCGAGCAGCGTGGGCGGCAGGTCGAGCTCGATCTGGTGCCGGCGCAGCAGCTCTTCGGTGCGGAAGCGGACGATCTCCGCCTCACTCTTCTTGTTCGTCACGACCGGGATGCGGACGAAGTTGAAGCGGCGCTTGAGGGCCGACGACAGGTCGTTGACGCCCCGGTCGCGGCTGTTGGCGGTGGCGATGATGGAGAAGCCGGGCTGGGCGAAGACGATGTTGTCGTCGTCGAGCTCGGGGATGGAGACGTATTTCTCCGACAGGATCGAGATGAGCGCGTCCTGGACGTCGCTGGTGGATCGGGTCAGCTCCTCGAACCGGCCGATCACGCCCTGCTCCATGGCCGTCATGATCGGCGAGGGGATCATCGACTGGCGGGACTGGCCCTTGGCGATGACCATGGAGACGTTCCACGAGTATTTGATGTGGTCTTCCGTGGTGCCGGCGGTGCCCTGGACCACGAGTGTGGAGTTGCGGGAGATGGCCGCGGACAGCAGCTCGGCCAGCCAGCTCTTGCCGGTGCCCGGGTCGCCGATCAGCAGCAGGCCCCGGTCGGAGGCCAGGGTCACGATGGCGCGCTCGACGAAGCTCCGGTCGCCGAACCACTTCTGCGGGATCTCCCGGTCGAGGCCGTCGGAGCGCTCGGAGCCGAGGATGAACAGCCGGATCATGCGAGGGCTGAGCCGCCACGAGAACGGCTTGGGACTGGTGTCGACCGACTCCAGCCAGTCGAGCTCCTCGGCGTACTTCACCTCGGCGGGGGCGCGCAGCATGTCGTCACTCATTCGCGGGTCTCCTAGGTCAGGAAGTTCTTGAGCTCGAAGACGAGCTTGTGGATGTGGCCTGAGATCACCGGGGTGCCCAGGTCCTTGAATTTCTTGCGGAACCAGGGTTCGACACTCTGGACTACCGAGCTGTTGACCGAGCCGACGGGGATGAACTTCACGCCGGAGCGGTGGACGGACTCGATGCCGTCGTAGAGCGGCTGGGAGCGGTCGAACTCGTAGAAGTCGGAGATCCACACCATCACGGTGTTGCGCGGATCGCTGATCTTCGGGCGGGCCATGGCCATCGCCACCGGCCCGTCGTTGCCGCCGCCGAGCTTGGTGCGCAGCAGCACCTCGAACGGGTCGTGCACCCACGGGGTCAGGTCGATGGCCCGGGTGTCGTAGGCGATCAGGTGCACGTCGACCTTGGGCAGCCCGGCGAAGATCGAGGCCAGGATGGTGCAGTTGACCATCGAGTCGGTCATCGAGCCCGACTGGTCGACGACCACGATCAGGCGGGCCGGGGTGGTGCGGTGGGCCGTCTGCTTGTAGAAGAGCCGGTCGACGTAGAGCCGCTCGTCTTCAGGGCTCCAGTTGGTGAGGTTCTTCCAGATCGTCCGCTCGACGTCGAGGTTGCGGAAGACCCGCTTCGGCGGCACCGACCGGTCGATGACGCCCGCGCTGGTCTTCTCCACCTGCGTGCGCAGCACCTCGGCGACCTCGTCGACGTATTTGCGGATCAGCGCCTTGGCGTTGGCCAGCGCGACGCCCGACAGGTTGGCCTTGTCGCGCAGGAGCTGCTCGATCAGCGACATGCTGGGCGTGAGCTGCTTGGCCAGCACCGGGTCGGCGAGCACCTCGCGCAGGCGCATGCGCTTGACCAGGTCGCCCTCCAGACCGGCGAGCACCTTGGCCAGCTCTCCGCCGCCCGGGCTGTGGCGCAGCTCGCCGGGCCCGCAGCCCATGCCCCGCTCGAACCAGGCCGCGTCCTGCTTCCAGCTCTCGAGCTGGGCGGCGGTGACGTTGCCCGTGCCCGTGGAGAACACATTGAGCAGCAGCTTGGAGACCAGGGCGGCGCGGCGGACCTCGTCGCCCTGCTCGTGCTCCTTCTCCGCCATCAGGTCCTGGAACTCGGTGGCCAGGTCGGGGAAGCGCTGCACCAGGTTGTCGACGGACACGCCGGGGTCGAGCAGCGCGGGCGGCAGGCCGAGGTCGCCGACGATGCCCATGCTGGAGTTTTCCAGCGCGGGCTGCTCGTCGGCGCCGAACAGGCGCGACAGCAGCCGCCAGTAGAGCACCTGCCGCCGGCTCTGGTCGGCGCTCTGGCTCACGTCGGCGCGATCGCTCGCGCCGGCGCTCTGCGAGGCTTCGGTTGTCTCGGTCATTTCCGCAGCAGCCGTCCCGCCCGCTCGCGCAGCACGGCGACCACGTCACCGGCCTTGGCCTCGGCCTTGACCGCCTTGGGGTCGGTGGGGCCCATCGCCCAGTCGCCGTTGTGCACGACGACGGGCTTCTTCTTGACCGTCGCCTGCACGGCGATCGGCTGCAGCAGCCACTGCCCGGCGTCCCAGCGCAGCAGCCCGATGCAGGCCGAGGAGTCGCCCACCAGCCCGGACGTGAGCGGGCCGCAGGACGGCAGCCGGTCGAGGTCGAGCCGGAGGGTGTTGCCGCCCAGCTCGACCGTCCGGCCGTTGACCTGGTATCCCTCCAGGAGGACGGGCTCGGCGACGCGGACGGGATGGCGGTCGAGCGGGTTGACCGGCGGCGCCGTCGCGGCGGCGAGCTGGACGCGCGCCACGGCGAACGGGTCGGCCTCCTCCCCCGCCCGCGCCCGGTCGTCGTGCCAGAGCAGGTCGCCGCCGGGCAGCAGCGGCATGTCCGTGATCTCCACGCTGCGATGGCCGGCCAGCGCGCTCAGCAGCACGGGATGGCCGCCCAGCAGCCGCCACAGGGTCGGGCCGACGATCGTGTCGACCTTGGCGGCGGCCACGCTCGCGCGGACGAGCCGCGACGGCCCCCCTCCGACGGGCTCGAACACGGCGTGGACCTGGACGCGGACCACGGTCGCGTGCTCGTGCACGTCGGTCCCGAGGATCAGCAGCCGGCCCGAGACCTGCTCGGCGCCGTCGTTCCACGGGCCCCGCTGGGACAGCAGGAGCGCCCGTGTCCACAGGTCGGCCCACCTCCGGGCGGGCAGGATCTCCATCGTGGCCACCGGGGACGAGGCCCGCAGCTCGGCCGCGAGGCCGTCGAGCAGCACCGCCAGCCCGCGCAGCTCCGGCACGGTCAGCAGCGCCTCGATCGTCTGGTCGGCGGAGGAGACAAGGTCGTGGTCGACCCCGCGCCAGCCGACGATGGCCAGCTCGCGCAGCCAGATGCGGCAGCCCGCGAGCATGTTGGCGGCCACCTCGGTGCGGCCCTGCGGTGGCTGCCAGGCGGCGCGTGTGCGGCCCAGCGCCGTGTCGAGGCGGGTGAGCAGGGCGTCGTGCACCGCGCCGAACAGCGCGGCCCGGCCGCCGGCCAGCGCCGCCAGGTGCTCGTCACCGACGGATCCGGCGCTCACCTTCTCCACGGCCTCGCTCACGCGATCGCCGATGGGGCTGGCCGCCAGCGCGCCCGCCACGGCGGCCAGCGCCGCGGCCGACTCCTCGCCGACCCGGGCGAACCCGTAGGCGAGCGCGTCGTCGAACGCCGTCACCAGGCCGAGCGCCTCGTCGCTCCCCGGGGGCACGCCCCCGAGCAACTCCCCGAGCTGTACGTCGAGCATCAGCGCGCCACCTCCATCGCCGGGAACCAGTGCAGCTCGGTCAGCGGCTCGGTGCTGTCGGGCACCTCCAGGTAGGCCAGGTGGCGCAGGAACCGGCTGAACACGACGGCCGCCGGCGTGCGCTCGACGTGCGCGTCCAGCGCGTTGATCAGGTCACCGTTCTCGGGGACCTCGACCCGCAGGTAGCGGGCCACCCGGTCGAGCCCGTACTGCAGGATCGCCTCGTCGGCCAGCAGGCGAATGTGCTTGCACGCGTAGCCGTGCAGCGCGCCGCACGGCCGGTTGTTGTTGGTGCTGCAGCTCAGCGCGTGACCACCGGCGGTGATCGACGAGACGTAGACCCGCTCGATGTCGGACCCGCTCGACACGACGCCCTGCAGCCGGCCGTCCGCCAGCTCGACGAAGGGCACTTTCGCTAGTTTGCGTGGTTCGATGGGCGGCACCACCTGGATCACGCTGCGCTGCTCCCACGCGGTTGTGTCCGCGTCCACGGCCTCAGAACCTCCCGCCCCGGCCGGCTCGCGGGCGTAGGCGGAATGCCCGCGCCTTCGCGAACGGCTGATCAATGATCCGGGAACTTACCGGAGCCCACCGACAGAACGGAGCTAAACGATCAAAGCCCGGCAGGACACCTGGCCAAGGATGATTGTCGATAATATTGTCAACGCCGTACGCCGTAAGGAGGGGTTTCGTGACCGCAGAGTCTCCGCTGGAAGAGTCGCTGACCGACCGCGTCAGGGCGGTCATACTCACCGGGGACTTCGTGCCCAACCAGCGACTGGTCGAGGCCGACGTGTGCGAGCAGTTCGGCGCCACCCGGGCCGCCGTGCGCGAGACGTTCAAGGAGCTCGCCGGGGAGGGACTGGTCGAGATCCTGCGCAACAAGGGGGCGCGCGTCCGGGCCATCTCCAAGGCGGAGGCCATCGAGATCACCGAGGTCCGGATGGTGCTGGAGGGCCTGTCGGCCGCCAAGGCCGCCGAGCGGGTCACCCCCGCCCAGGCCGACGAGCTCCGCGAGATCATCGCGGCCATGCGCGACGCCGTGAAGGCCAACGACCTCGACCGCTATTCGGAGCTCAACGCCGCCCTGCACGCCAAGATCCGCGAGATCGCCGGCCACCGGACGTCGGCGTCGATCATCGAGCGGCTGGGGGCGCAGGTGGTGCGGCACAAGTTCCGCCTGGCCCGGCAGGCGGGGCGGGCCGGGGTGTCGTTGCCGCAGCACGAGCTGATCGTGGCCGCCATCGTCGCCCGCGACCCGGAGGCGGCCCAGACGGCCATGCAGCAGCACCTGCGCAGCGTCGCCAAGGCTCTGGAGGCCACCCCCGACTGACCTCGACCGTCGACGGTCCCGCCCGGGCGAGGGCGGGACGTCCTCATCAGCCCGGCTTGACCTCGCCCACCGCCCACGCCGGGTGCTCGCCGGGCGCCAGCTCGACGAAGTCCGGCAGGTCGCGCAGGGCGTCCTCGGCGCCGCCCGGCGTGTACGTCGCGATGATCCGCATCGGCCGCCAGCCGGTGTTGAACGTCGAGTGCGGCGTCCCCATCGGGATCCACACCGCGTCCCCCGCCTTGACGGCGAACTCCGGCCCGTCGCCGACCGTCTGCCGCCCCTCGCCCTCGATGACGTAGAGGATCTCGTCGGAGTTCGGGTGCTGGTGACGGTCGTGGCCCCTGCTGGGGTTGATCACGACCTCGCCGAGGGTGGACGAGGCGCCGGGCACGCTGCCGGGCGTCACGTGCCATTTGATGGAGCCCCAGTCGAAGAGCATCGTGGGGACGGAGTCCGGTTCGCGGTGCATGGCGTGCCCCTTCCTACGGGTCCTTGCCTACAGGTTCTTGCCTACAGGTTCTTGCCTACAGGTTCTTGAAGGCGCGCAACTGGTCGGCGATGGCGCGCTCGGCGGGCAGGCGTTCCATCGAGGAGGCGCCGAAGAAGCCCGCGATCCCCGAGGTGCGTTCCTGGATGTAGCGGACGTCGTCCGGCTCGGCGATGGGGCCGCCGTGGCACAGGACGACGATGTCGGGGTTCACGGCCACGGCGGCGTCGTGCATCTCCTGGATGCGGGTGGCCGACTCGTCGAGCGTGAGCGCGGTCACGGCGCCGATGCTGCCCTTGGTCGTCAGGCCCATGTGCGGGACGAGGACGTCCGCGCCCGCCCGCGCCATGGCCGCGGCCTGGTCGGGGGTGAACACGTAGGGGGCCGTGAGCAGGTCGCGCTCGGCCGCCAGCCTGATCATCTCGATCTCCAGGTCGAATCCCATGCCGGTCTCCTCCAGGTTCGCCCGGAAGACGCCGTCGATGAGGCCGACCGTGGGGAAGTTCTGGACGCCGGTGAAGCCCATCCTGCGCAGCTCGTCGAGGAACTGCGGCATGAGCCGGAACGGATCCGTCCCGCACACCCCGGCCAGCACGGGCGTGTCCTTGACGACCGGCAGCACCTCGCCGGCCATCTCGACCACGATGGCGTTCGCGTCACCGTACGGGAGCAGCCCGGCCAGCGAGCCGCGCCCGGCCATCCGGAACCGGCCGGAGTTGTAGATGATGAGCAGGTCGACGCCGCCGGTCTCCGCCGCCTTGGCCGACAGTCCGGAGCCCGCGCCGGCCCCGATGATGAGCCGGCCGGCCTTCCGCTCGGCGTGCAGCCTGCCGAGCGCCTCGTCGCGATTCATGCGGCACCTTTCTGGATCAACTCGTGGAGCCGGTCGGCGGCCGCGACCGCGAACCGCGCGGTGTTGATGTCGTCGTCGCTCTCGACCACCTGCACGTCGGTGCCGGCCACGGCCCGCAGCACGGCGTCGAAGCACGCGGCGTCGGCGGCCGGGTCCCAGAACGGGCCGCCTTCGACGTCGACGGCGGAGACGCCGCCGCGCGGCACGAACAGCGCGACGGGCCCGGTGGCGGCGGCCAGTTTCGCGCCGATCAGCCGGCCGAGCTCGGCGGTCTCGGCCGGGGTCGTGCGCATCAGCGTCACGGTGGGGTTGTGCACGAGCAGCCTGCGCTCCATGAACCGCTCGGGGACGGTGTCGACCGGGCCGAAGTTGACCATGTCGACCGCGCCCAGGCTGACGACCTGCGGCACCCCGGCGGCGCCGGCGGCGGTCAGCCGGTCGGGCCCGGCGGACAGGACGCCGCCGACGAGCTCGTCGGCCAGCTCGGTGGTGGTGAGGTCGAGCACCCCGGCGAAGTAGCCGCTGGCGACCAGCCCCTCCATGGCCCGCCCGCCGGACCCGGTGGCGTGGAAGACGATCACCTCGTAACCGAGCTCCTCCAGCCGCGCACGGGCGGCGTCGACGGCGGGCGTGGTGACGCCGAACATCGTGGCGGCGACCAGCGGCCGCTCCCCTCCTCGCGGGGGCGCGGCCCGGCGGGCGTCGTAGGCGGCGGCCATTCCGGCGATCGCGGCGGCGGCGTTGCCGAGGATCTGGCGGGAGATCGAGTTGATGCCGGCGACGTCGACGACGCTGTACATGAGGGTGACGTCGCTCTGGCCCACGTACGCCGAGACGTCGCCGCCGGCCATGGTCGAGACGAGCAGCTTCGGCAGCCCCACGGGCAGGACCCGCATGACGGCCGCCGCGATCGAGGACCCGCCGCTGCCGCCGAGCGCCAGCACCCCGCTCAGCCGGCCGCGCTCGTGCAGGTCTCCGGCGAGGCGGGCGGCCCCCTCGCCCATGGTCCGCAGGGCGGCGCCGCGCTCTCCCGCGTTCCTGAGCGCCTCCAGGCTCGCCCCGGCGGCCGCCGCGACGGCCTCGGGGCCGAGATCGGCGTGCAGGGTGGCGGGGCCCATCACGCCCGCGTCGAGCAGGACGACCTCCTGCCCCGCCGCCGTCAGCAGGTCGTGGACGTGGGCGTATTCGCCGCCCTTGGTGTCGAAGGTTCCCAGCAACAACACGGCCATGCCCCGGCCCTCCTCAGCACCCGGTTCACCGATCCCGGTTCACCGCACTGTGTGCCTGCCCCGTGCCGGGGAGGATGACGCCTCAGAGTTCTCCGGGCACGTGGGCCTTGATCGCCACGCTGGTGAGGGCGAGCAGCAGCTCCAGGTCCGGCTCGGCGTCGACCTGCACGGCCACCCAGGCCCGGTCGGGGCAGGTGCGGACCTGGTCGCACGCCCCGAGGTAGGGCTCGAGCCGGTCGATGGCGGGCACGGTCAGGCGTACCTGCACCCGGTCGGCGCCGGCCAGCCGGAGGATCTCGGTCCCGCGGACGGCGAAGGCCGTGCCGCGCCGGGTGTCGCTCACCGCCAGCACCGGCCAGGACCGCAACTCGGCCACCGCGCGGGCCACGTAGGGCCCCCGTCGTTCAGCCCCCCGCCGCCAGGCGGTGATACCTGCCACGACTCCATGCTGCGCCACGGCCGGCCTCCGCGTCAGCGCCCGTTCCGCAACCGTTATCAGCCTGATCATCTTGGCGGGTCAGGCGTGGACGATCAGCCAGGTGGCCACCGCCGTGACCGTGCCGGAGCGGTTGCCGATGATGTGAGGCCGGCTGCAGGGGAACGTGATGGAGTCGCCTTCGGAGAGGGTGACGATCTCCGTCTCGAACTCGATGGTCAGCTCTCCGGCGGTGACGGTGCCGACCTCGTACCCCTCGTGTCTGAGAAACTGCCCGTGGGCGTTGGAGATCGCCTGCGGCGGGTACGTCGACTCGAAGAACTCCACGTCAGGTGTGGGCCCCGGGGACAGCCGGCGAAACGTCACTCCCCCGCTCAGCCGGATCGGCGCCACCTCCCCCGCCCGCCTGACCGCGAGCCCCGGCCGGGGCTCCTTGTGCTCCGGCACGTCGAACACGGCGGCCAGGGGTACGCCGATCGCCGACACGTACGCGATCAGCCGGCTCACCGACGGCCGCATCAGGCCCCGCTCGATCTGGGACACCGCGCTGGGCGAGATGCCGAGCTCCCGTGCCACGGCCCGCAGCGACTTGCCCGACTCCGCGCGGAGCTCCCGCAGCCGCCGGCCGAGGTGCTCGTTGCTGACCGCTTCCAGCTCCATGGCCCCCATCACAGACCTCGACACACGGGATTAACGCGCGCGCAATCAGCACCCTCGTTTCGGGTGTTAAGCCATTACTTAACACCCGGCGAACCCACCCCCCAAGGATGCCGCACATGACCCAGCCCGCCGTCACCCGGCCCTCACCCCCCTACGACCCCCGGCTCACCAACGAGGACCTGGCGCCGCTGCGCCGCCAGACCTGGTCGTCGTACAACATCGTCGCCTTCTGGATGTCCGACGTGCACAGCGTCGGCGGCTACGTGACAGCGGGCAGCCTGTTCGCGCTCGGGCTGGCGAGCTGGCAGGTGCTGTTCGCGCTGCTGGCCGGCATCGTCATCGTCAACGTCTTCTGCAATCTGGTGGCCAAGCCCAGCCAGGTCACCGGGGTGCCCTACCCCGTCATCAACCGCGCGGTCTTCGGCGTGCTCGGCGCGAACATCCCGGCCATCGTGCGCGGCGCGATCGCGATCGCCTGGTACGGCGTCCAGACCTACCTCGCCTCCCAGTCGCTGATCATCATCTTCCTCAAGTTCTGGCCCGCCACGGCCGCGCTCAACGAGCCGACGTTCCTCGGGCTGTCCGTGCTCGGCTACGTCTGCTACGCCATCCTCTGGGTCGCCCAGGCTGCGGTGTTCTGGCGCGGCATGAACGCGATCCGCAGGTTCGTGGACTGGGCCGGGCCCGCCGTGTACGTGGTCATGGTCGTCCTGGCCGTCTACCTGGTGAGCCAGGCCGGCTGGGAGAACATCAGCCTGGACCTGTCGCAGGGCGAGAGCCTCGGGTTCGGCGAGTCGATCCCGGTCATGCTGAGCGCGATCGCGCTGGTGGTGTCGTACTTCTCCGGCCCGATGCTGAACTTCGGTGACTTCTCCCGCTACGGGCGCTCGTTCGAGGCCGTCAAGCGCGGCAACTTCCTCGGCCTGCCGATCAACTTCCTGTTCTTCTCCCTGCTGACGGTGATCACGGCGTCGGCCACCGTGCCGGTGTTCGGCGAGCTGATCACCGACCCGATCCACACCGTGCAGCGCATCGACACGCCGTTCGCGATCCTGCTCGGCGGCCTGACCTTCGTGATCGCGACGGTGGGCATCAACATCGTGGCGAACTTCATCTCACCGGCGTTCGACTTCTCCAACGTCAGCCCGCAGCGCATCAGCTGGCGCACCGGCGGGATGATCGCGGCGGTCGGCTCGGTGCTGCTGACCCCGTGGAACTGGTACGGCAACCCCGACGCCATCCACTACACGCTGGGCCTGCTGGGCGCGCTGATCGGCCCGCTGTTCGGGATCCTGATCGCCGGCTACTACCTCTGCGCGCGGCAGCGGGTGTCGGTGGACGAGCTGTTCACGATGGACCCGGGCGGGCGCTACTGGTTCAGCAAGGGCTACAACCCGAACGCGATCTGGGCCACGGTGGCCAGCGGGGTGCCGGCCATCGCCTCGGTCCTGGTGCCCAAGCTGGTCACCTCGGTCGACCTGACCTGGATCGCCGACTACAGCTGGTTCATCGGCTGCGGGCTCGGCTTCGTGGCCCTGCTCGCGCTGGAGCGCCGTACTCCCCGGATCACCGTCGCATGACCCACCTCAAAGTGATCAACCCGAACACCGCCCTGGCCATGACCGAGTCCATCGGTCGTCGCGCCAGGGCGGTGGCGTCCCCGGCGACCACCGTGACGGCGGTGAGCCCGAGCATGGGGCCGGAGTCGATCGAGAGCCACTACGACGAGGCGCTGGCCGTGCCGGGGGTGCTGGCCGAGGTCGCGGCGGGCGAGCGGGAGGGGGTGGACGCGTACGTGATCGCCTGCTTCGGCGACCCCGGCCTGGACGCCGCCCGCGAGCTGGCCGCCGGCCCCGTGATCGGGATCGCGGAGGCCGCCATGCACGCCGCCACGCTGGTCGGGCGCGGGTTCAGCGTGGTCACGACGCTGTCGAGGACCGTCGGCCGGGCCTGGGACCTGGCCCACCGGTACGGCTTCGCCGCCGCCTGCCGGGGCGTGCACGCCTGCGACATCCCGGTCCTGAACCTGGACGACCCCGCTGCCCGCGACACGGTGACCCGCCTGTGCGCCGCGGCCGTCGAGCGGGACGGCAGCGACTCGGTGGTGCTGGGCTGCGCGGGCATGGCGGAGTTCTGCGCCGGGGTGTCGCGCGTGACGGGCGTGCCGGTGATCGACGGGGTCGGCGCGGCGACCAAGCTGGCCGAGTCGCTGGTGGCCCTCGGGCTGCGGACCGGCAAACGCGGCGAATACGCCCACCCGCGTCCCAAGCGGTATACGGGTTTGCTGAGGGACTTCACATATTGACGACACCCGAGGCAGGAACTACCGTCGACTCATAACTTAAAGGAAACTTTCCTAATAGTTTCCTGACATCCCACCCCCATGCCCCCAACCGGATGTCGGAGCGACATGAGACACAAGATCCTGAGCAAGCTCCTCGCGGTGCTGGCGGCGCTGGCACTGCCCCTCACGGCGGTGGCCGTCACGCCGCCCCAGGCCCTCGCCGCGGCCCGTGCCGCCTTCGCCGACTGGGCGCCGTGGACGGCGTACGCGACGGGCGCCCTCGTCACGTACAACGGCGTCCAGTACGAGTGCGTGCAAGGCCACACCTCCCAGCCCGGGTGGGAGCCGCCGAACGTACCGGCCCTGTGGAAGGTCTCGAGCGGCGGCGGCACGGACACCACCGCGCCCTCCGTGCCCGGCAACCTGCGCTCCACCGGCGTCACCAGCGGCAGCGTCTCCCTGGCCTGGGACACCAGCACCGACAACATCGGCGTCACCGGCTACGAGGTCTACCGCGGCGCCACCCTCGTCGCCACCGTCACCGGCACCACCCACACCGACACCGGCCTGAGCGCCAACACCGCCTACACCTACACCGTCCGCGCCCGCGACGCCGCCGGCAACCGCTCCGCCAACAGCAACACCGCCAGCGCCACCACTACGGGCGGCGGCGGCACGGACACCACCGCGCCCTCCGTGCCCGGCAACCTGCGCTCCACCGGCGTCACCGGCAGCAGCGTCTCCCTCGCCTGGAACGCCAGCACCGACAACGTCAGCGTCACCGGCTACGAGGTCTACCGCGGCGCCACCCTCGTCGCCACCGTCACCGGCACCACCCACACCGACACCGGCCTGAGCGCCAACACCGCCTACACCTACACCGTCCGCGCCCGCGACGCCGCCGGCAACCGCTCCGCCAACAGCAACACCGCCAGCGCCACCACCACGGGCGGCGGAGGCGGCGGGAACAAGGTTCTCGGCTACTTCGTCCAGTGGGGCGTCTACCAGCGCGGCTACCACGTCAAGAACATCGACACGAGCGGCTCGGCCGCCAAGCTGACCCACATCAACTACGCGTTCGGCAACGTGACGAACGGGCAGTGCGCGATCGGCGACAGCTACGCCGACTACGACCGCTTCTACCAGGCGGGCGAGAGCGTGGACGGCGTCGCCGACACCTGGGACGCGGGCGCGCTGCGCGGCAGCTTCAACCAGTTGCGCAAGCTCAAGAAGAAGTACCCGCACATCAAGGTGCTGTTCTCCTTCGGCGGCTGGACCTGGTCCGGCGGCTTCGGCCAGGCCGCGCAGAACCCGGCCGCCTTCGCCGACGCCTGCTACCGGCTGGTCGAGGACCCGCGCTGGGCGGACGTGTTCGACGGCATCGACATCGACTGGGAGTACCCGAACGCCTGCGGCCTGACCTGTGACAGCAGCGGCCCGGCCGCGTTCAGGAACCTGATGTCGGCCCTGCGCACCCGCTTCGGCTCCGGCAACCTGGTCACCGCGGCCATCACCGCCGACGGCACCAACGGCGGCAAGATCGACGCGGCGGACTACGGAGGCGCGGCGCAGTACCTCGACTGGTACAACGTCATGACCTACGACTACTTCGGCGCCTTCGCGCCGCAGGGCCCGACGGCCCCGCACTCGCCGCTCACCTCCTACACCGGCATCCCGACCCAGGGCTTCCACTCCGACGCCGCCATCCAGAAGCTGAAGAGCAAGGGCGTGCCGGCGAGCAAGCTGCTGCTCGGCATCGGCTTCTACGGCCGCGGCTGGGCCGGGGTCACGCAGGCCGCGCCCGGCGGCACGGCGACGGGGCCGGCGCCGGGGACGTACGAACAGGGCATCGAGGACTACAAGGTCCTCAAGACGCGCTGCCCGGCCAACGGCACGGTCGCGGGCACCGCGTACGCCTACTGCGGCAACCAGTGGTGGAGCTACGACACCCCCGCCACGATCGGCGGCAAGATGAGCTACTCGAAGAACCAGGGCCTCGGCGGCGCGTTCTTCTGGGAGCTCAGCGGCGACACCACGAACGCCGAACTGCTCACGGCCATGCGGAACGGCCTGGGCTGAGCCGACCGGCCGGCCCTCCGGGGGAGGAGGGCCGGCCTCTCTCTTTCAGCCCGGCCTCTCTTTCAGCCCGACCGCATTCGGTCCGGGCTCTCTCAGCCCAGTGCCTCGATCTGCTCGGCCGTCAGCGACACGGTCGAGGCGCCCAGGTTCTCCTCCAGGTGGGCGACCGAGGAGGTGCCGGGGATCGGCATCACGACCGGGGAACGGGCCAGCAGCCAGGCCAGGCTGACCTGCGCGGGTGTGGCGCCGACGGCCTCGGCGACGTGCTCCACCGGGCTGCCGGGCGCGGCCAGGGCGCCCTTGGCGATCGGGCTGTAGGGGATGAACCCGATCCCCTGCTCCTCGCAGTGCCGCAGCACGTCGTCGGAGAGGCGGAGGGTGAGGTTGTAGCGGTTCTGGACGGTGACGATCTCGACGACGCGCCGCGATCGTTCCAGCTCCTCGACGCTCACCTCCGACAGGCCGACACCGCCGATCTTGCCCTCGTCCTGGAGCGCCTTCAGCTCGCCGAGCTGGTCCTCCAGCGGCACCAGCGGGTCGATGCGGTGCAACTGGAGCAGGTCGAGCCGCTCCACGCCGAGCCGGCGCAGGCTCATCTCGACCTCCTGCCGCAGGTACGCGGGCCGCCCCACGACATGCCACTGACCCGGCCCCGTACGCACGAACCCCGCCTTGGTCGCGATCAGCAGCCCCTCCGGGTACGGGTGCAGGGCCTCCCGGATGATCTCCTCGCTGACGTACGGCCCATAGGAGTCGGCGGTGTCGATGAAGTCCACGCCCAGCTCGACGGCCCGGCGCAGCACCCGTACGGCCTCGTCGTGGTCGCGCGGCGGCCCCCAGACGCCCGGCCCCGTCAGGCTCATGGCCCCGAAGCCGAGGCGGTGCACGCTCTTGTCACCGATGGTGAACGTGCCGGTGGACGGGAGCGATATGGACATGCGGGTTCCCCAATTCGAGTGCGACGTTCCAAGTCCGTGATGCAACGGATACGCGGTCAATCTTCCCTATCACCGGACTGATGAATACGTTTCGGGACACGCGCGCATTTTGACCGGTTCACCCTCCATGTTCTGAGGAGTCCTATGCGTTCCCGCTTACGTACGAGCGTGCTCGGCGCCATCACCGCCGTGGCCGTGACCCTTTCCCTCAGCACCCCGGCCGAGGCCGGCCCCCGCGAAGACGCCGTCGCCAAGCTGGTCAAGGACGTCTCCGGGCCGAACGTCAAGAAGCACCTGTACGCGCTCCAGTCCATCGCGCGGCTCAACGACGGCACCCGCGTGTCGGGGACCTCCGGCTTCGACGCCTCCCGCGACTACGTGGCGCGCAAGCTGCGCGCCGCCGGGTACGACGTGACGATCCAGCCCTTCGAGTTCGTCTTCGACGGGTACATCACGCCGCCCGTGCTCAAGCGGAACAGCCCGTCGCCCAAGACGTACACGTACGGGTTCTTCAGCGACTACGTGGCGATGGGCGACTCGCCCGCGGGCTCCGCCACGGGCACGATCCAGGGCGTGGACCTGGTGCTGCCGCCGGGTCCGGTGGCCAACACCTCCAGCTCCGGGTGCGAGGCGAGCGACTTCGCCGGGTTCGTGGCCGGGAACGTCGCGCTCATGCAGCGCGGGACCTGCAACTTCCGCGTCAAGGTGGACAACGCCATGGCCGCGGGGGCCTCGGCGGCCATCGTGTTCAACGAGGGGCAGGCAGGGCGTACCGAGGTCGACCTCAACCCGGTGCTCGGCGGGCCCGGCGTGACGATCCCGTCGTTCTTCACCAGCTTCGCGGTCGGCGCCGAACTGGCCGCCACCGCGGGCACCACCGTGACGATGAACTGGAACCCGATCGTGGAGACCAGGACCACGTACAACGTGATCGCGCAGAGCAAGCAGGGCGATCCGAACAACGTCGTCATGATCGGCGCGCACCTGGACAGCGTCCAGGAGGGGCCCGGCATCAACGACAACGGCTCGGGCAGCGCCGGGATCCTGGAGGTGGCGCTCAAGTTCGCGGAGGCGAAGCCGAAGAACCAGGTGCGGTTCGCGTTCTGGGGGGCCGAGGAGTTCGGGCTGCTCGGGTCCGAGCACTACGTGGGCTCGCTGACGGCGGCGGAGCGGGCCAAGATCTCCCTCTACCTCAACTTCGACATGATCGCCTCGCCCAACTACACGTTCGGGATCTACGACGGTGACGGGGACGCGTTCGGCACCGCCGGGCCTCCCGGATCCGACGTCATCGAGGCGGACTTCGAGAAGTTCTTCGCCGGGCGCGGGCAGCCGTTCAAGGCGACGGCGTTCACCGGGCGCTCCGACTACGGGCCCTTCATCGCGGTCGGGATCCCGGCGGGCGGGCTGTTCACCGGGGCCGAGGTGCTCAAGACGGCGGAGGAGGCGGCGATCTTCGGCGGTACGGCCGGGATTCCGCTCGACCCCTGCTACCACAGCGCGTGCGACTCCACCTTCAACATCAACGACAAGGCGCTGGACGTGAACTCCGACGCCATCGCGACCCTGGTGGCCACGTACGCGTTCGACACCGGCACCATCGGCGCCACCACCCCGGCCCCGGCCGCGGCGGCGCGCAACGATTCCACCCACACCCACAAGCCCGCGAACGCAACCCGCTGACCCCACCCCATTTCCAGGGCCGGCCCTCTCTCTTCGAGGACCGGCCCTGACCCACACCAGTTCGGCACAGGTCCCTCTTGAGCGGGAGGGGGATCGTCGGCCGACCTCCGCCAAAGCAGGACGGGACCGTAACCACGACCGCCCTACGCCACCACCACCCCTCCACTTCGGCACAGGTCCCTGTGGAGGGCGCTTCGGCCAACCTCCCCCGAAGCGGGCAGGGACCGTGACCATGGCCGGCCTGTGCCGCCGTCACTCGCCGCCTTTGGCGCAGGTTCCTTGGAGGAGAGGTGTCCGTCGGAGCGGGCGGGAGGAGGGTGAGCGCGGGCGGGTTGTGCCAGCGACGGGTTCGGCAGCCGTCCCTGGAGGAGAGGGTCAGGGTTTGGGTTGGTGGCCGAAGCGGGTGGGTTTGGGGCCGTTGAGGCGGACTTCCGGGTCGCGCATCGCCTGTTCGCGCCCCGGCCGTCGCGTCGCCGGGTCGATGATCGGCTCCGCCTCCCCCGCCGCCACGATCCGGCGGACCAGGTGTTCGCGCAGTTCCGCCATCACCCCGGCGTGCGAGGCGTACCCCGCCAGGTTGACCAGTTCGTGTGGGTCGTTCTCCAGGTCGTACAGGGCCTGCTCGCGATAGCGGAGGGCGGCCGAGACGTCCCAGGGGTGGGCGTCCTCGGCGACGGCGTAGTACTTCCAGCGGGACGTGCGGATCCCGCGCCCCACCTCCGACTCGCTCACCTGGAAGAAGACCTCCTCGGGCCAGTCCGACCGGGGATCGCGCACCAGCGGCAGGAACGAGCGGCCCTGCATCGCGTCCGGGACGGGCAGCCCCGCGGCCTCCAGGAGGGTCGGCGGGAGGTCGAGGGTGCTGACGGGACGGGAGATGGCGCCGCCGCCGTCGAAGCCGGGGCCGCGCAGCGCCAGCGGCACGCGGAGCGAGGCGTCGTGGCAGGAGCGCTTGTACTCGCCGTTGCGGGTCTTGAAGTGGTTGCCGTGGTCGGAGGTGTAGGCCACGATCGTGTCGTCCAGCAGGTCCATGCTGCGCAGCGCGTCCAGCAGCCGGCCCAGGCCCTCGTCCAGGCGCTTGACCTGGCCCAGGTAGCCGCCCATGTGCTGGTGCGCGGTGCCGCCGAGTGCCGCCAGGTCCGGCGGCATCCAGCGGCCCTGGTAGCGCTCCTCGTAGCCGTCGGGCGCGGGGTAGTTGTCCACCTCGTTCTGGTGGTGCGGCTCCAGGAACGACAGGAACAGGTAGAACGGCTCGTCGGCGTGGTCGGCGACGAAGCGGACGGCGGCGTCCACGAGCGCGTCGGAGCGGTAGCCGGGCAGCAGGACGGGGTCGTTCGCCTCGTCGAAGACGATCGTGCGGTACGCGTCCGAGGTGTGCTCCAGCGCGTTCGCCGCCAGCCACGACTGGTAGCCGCCGCGCTCCTCCTCAGGGACCGGCTCGCTGCCGGCCAGGTGCCACTTGCCGATGTAGCCGGTGGCGTAGCCGGCCGCGCCGAAGTGGTGGGCCAGCGTGCGCTCCTCGACGGGCAGGACGCGGCCGTTGCGGTAGACGCCGGTCGTGGTCGGGTAGCGGCCCGTCTGCAGCGCCGCGCGGGCCGGCGCGCACACGGGCTGCGGGGTGAGCGCGACCGTGGCCTGCGTGCCGTTCCTGGCCATTCTGTCGAGATTCGGGGTGAAAGGGCCGACGGTGTCCCACCGCTGCTGGTCGGTGAAGACGACGATCACGTTCGGGCGCAAAAGGAAGGCTCCTGTCGAACTATTTGAGGCCGGTCAGCGCGATTCCGCGGACGAAGTATCGCTGGGTCAGGATGAACAGGACGGCGGTGGGGACGAAGAGGATCACCGAGCCGGCGGCGGTGAGGTGCCACAACGTGAAGTACTCCTGGTTGAACAGGGTGAGCCCGACCGGGATGGTCCGCATCTCGGGCGTCGTCGTGGCGACCAGCGGCCAGAGGAACTCGTTCCACTGGAAGACGAACGTGAACAGCCCGAGCACGGCCAGCGCCGGCCGCGTCTGCGGCAGGATGACGCTCCAGTAGATCCGCAGCTCGGAGGCGCCGTCGATGCGGGCCGCGCTGATCAGGTCGTCGGGGATGGGCTGGATGAACTGCCGCATGAGGAAGATCCCGAACGCGTCCATGAGGAACGGCGTGATCAGCCCCTGGTACGTGTTGAGCCAGCCCATGTTGGCCATGAGCACGTACAGCGGGATCATCCGCACGAAGAACGGCACCATGAGCGTGGCCAGCAGCGCCACGAACAACGTGTTGCGCAGGGGGAAGCGGAACTTGGCGAACGCGTATCCGACGAGCGGGTCGAACACCAGGTGCGCCAGCGTGATCGCGCTGGCCACGACCAGGCTGTTGACGATGAAGTTCCCGAACGGGGCACGGGTGAACAGCTCGGCGTAGTTGCCCCACTGCGGCGTCTCCGGCACCAGCACGGCGTTGGCCGACAGCGTCTCGGCCTCGGTCTGGAGCGACAGCGAGAGCATGTAGAGCAGGGGCACGACGGTGACCAGCGAGGCCAGGCCGAGCAGGAGGTAGAGCAGCGCCTTGCGCATCAGTACTGGACCTCCCCGCGCCGCCCGGCCCTGAGCTGGACCAGGGTGAAGGCGACGATGACGATCAGCAGCAGCACCGACTGCGCCGAGGAGTAGCCGAAGTCCCTGCTGCGGAAGGCGACGTTGAAGATGTGGAAGACCGACAGGTCGGTGGCGTCGCCGGGCCCGCCGTTGGTGATGATGTACGCCTGCCCGAACGCCTGCAGCCCCGAGATGACCGCCATGACGGAGACGAACAGCGTGGTCGGGGCCAGCAGCGGCAGCGTGATCCGCCAGAACCGGCGCCAGGCGTCCGCCCCGTCGATCTTGGCGGCCTCGTGGTACGTCTCCGGGATGCCCTGCAGCCCGGCCAGGAACAGCACCATCGTGTACCCGACGCTCTGCCACAGCGTGACGGCCGCGATCGTGAGCAGCGGCGCGGTGTTGAGCCACTGCTGCTCGGGCAGCCCGGCCGCGCCGAGCACCCGGTTCAGCACGCCCAGCTCCGGGTCGAGGATGTTGCGCCACAGCAGCCCGACGATCGCCACCGAGGTCAGGTACGGCACCAGCAGCAGCACCCGGAACGCCACCCGCCCCTTCAGCGGCTGGTCGATCGCCATCGCCAGGGCCAGCCCGAGCACGATCGATCCGATCACCACCAGCACCGCGAAGACCACGGTGACCAGGAACGAGTGCTGGACGGCGGGGTCGGCCAGGGCCTGGGTGTAGTTGCCCAGGCCCGTCCACTGGTCGGCCTGGGGGCCGGTGCGGAAGCCGGTGGCCACGACGTTGCCGATCGGCAGGTAGAAGAAGGCCGCGAAGAACAGGATGGCCGGAAGCAGGAACAGGTAGGCGGTCCTGGCGTACCGGCCGGACAGTGTGCGCGGCCTCACTTCAGGAAGCCCCCGGCCGTCTCCGCGAACTTCCTGAGCGCCTCGGCCGCCGGCTGGTTCTGGATGAGGACCTGCTGGTACATGACCTTGAGCTGCTCCTCCCACTTGCCGAGCTGACCGGTGAGCCGCACCTGCTGGGAGGAGTCCCTGGCCTCGGGGAGCGCGTCGGCGAAGACCTTGATGGCCTCCTTCGACCGCACGTCGGGCAGCTCGGCCCAGGAGACGCGCGGCATGAGCATGCCGGTCTCCTTGGTGGCCGCCAGCTCGACCTGCAGGGTGGTGATGCGCTTGATGAAGTCCCACGACAGGTCGGGCCTGGCCGCCTTGGCGGGCACGAACATGCTCACCCCGGCCGCCTGCGTGGCCTGGACCTTGTGCTTGAGCGGCGGCGCGACCCCCAGATCGAGGTCGGGGCTGGTCTTCCTGATCGGCTCCAGGTCCCACGGGCCGGTGAGGATCATCGCGGCGCGCCTGGCCGAGAACAGCTTCTGCGGGCCCGAGTAGTCGGTGCTCGACACCGGCACCGGAGCGACCTTGTGCTTGTGGATCAGGTCGGCCTGGAACTGCAGGGCCTCGACGGCGTCGGCCATCGGCGCCATGATCTCGCCGGTCTTCGGGTCGTAGGGGGTGACGCCGGCCTGCACCAGCCACGGCCACACGTAGGTGTGGTCCTGGTTGAGCGCGACGCCGTACACGCCGTCCTTGGTCAGCTTCCTGGCCGCGTCGAGGAACTCCTCCCAGGTGGTCGGCACCTCCACCCCCGCGTCGGCGAGCATGGTCTTGTTGTAGAGCAGGGTGTTGCAGGTCAGGTGGAGCTGCACGCCGTACACCTTGCCCTGGTACGAGTTGCGCTCCACGGTCACCGGCTGCCAGTCCGAGGGGAAGCCCATGGCCTGGCCGTCGCGGTCGACGTAGTCCTGCAGCGAGCGGGCGTTGCCGGAGATCGCGAACTCCTGCACCCACCCGCCGGGCTCCTCCACCAGGTCCGGCACGGTGCCCGAGGCGAAGTCCGCCAGTAGCCTGGTCCGCAGGTCGGGCCACTGGTACTTCTGCAGGTTGACCTTCACCTTGTTGGCCTGCTCGAACTCGGCGATGACCGCCCGGTAGGCCTGGTAGTCGTGGCCCGCGTTCCAGTAGACGGTGAAGGTGCCGGGAGCGGCGGACGGCGCGGACGGCGCCCCCGCGCAGGACGACAGGACCGGCACGGCGGCCGCCGCACCGGCTAGACGGAGCAGGTCACGGCGCGAGAGCTGGGGAGACATCTCGGATTTCCCTTCTAGGACGAGCCCCGCCGCACGAAGGTCCACGAACGGACGATCTCGCGGGCGGGTGGCTGCTCCTCGGCCTGGATACGGTCGAAGAGCAGGCGTACGACGTCGGTGTAGTCGTGGCGGAGCGGGCCGACGGTGCTGAGCTGCGGATTGCTGATGAGACCTTCGTCGATGTTGCCGGCGCCGACGATCGCGACGTCGCCGGGGACGCTCAGCCCCAGGTCCCTGGCGGCCCAGATCGCGCTGATCGCGGCCCTGTCGGAGGCGGCGAAGATCGCGTCGGGGCGGTCGGGGGAGCTGAGGAGCTCGGTCGCGGTCTGGTAGGCCGCCACGCGGTCGTCCGCCCCGGCGGTGACGATCCGCTCGCTCACGCCGTGCCGTTCGAGGGCCGTGGTGTAGCCGAGCAGGCGTCCCACGAGCTTGTCGCGGTAGAGCTCGTGCCGGTGCGCCATGAACGCGATGCGCCGCCTGCCCTCCGCCAGCAGGTGCTCGACGGCCTCCGCGCACGCCTCCGTCTCCGGAGTCCGTACGAGGTCGCAGCCCTCCAGCCCGCTCTCGTTGCTCAGCACCACCATCGGCAGCCCCGTGGCGGCGAGCCCGGCGAGCAGGTCGCGGGTGAGGTCGCCGACGACGTTGATCAGCGCGCCGTCGGCGAAGCCGCCGCGCAGCACGTCGATGGCGGCGTTGGCGCGGGCCTCGGAGTAGACGGCCAGCGTGACCACGGAGTAGCCCCGCGCGTCGGCCATCTCGTGCAGGTCCGTGGCCAGCCGCTCGTCCGTGGGCACGCCGCCGAACGAGCTCAGCACCAGCGCCACCCGCTGGGTGCGGCGCTTGCGCAGGCTTCTGGCGGCCTGGTTGGGGGTGTAGCCGAGCTGCCTGGCCGCGTCGAGCACCCGCTGCCTGGTCTCGGCGGCCACGGGACGGTCTCGGCCGCTGAGCACGTAGGAGACGGTCGCCACTGACACGTTCGCCAGCTCGGCCACTTGTCGCGCTGTTGGTCTCATGTTAGTCGAATAACCTAGCATTCCCTACTGGAATAGCGGGAATCGTCGTGGGTCGGATCTCGGCAGGCAGGCTAAAGCAGAGACGGAGACCGCGTCGCGCTCGCTCGGCGGTGTTAAACGATTAACACCATATTTCGCGCTCCCCGCCCGATCAAGAGGTGCGCGTTCCCGGGTTTTCCCCAGGCCGGACCCGGAGGCGCGGCAACCGGGCGATCGCTAGCTTGGGTGGCCGTGACGCCTCTTCTGCCGGGCGATCCGGCGCGGCTCGGCGAATACCGGCTGACGGGCCGACTGGGCGAGGGCGGGCAGGGGGTCGTGTACGACGCCTGCGACGTCTCCGGGCGGCGCGTGGCCGTCAAGGTTTCCCGGCGGGCCACGACCGGACCGCGCCGGCACGTCAGGGGCACGATCGCCGTGCTGGTCACCGTCCTGATGGCCGCCGTCGGGGTCCTGGTCGCCGAGAACGTCCTGATCCAGGACGACGCCGGAGCCGCACGGCGGGCCGCCGCACTCGCCGCCGACCTGCGGGACCGCGACCCGATGACGGCCCTGCTGCTGAGCGTGGCCGCCTGGCGGATCTGCCCCGGGCCCCCGGCCAGGACGGCCATGCACGCCTCGCTGGCCCGGCGGGAGCGCGACGCCTTCCGTCCCGCCCCGGCGTCGACCGCCGCCCGGCACGACCTGAGCGACGACGGCTCCCTGCTGGCGATGGTGGACGGCGGCCGGTTCACGTTGTGGGAGGTGGCCTCCCGGCGGCGGGTCCGCACGTTCGGCGGCCTGACGGCGCACGTCAACGCGATCGCGCTCAGCGCCGACGGCCGCCGGCTCGCGGTGGCGGGCGAGCGGTCGATCACCGTGTGGGACACCGAGCGCGGCATGCCCGTGGCCGAGCTCGGCGAGGTGGCGGAGCGGCTGGCGTTCAGTCCCCGGCGGCTGCTGCTGGCCGCCACCACGCCGCAGGGGGCCGCGCACGTGTGGGACCTCACCAGCCAACGCCCGCTGGACGTCGAGGGGGCCCGCGACGTGGCGTTCTCCGCCGACGACGGCCTGTTCGCCGCCGTCCGCCCCGGCGGCCGGTACGAACTGCGCGACTGGCAGGGCGTCCTGGCCCTGCTCCCCGGCGAGAGGGTCGCCTTCAACCCGGCGCGGCGGGAGCTGGCGGTGGCCGGGGGCGGCACGATCCGCTTCTGGGACCTGGACACGGCTCGCTGGCGCGGCCCGGTCCTGGAGGGTGTGGCGGCCCGCGAGCTGCGCTTCAGCCAGGACGGCCGCTTCCTGGCCGCCCACGACGGGAAGAGCGTCGAGCTGTGGTCCAGAAACGGCGCCCACCTGCTGTCCCACCCGGTCACGGGACCGGCGGGCGAACCGGGCGAACCGGGCGAGCCGGGCGAGCCGGTCAGGGGGCTGTGGCTGGGGGCGGGGACGCTGGGTTACGGGTTGCCGGACGGGACGGCGGTGACCCTTGACGTGGCCGAGCTGATCCGGCCGCGCACGCTGGCGGCCGGGGTCGAGGGCGGGCTGATCGACGCGGCGCACCGTACGGTGATCGTCCGGCGGCCCGAGGTCGAGCTCTGGCACCTGGGCGCGATGGAACGGCTGGCGACCCTGCCCATCACGCCCGCGACCATGGCGCTGAGCCCCGGTGGCGGGCTGCTGGCCGTCGGCTCGGCGTACCCGGCGCAGGTGACGGTGTGGGATCCGGCCACCGGCCGGCGGGTGCGGACGATCGCCGTCGAGGACGCGACCGAGGTGGGCGGGCTGGCGTTCGGCCCCGACGGTACGACGCTGGCGGTCGCGCCCGTGGAACCCGGCAGCGACTGGCGGGACGTCCAGCTCTGGGACGCCCGCCGCGGGATCCGTACCAGGACGTTGCGGGTGCCGGGCGGGTCCGGCATGGCGTTCCGGCCCGACGGGCGGGTGCTCGCGGTGAACGGCGCGCACGGCTCGCTCGTCGAGCTGGGCCCGCCCGAGGTCGCCGCCCGCCCGTTCGGGGAGACGGCGGACGGCGTACGGGCGATCGCGTTCAGTCCCGACGGCCGCACGATCGCCACCGGCACGCCGGCCGCCGGGGTCACGCTGTGGGCCGCCACCGGCCACCGGCCCCTGGCCAGGCTGCCGCTGGAGGGGTTCGGCGCGGTCGATCTGCTGGCGTTCGCGCCAACGTGGCCGCCGCCCTCTGCGCCAGGGCCGGCCGCTCCCTGACCAGGAGCGACTGGGACCGCCTCATCTCCGGCGCGCACTTCCGCAGGATCTGCTGACAGGAGGAGAACATCGTGCAGTCACCACCGGACATCCGTGCCATCGAGGTGACCCCGCAACCCGTCGTCCTGGACGCCGCCCCGGCCGAGATCCTCATCGAGGTGGCCGCCATCCGCGCCACCACGGTGACCGGGCGGCTGATCGCACCGGACGGGACCGAACTCACGCTCGCCTTCACTCACCGGCTCGCACCCTGTGAGTGGCAGGCGGCCCACCTCTTCCAGCCCGGCGATCTCGAAGGGGCGTGGCGGCTCCAGGTGAGCTCGGGGCAGGCGACGGCCGGCTGCGGCGTCGCCCTCGCCCGGCGCGGGAGCAGGGCCGAGGCACGGTTCGCGGACTTCGACGCCCAGCCGCCCCAGGTGCCCAGAGGCGACCTGGTCCGGCTCACGGGCCGCGTCGGGCCGGTCAAGGACGGCGCCTCGGGCCCGGCGGGCGGGCTGGACGTGGTGCTCGCGTTCAGGGAGGACAACACGTGCGGCTGGCGGGAGCTGGCCGAGACGGTCACCGACGACGCCGGCCGGTTCGCCGCCGAGGCGCCCGTCATGGCGAGCGGCGACTGGCGGGCCGAGGTGCGTACGACGCCCGGCGTCATCGGGGGGCGCAGCGAGGCGGTGTTCGTGGAGGCGACGTCACTGCAACCGTACGAGACGCAGATCGTCGGCTACCGGGTCCGGCTCCTGGGCGAGGAGACCGTACACACGGGCCGGCTGCGCGGCAAGTCGGTCGCGACCTGGGAATGACTGCTCAACCAGCGCATCTGGGTCTTCTACCGGGAGCCGGGCGCGCCGTCGGAGGCGTTCCACTCGGTCAGCAGGAGCACGGTCACCAGGGGCAACCCGAGGGGCCGCTTCGAGGCGCGGACGCCGGTGCAGGCGCGTGGCGGGTGGAGTACTTCGGCACCGCGCGGGCCGCCGGGGACCGGAGCGGCTGCCGACCCACGCCCTGATCAGGTCAGGACACGGACGGGGTCGGCGAGCAGTTCGAGGAACGCCGTCATCCAGGCGGCGGCCACGGTGCCGTCGACGGGGCGGTGGTCGACCGACAGCGTGACCCGCATGACGTGCCCGGCCTTCAGTCTGCCGCCCTTGGTGACGACCGGCTCCCGGCGGACGGTGCCGACGGCGAGGATCGCGGACTGGGGCGGGTTGATGATCGCGGCGAACTCCTCGACCCCGTGCATCCCGAGGTTCGTCACCGTGAGCACGCCGCCCTCCAGCTCGTCCTGGCGCAGCCTGCCCGCGTTCGCACGGTCGGCGAAGTCCTTGACGGTGGCGGCGACGGTGGCCACGGATCGTTGTTCGACGGACCTGAGGACGGGCGTCACGAGGCCGCGGCCGGTCGCGATGGCCACGGACAGGTCCACGGTGGTGAAGGCGTGGGTGGCCGTGTCGGTCCAGATGACGTTCATCTCGGGGACGAGCAGGTGGGCGTGGGCCGCGGCCTTGATGACGAGGTCGTTGATGGAGATCTTCTGGCGGGCGGTCCGGTTGAGGCGGTCGCGGAGCTTGAGCAGCCTGCCGACGCGGGCGGTGCCGCGTACGTAGAAGTGGGGGGTGGTCTGCTTGCTCTGGGTCAGGCGGGCGGCGACGGCCCGGCGGGCCCGGGAGTGAGGCACCTCGGCGAACGACGCGGCGGGGACCGGCTCGGGGGCGGGCGTGGGGGCGAGCGTGGGGGCGGGCATGGCGGGCGTGGCGGGGCCGGCGGGGCCGGCGGAGGGCGGCGCGGGCGTGGGCGGTGGGGGTGTGGTGCGGGCCGCGATGGCCGCTTCGACGTCGCGGCGGATGATCCGGCCGTTCGGGCCCGTGCCGGTGAGGTCGCCGAGCGGCAGGTGCGCCTCCTTGGCCAGACGGCGGGCCAGCGGGCTGGAGAAGAGCCGCCGCTGGGCGCCGTCGCCGGCCCGCTGAGGAGCGTCGTCCACGTGCCGGGGGACGGCGTCCGGCTGCTCGCCGGGGATGCCCAGGACGGCGATGGCGGTGCCGACCGCGACGGTGGCGCCCTCGGCGACCAGGGTGCGCAGCAGGACGCCATCGGCCTCCGCGGCCACGTCCACCACGGCCTTGTCGGTCTCCACGGTCGCGATGACGTCCCCGGCGGCGAACGGCGTGCCCACCTCGACCGCCCACCCCTGCAACACCGCCTCCGCGGCGTTCGCCGCGACCTCCGGCATACGCAGCAGCCCGGCCATCTCAGCACCCCGCCATCTCAGTGCTCCGCCATCTCAGTGCTCCGCCATCTCAGTGCTCCGCCATCTCAGTACTCCGTCATCTCAGTACTCCGTCATCTCGGCGAGCTTGGCGGCCACTTCCTCTTCCCCGGCGATGGCGGCCCGTTCCAGGATCTTGCTGATGCTCGGCGACGCCTCCCCGCCGGTCACCCGCTGCACCGGCTGGTCCAGCCAGTCGAAGAAGCGCCGCTGGATCTCGTCGGCCAGCCATCCGCCGTACGACGTCCCCACGGGCCCCTGCTCGGCGATGAGCACGTTGTTCGTCTTCCTGACGCTCGCCCCGACCGTCTCCCAGTCCAGGCTGGCCCGGTCCAGCCAGCGCAGGTCGATCACCTCCACGTCCAGCCCGGACGCCTCGACGGCCCGCAGCACGTACGAGGTCATCGCCAGGTACGTCAGCACCGTCACCCGCGACCCCGCCCGCCGCACCGCCGCCCGCCCGACCGGGAGGCAGTAGTCCAGGTCGTCCACCGGGAACTCCCCCGTGGACGCGTACAGCTCGACGTGCTCCAGCACCACGACCGGGTCCCGGCAGCGCAGCGCGCTGTTCATCAGGCCCACGTAGTCGTACGGGGTGGCCGGGGCGACGATGCGCCAGCCGGGGGCGGTGGCGAAGAGGCCGGCGGGGTCCATGGAGTGCTGGGAGCCGTACCCGGTGCCCATGGCGACCTTGCCGCGCAGGACGAGGGGCATGGCGTCGTCGCCCCCGTACATGTGCCTGGCCTTGGCGATCTGGTTGAAGAGCTGGTCGGCGGCGACCCACATGAAGTCGGCGTACATGAGCTCGACCACCGGCGTGTAGCGCCCGTCGGAGGCGATGCCGCCGGCCAGGCCGGTGAAGGCGTTCTCGCTGATGGGGGTGCCGAGCACGCGGTCGGGGAAGGCGCCCTTGAGCCCGCGCGTGGCGCCGTTGGTGCCGCCGTTGAGGCGGTGTACGTCCTCTCCCAGCACGACGATCGAGTCGTCGGCCCGCATCCGCCGCGCCATCACCCCGGCCACGGCGTCGATGAACCTGCCCTCGGTCAGCTCGCCCGTGAACGCCGTCCGCGCCTCCTCGAACTCGGAGAGGTCGCCACGCACGCCCACGTGCGCGAAGCCCGGGTCGGGCCACTCGGCCGGCTTGATCCGGCGCTGCCCCGGTTTGCCACCGGGAAGCGGCTCCAGCAGGTCGTCCCCCACGGCCGCCATGAGATCCCGCGCCCGCGTGATCGCGGCGTCGATGTCGGGTCGGCCGAGGACGGCTCGGCGGGTCAGGTGGCCGGCGAGCTGGTCGATCGGGTCGCGGGCCCGCCACTCCTGCTCCTCCTCCTTCGTCCGGTAGCCGAACGCGCTGCCGGGGAAGGGGCCATTTTGGTGGAAATATCGGTACACGTCCGCCTCGACGAGCGCCGGCCCGTCGCCCGCCCTCATGTACGCCGCCGCCTCCCGCATCGCCAGGTACACGGCCAGCGCGTCCATGCCGTCCACCCGCCAGCTCGCCACGCCGAACCCGGGACCACGCCCGGACAGCCGAGGCTCCCCGGTCGCCTCCTCCACGCCGGTCGAGACGGCGTACCGGTTGTTCTCGACGAAGAAGCAGAGCGGCAGGCGCCAGGCGGCGGCCAGGTTGAGCGTCTCCAGCGTGGAGCCGATGTTGACGGCCCCGTCCCCGAAGTACGTCACCGCGACCGCCCCGGTGCCCGCCTGCCGGTGCGCCCACGCCGACCCGGCCGCGAACGGCACACCGCCGCCGACGATGGCGTTCGTACCGATGGCCCCGGCGTCCTTCCAGCGCAGGTGCATGGAACCGCCACGCCCGTGGCTGAACCCCCGGTCCAGGCCGCAGATCTCGGCGAGCGTGCGCAGCAGCACGTCCCGCACGTCCGGCGAGAAGTCCTTCGTCGGATCGATGCCCTTCGGCTCCACGTGCTGCAGCGCCTTGGCCAGGAACTGGTGGTGCCCCCGGTGCGAGCCGTTGACCGTGTCACCGGCGGCCAGCGCCAGAACGGACCCGACCGCGCCGCCCTCCTGCCCGATGCTGGAGTGGGCCGGGCCGTGGACGAGGCCGGCCTTGGCGAGGTCGAGGACGTACTCCTCGAACGTCCTGATCAGCAGGAGGTGGCCGAGCATGGTCACCAGCAGGTGGGGGTCGGCCGCGTCCCAGTCCTCTTCGGTGGCGACGACCTCGACCCAGGGGGCGCGCGGTTCGAGGCGGCGATGCTGAGGCATTCCTCAGCCTTACACGGGATGGATCCAAAGAACAGCCCTTTCCGTCCTCGCCGGCACCGACGTACGCTGTTTTGGATCCAAAATCGGGAGGGGGCGAGATGAGCGGACTTCCGGGGCTCAGCGGCGTCGACCACATCGGCTTCACGGTGCCCGATCTGGAGGAGGCCAGGACGTTCCTGGTGGACGTGCTCGGCTGCGAGTACATGTACTCCCTCGGCCCCTTCGCCCACGCCGAGGGCACGTGGATGCGCGACCACCTCAACGTGCACCCGCGGGCGGTGATGGAGAAGCTGCACTTCTTCCGGTGCGGCGGCCAGGCCATCTTCGAGGTCTTCCAGTACGCGGCTCCCGGTCAGCATCCGGAGGTGCCCCGCAACAGCGACATCGGCGGCCACCACGTGGCCCTGTACGTCGACGACCTGGACGCGGCGGTCTCCCACCTTCGCGAGCACGACGTCCGAATACTCGGCGAACCGACGGCCAGCAAGGGACCGAGCGAGGGCCAGCGGTGGGTGTACTTCCTGGCGCCGTGGGGGATGCAGTTCGAGCTGGTGTCGTACCCGGAGGGGAAGGCGTTCGACCGTGCGCGCTCCTGAGAGCCAGCGGGTGGCCGACCACCTGCGCGAGGCCATCCTCAGCGGCGCCATCGCGCCCGGGGAGCGGATCAGGCAGGAGGACCTGGCCGAACGCCTCGGCGCCAGCCGCCTCCCGGTCCGCGAGGCCCTGCGCATGCTGGAAGCCGAAGGGCTCACCGAGCACCACCCGCGCCGGGGCGCCCGTGTCCCGCTCCTCGACCGCCACCAGGTGGACGTGATCTACCAGATGCGCGAACGCCTCGAACCCCTCGCCCTGACCGAGAGCATCCCCCACCTCACCACCGACGACCACCACCGCCTGGCCCTGATCCAGGACAAGATCGAGGCCAACACCGACGTCGGCGAGTTCCTGGCCCTCGACCGCGAGTTCCACCTGCTGACCTACTCCGGGTGCGCCATCGAGCAGCTCTCGGGGATGGTGGTGCGCCTGTGGAACGCGACCCAGCACCACCGGCGCGCGTTCATGCACCTGACCGGCCCGTCGCGACGCTGGGTGGTCAACGCCGAACACCGCCTCCTCCTGGACGCGATCGAACGCCGCGACGCCGTGGACGCGGAACGCTGCCTGACCGGGCACATCCGGCGTACACGGGTGGAGCTCTCCCACCACCCCGAGGTGTTCGCATGACCCGCCTGACCGTCAACGGCACGCTCGTGGAGTCCACCTCCGACCCCGCCACCCCACTCCTCGACGTGCTGCGCGGCGAACTGAACCTGGTCGGCACCCGCTTCGGCTGCGGCACCGGAATGTGCGGCGCCTGCTTCGTCCTCCTCGACGGCCGGGTCACCCCCGCCTGCGACACCCCGTTGTCGGCCGCCGCGGACCGATCGGTGGTGACGGTCGAAGGGCTCGCCCCTGGAGACGACCTCCATCCGATCCAACGGGCGATCCTGGAGGAACAGGCCGGCCAGTGCGGCTACTGCCTGTCGGGAATGATGATCAGCGCGGTGGCGTTGCTGGCCGCCGACCCTCATCCGAGCGAGCAGGCAGTGGCCGAGGCCCTGGACGGCAACCTGTGCCGGTGCGGCGTCCACCGCCGGATCGTCCGCGCGGTGCTGAAGGCGGCCGAATGAGCGTGTCCGTGGGGGCCGACGGGATCATCTCGGTGCGGGTGGGCAAGGTCGAGCTCGGCCAGGGGGTGCTCACCGCCCTCGCCCAGATCGCCGCCGACGCCCTGGGCGCCGACCTGGCGCAGGTGCGCATGCTGCCCGCCCGTACCGGTGCAGGGCCTGACGAGGGGTTCACGGCCGGGAGCATGTCGATCGCCCGCTCAGGCCCGCCCCTACGCGAGTCCTGCGCCCGCGTCCGTGCCGCCTGCACGGCCGAAGCCGCCCGCCGCTGGGACGTCTCCCCCGACCAGGTGACGGTACGCCGCGGCGAGTTCCGTCACGGCACCCGAACCGCCACCTACGCCGACCTGGCTCCCAGCCCGGCACCCGGCCCGGCACCCGGCCCGGCACCCGGCCCGGCATCCGGCCCGGCATCCGGCCTGGCATCCGGCCTGGCATCCGACGTGGCACCCGGCCTCGCGACGGAAACGCCCCCGCCCGGCGCGACCACCTCCGACCCTGGGCCGCCGGTGTTCGTGGGGACGAGCGTGCCCCGCCTGGACCTGCCCGACAAGGTGGCCGGCCGCCCCCGCTTCATCCACGACCTCCGCCTGCCGGACCTGCTCCACGGCCGCGTCCTCCGCCCGCCCTCCCCGGCCGCCCGCCTCACCGACCTGCCCCCGGACCCGCACGTGGTCCGCGACGGCTCGTTCCTGGGCGTGCTGGCCGAGTCCGAACCCGAGGCCGACCGCGCCCTCACCCACCTGCGCAAGTCCGCCCGATGGGCCGAGAGCGACACCCTGCCCGACGAACACGACCTGCACACCTACCTCCGCACAAGCCCGCACGAAACCCTCCACGTCCACACCCCGGCGACCCCGTCCCCCCAGGGCGACCTGCACACGGCCACCTACAGCAGACCCTTCGTCGCCCACGCCTCGATCGCCCCCAGCGCCGCCGCCGCCCGCTGGAACCCCGACGGCACCCTGGAGGTCTGGAGCCACACCCAAGGCGTCCACCCCCTGCGCACGGCGCTCTCCCAGATCCTCGGCCACGACCGAATCGAGGTCCGCCACGTCGAGGGCGCCGGCTGCTACGGCCACAACGCCGCCGACGACGTGGCCCTGGACGCCGCCCTCCTGGCCCGCGAAGCCCACGGCCGACCGGTCCTGGTCCGCTGGAGCCGACAGGACGAGCTGACCTGGGCCCCGTTCGGCTCGGCGATGTCGGCGGACGTGGCCGCGGTCGTCGACGAGGCCGGAATGATCCGATCCTGGCGGTACGACGTCTGGAGCCAGGGCCACACCAGCCGCCCCGGCTACGCGGGCGCCCCGGGCCTCCTCGCCGGCGCCCACCTGGAACGCCCCTGGACCTACCCTCCAGCCGCTGACCCGCCCCCGCAGGCCGGGTCCGGTATGGCCCGCAACGCGATCCCGATCTACGACTTCCCCCATCTCCAGGTCACCGGCCACCGCCTCCTGAACACCCCGATCCGCTCCTCGGCCCTGCGCTCCCTCGGCGCCTTCATGAACGTCTTCGCCATCGAGTCCTTCATGGACGAACTGGCCGAAAAGGCAGGCACGGACCCCCTCACGTACCGCCTGGCCCACCTGAGCGACCCCCGCGGGCAGGAGGTCCTGCGACGAGCGACCACAGCGGCCGGTTGGGGACGACCGGGCCTCGGCCTGGGCTTCGCCCGCTACAAGGGCACCGGCGCCTACTGCGCGGCCGTGGCGGAGGTGGAGGCCGAACACGACGTACGAGTCCGCCGCCTCACCATCGCCGTGGACGTCGGCCAGGTCGTCAACCCCGACGGCGTCCGCAACCAGATCGAGGGCGGCGCCACCCAGGCCACGAGCTGGACCCTCAAAGAACGAGTCCGCTTCGACCGCCGCAGGATCACCAGCGGCGACTGGGAAACCTACCCGATCCTCCGCTTCACCGAGACCCCCGAAATCACTGTCGACCTGGTCGAACACCCCGGCACCCCATCCGTAGGCGCCGGCGAGGCCGCCCAGGGCCCCGTGGCCGCCGCCATCGCGAACGCCCTGGCCGCCACCCTCGGCGCCCGCGTCCGCGACCTCCCCCTGACCCGCGACGCGATCATCCAGGCGATTCAGTAGGGATTGGCGATCATCAGCTCCTGCGCCGGGAACAGCGTCAGCACCCGGCACCCCTCCGGCGTCACCACGACCTCCTCCTCGATCCTGGCCGCCGAGAACCCGTCGCTCGCCGGACAGTACGTCTCCAGCGCGAACACCATGCCCACCCGCAGCTCGATCGGCTCCCGCATGCTGTTCAGCCGCGAGATGATCGGCCGCTCGTGTAACCCCAGCCCCAGCCCATGTCCGAACTGCAGCCCGAACGCCGCCATCTCGTCCTCGAACCCGAACGCGGTGGCCTCCGGCCACACCGCCGCGACCTGGTCCGTCCCCACACCGGGTTTGATCATCGCGATCGAGGCGTCCATCCACTCCCGCGCCCGGACGTACGCCTCCCGCTGCGCCGCCGTGGCGCTCCCCACGCTGAACGTGCGGTAGTAGCACGTCCGATAACCGTTGAAGGAGTGGATGATGTCGAAGAACGCCTGGTCGCCGGGCCGGATGAGCCGGTCGGAGAAATTGTGCGGATGCGGGTTGCAGCGTTCGCCGCTGACGGCGTTGACGGCCTCGACCTGATCGGAGCCCATTTCGTAGAGGCGCTTGTTCGCCAGGGCCACGATCTCGTTCTCGCGGATGCCGGGTTTCAACGCCTCGACGATGTCCTGGTAGACGCCGTCCACCATCGCGGCCGCCTGGGTGAGGAGCATGATCTCGTCGGGGGACTTGATGACGCGGGCGTCGAGCATCGGTTGCTGACAGTCCACCACGCGCAAACCTTGCCGCTGCATTTCGAAAAGGAAAGGCGGCTCGACGATGTCCACGCCGACGGGCTCCCCGGCCAGGCCCGCGTCCGTCAGGAGGCCCTTGATCTGGCGTACGGCGTCGGCCATCAGTCCGGCCGTGGGCGCGATGGCGCCGCGCAGGCCGAGCATGCCGGCGTGGCAGTCGGCCGGGTCCAGCCAGGGGCTGTGGAGCTTGTGGTGGCGGGCGGCGGAGCCGAAGTCCCACAGGCGCACCGGGCCGCCGTCTCGGGTGAGGAGGGCGTACCGGGTCATCTTGTCGCCGAGGGCGCCGCCGATCCAGGTCTGGGTGACGTACCGGATGTTGTAGAAGTCGAAGAGCAGGAACGCGCCGCACTCGCCGGCCTCCAGGGAGGCGCGGGCGCGGCTCAGGCGGTGGTCCCGGAGGCGGGCGAAGTCGACGCGCTGCTCGTAGTCGACGCCCATGTGGCCGGGGGCGGGCAGCGGGGCCGTCACGAGGCCGGCCCGTTCAGCTCGTTCAGGCGCTCGTTCAGGCCGTCGCCCAGGCGCGCGTTCAGGCCGTCGTCCACGGCCACGTCCTCGGGTTTGAGGTCCAGGCCGGAGGCGGCGGCCTGGAGGTCGAGGAGGATCGCGAAGTCCTCCTCCACCCGTCCCGAGCTGACGGCGGCCTGGACGAGCTGGGCGGCGGCCGCGGTGAGCGGCATGGGCACGTCGAGGGCGCGGGCGGCGGCCAGGCCGAGGTCGAAGTCCTTGCGCAGCAGGACCGGGGTGAAGGTGGGCGTGTAGTCGAGGTGGACGAACGCCGGGGACTTGTAGCGGGTGAAGGCCGAGCCCACGACGCTGTCGTTGAGGAACTCCAGGAACGCGTGCCGGGGCACGCCGCCCTTCTCGGCCAGCACGGTGATCTCGGCGAGCGTCTGGGTGACGACGCCGAGCATGAGGTTGTGGGCGATCTTCACCAGGCGGGCGGTCTCATCCTCCCCCACGTAGACGGCCGACCTGCCCAGATGCGCCAAGAGGCCAGCCACCCGGTCGTAGACGTCGCGGGGTCCGGAAACGACGATACTGAGCTTTCCGGCCCTCACCACGTTGCCGTTGCCGCTGACCGGGGCGGCCAGGAAGGCCGTACCGTGGCGGGCGCAGGTCTGCCGGGCGGCGGCCGACGCCTCGGGCGAGATCGTGGAGCAGTCCACGAGCACGCCGGGGCCGCCGGAGACGGGCAGGAGTTCGGTCAGGACCTCGTCGAGGTCCGCGGCGGTGGCGAGCATGGTGAAGACGACGTCGCGGTCGCGCAGGTCGGCGATCGTGTCCGACACCGTGGCCCCGGACGAGCGCAGCGGCTCGGCCTTGGCCCGCGTACGGTTCCACACGGCCAGATCCACCCCGGCCCTGGCCAGCCGCTCCGCCATGGGCGCGCCCATCCGGCCGGTGCCGATCCAGCCCACGCGCTGTTCAGAAGAGGTCATGAGGAAGAGCCTTTCGGGCAGAGCCGCTGGGCCAGCCAGTCGGCGGTGTAGGGACGGTGCCAGGGCGTGAGGTTGGCGCAGCCGTGGTTGCCCTCTTCGAGCATGAGCAGCTCGCTGTCGCCGCCCGCCGTGGCGGCCAGCCGCTCGGCCTGCCGCCACGGGATGAGCCGGTCCTTGCGCCCGAACACCACCAGCAGCGGCGCGGTGATGGCTGATGCCGTGCCCTCCATGGTCAAGGTGTACGCGATCCGCCTGGCCTCCTCCTCGCTCGGCGCGCCGGCCCGGACACGGAACGTCTCCCTGGTCAGCACGGGCAGCCCGGACCAGCAGTCGCCGAAGTCGTACGGCCCCGCGAGCGCCACGCACGCCTTGATCCGGTCACCGGCGGCGGCGGCCACCCGCGGCGCGTAGTAGCCGCCCAGGCTGACCCCCCACACCCCGATCCGGCCCGCGTCGATCCTGGGCTCGGCGGCCAGCGCGTCGAGCAGCGCCTTGCCGGGCTGCGACCAGTCGGCCCTGATCGGCAGGTCGTACTCGGCCTCGCCCTGTCCGGGCCCGTCCACGGCGAAGGTGGCCAGCCCGCGCTCGAGGAAGAGCTGCTCGACCACGCGGTGCTCCTCCTTGGCCGAGTCCAGCCCGGACAGCATGAGCACGGCCGGATGAGGTCCGGGGCCCGGGGGCAGGCGCAGGATCCCGGCCAGCGTGCCGCCCTCGAAGTCGGCCTCGACACGCCGCCCCGGCGGGGACAGGTACGGCAGGGCGTCGTCGAGGCAGGCCACGGCCCGCAGGTGCGCGCGGCGCATCTGGTCGAGGTCGGTCACGAAGACGAACTTGGCGAAGTGGAAGTAGAGGGCGGCCTGCGCCAGGTGCCGGCCCGCCGACAGCGGCCGGTCCGTGGCCAGCGCCTGCCGCCCCAGCTCCTCGTGCTCGGCGGCCACCGACGACCACGCGGCGCACCAGCCCTCCCAGGAGTCGAGGTCTCGGGTGACGCGCTCGAAGTCGGAGACGGTCACGCCGTTGGCGGTGAACCGGGGCCCCCAGTGTGCGATGGCGGAAGCGACTCGCTCGTCCAACGTGGATCACCAACCTTCCCGCCCAGGTAGAGCGACGCGATCTCGGGGTTGTCCCTGACGGCGGCGGCCGTGCCGGTGAGGCGGACCTTGCCGCCCTCCATGACCACGCCGTGCGTGGCCAGGCCCAGGCCGAGCCGGACGTTCTGCTCCACCAGCAGCACGGTGGTGCCGGCCTGGTTGAGCCCGTGGATGACCTTCGCGACGCCGGCCAGGCCGCGGGGGTCCAGGCCGAGCGACGGTTCGTCGAGCAGGATGAGCCGGGGGTCGAGCATGAGGCATCTGGCGATCTCGACCATGCGCCGCTGCCCGCCGCTGAGGTTGCCGGCGTGGTCGCGGGCGCGCTCGGCGACGATGGGCATGCGCTCTTTGACCTGGTCGAGCCGCTCACGCAGCAAACGGCGGTCTTTGCGGAGGAGGTAGCCGCCCATGAGCACGTTCTCCTGCACGGACATGGCCGGGAACAGGGCGTGCGACTGCGGCACCTGGGCGACGCCCCGGCGCAGGATCTCGTCGGGAGGCAGCCCGCCGATGCGCTCGCCGTCCAGGCGGACCTCGCCCTCGGCGGGGGCGAGCAGGCCGCTGATGACGCGCAGCACGGTGGACTTGCCCGCGCCGTTCGGGCCGACCACGCAGGTGACCGTGCGCTCGGCGCACTCGAGGTCGACGCCCTGGAGCACGCTGCCGCCGCCGTACCCGGCGACCACCGCCTTGAGCTGCAACATCTATCTCACCGCCGGCATCCAGTCGTCTCCCAGGTACGCCTCCAGCACCTCCGGCGACCCGCGCACCAGCTCCGGCGGCCCTTCGGCGATCAGCCGGCCGCCCGCGAGCACGGCGACGGGGTCGCACAGGTCGAGCACGAGGGGGATGTTGTGCTCGACGACGAGGAAGGTGACGCCGTCCGCGTTCAGCTCGCGGATCACGCCGGTGAGGTGGCCGAGCAGGCTCGGGTTCACGCCGCCGGCGGGCTCGTCGAGCAGGATCAGCCGGGGTTCGAGCATGAGGACCTGGGCCAGCTCGACGAGCTTCTGCTGCCCGTACGACAGCGCGCCCGCCTTCTGACCGGCGAACCTGGCGAGCCCGACGAGGTCGAGCAGTTCGCGGGCGCGCTCGGCCTCGTGGCCGCGTACGGCGTCGGCCCACATGGTGCGCCAGCGCGAGTCGGCCAGCGGGGCGACCACGTTCTCCCGCACGGTCATGTCCTTGAACAGCCTGGTCACCTGGTACGACCGCCCCAGCCCGAGATGGCAGCGCCGCCACGGCCGCAGCCCGTCGATGCGCCGGCCGTCGAACCAGATCTCGCCGGAGTCGGCGGGCAGCCCGCCGGTGATCAGGTTGAACAGCGTGGTCTTGCCCGAACCGTTCGGCCCGATCAGCGCCGTGATCGTGCCCCGGCGCACGTCGAGCGAGACGTCGTCGACCGCGACGAGGCCGCCGAACCGCTTGGACAGGCCGCGTACGGACAGCAGGGCCTCACCGGGCTCGGGCGGCGGCGGAACGGCCCGCTCGCGCACCTGGAAGCGCTGCTCGATGAACTCGACCCGCTTCGGATGCCGGCGCCGCCACCACGCCTCGGCGGTCGGCAGCAGGCCCTGGGGCAGGAACACCACCACGAGCACCAGCGCGCCCCCGAACAGCAGCACCCGCGACTGCACCCCGCCCGCGTAGACGGTGGCCGCCTCGCTGACCAGGTTGACGATGAACGCGCCGACCACGGGGCCGTAGAGGGTGCCCCGCCCGCCGGTCAGCGCGGCCAGCACGATCGTCACGCTGCCGAGGATCGCGAAGGAGCCGACGGGGTTGATGAAGGTCAGGTAGTAGGCGTAGACGCCTCCGGCCGCCCCGATGAAGAACGCGCTGGCGGCGTAGGCGACGATCTTGAAGCGGGCGGTGTTCACGCCGATGGAGGCCGCCTTGCCCTCGTCCTCCCTGATCGCGACCAGCCCGGTGCCGAACTTGGTGCGCCTGATCCACGCGCTGAACAGCACGGTCAGCACGAGCAGCAGGAGGAAGGCGTAGTAGAACGGGATGTTCTGGAAGTCGCGGTGCCAGAACGGCAGCTCCAGCGTGATGCCGTCCGAGCCGCGCGTCAGGCCCCTGGCGTTGACCGCGATGATCTGCGCCGCGAGCAGCATCGCGATCGTGATGATCACGAAGGCGTGGCCGCGGGTCCTGAGCACGACCCCGCCGATGACCAGCGCGATGACGGTGGCCGTCACCCCGCCGAGCGGCGCCACCAGCAGCGGGTTGACCTCCCAGCGCGCGGCCAGGATGCCCGCCGTGTACGACCCGAGGCCCAGGAACATGCTGTGCCCGAGCGAGATGTATCCGGCGTACCCGGAGATGATGTTCCAGCTCGTGGCCTGGATCGCCAGCAGGAACCCGAGCAGCAGCACCGCCTGCGGGTACGGCTGCCACGGGTTGACGACGGGATAGAGCAGCAGCGCGACCAGGCACGCCCCCGCGACCAGATGGGCCCGCCTCATGCCGCGTCCTCCCGCAGCCGGGCGCCGAACAGCCCTTGGGGCCGTACCAGCAGGACCGCCATGATGACCACGTAGAAGACGAGCGTGGACCAGCCCAGCGAGCCGTACGTCGCGGTCAGCGTCTCGGCCAGCCCCAGGATGGCCGCCCCGGCGAGCGCGCCGGGCAGGCTGCCGAGCCCGCCGAGCACCACGATCCCGAGCAGCCGGGAGATCCACTCGTAGTGCGAGGCCGGGAAGAACGGATAGAGCACCGACAGGATGGACCCGCCGACCCCGGCGGTGGCGCTGCCGATCGCGAACGCCAGCGCCGCCGTGCCCGCCGCGCCCACCCCCACCAGCGCGGCCCCGGACGGGTTCTGCGTGGCGGCCCTGATCGCCCGCCCGGTCCAGGTCCGGTTGAGCACCCAGTACAGGACGGCCAGCACCCCCATCGCCGCCAGGAACCCGAACACCTGCGCCTTCGGCAGCGCGATCGCCCCGACCCGGAACGACTCCTCGAAGTACGACGGCGCCGCCGACTTGAACTTGTTGCCCGCGGTGAGGTTCAGCACCCCTTCGATGACCAGCGCGAACCCGAATGTCAGCAGCACCGACATGGACGGCGACGACCCCCGGATCCGTGAGATCAGCAGCCGGTACGACACCCACCCGAACCCGAACATCATGGGCGTCGTCACCACGGAGGCCACGATCGGGTCGATCCCGGTCCTGTTCCACAGCCACCACGTCACCATCGCCACCAGCACCAGGAACGCGCCCTGCGCCACGTTGATGATCCGCATCACCCCGAAGATGAGCGTCAGCCCCGACGCCATCAGCGCGTAGACCCCGCCGATCAGCAGGCCCAGCGTCACCGCCTGGACGAAGTGCGCCATCGCTCACTTCCAGCCCGGCTTGGGGTGCACCACGGTCTTCGTGGTGGCCAGCTCGGGCGGGCCGACGACCTCGACCTTGCCGCCCTGCCACTGGGCCAGCAGGAAGCTGCCCTTCGGCTCGCCGTTCTCCTTCCAGCTCAGCGGGCCGAGCAGGGTCTCCACCGTGTTCGCGTGCAGCCAGTCCTTGATCTTGTCCTGGTCGATCGCGCCGACCTTCTCGACCGCGGCCTGCAGCACCTGCGCGGCGGCGAACGCGTCCGCGGCGTCCTCGGCGGGGGCGGCGCCGTGCGCCTTGCGGTACGCGGCCACGAACTCGGCGTTCAGCGGCGTGGTCGCCTTCTCGTTCCAGCTCACCGTGTAGAAGACGCCCTCGGTGCTGGCCATGCCCACGCCGTCGCTGTACTGGCTGGAGTTGCTCGGCGCGGAGGTCTGGAACAGCAGCTTCGGCGAGAAGCCGAGCTGCTTGAGCGAGCGGACCATGCCGACGCCGTCCTCGAACACCGCGCCCTGCGCGACCAGGTCGGGCTTCTTGCTGGCCAGCGTGCCGGCGACGCTCTGGAAGTTCGTGGTGTCGGCCGGGTACACCTCGCTGTAGACGGTCTTCACGCCGAGCGCCTCGAGCTGCTCCTGCATCGACTTGATGACCGGCAGCGCGAAGGGGTCGTCCTGGCTCGGGTAGGCGGCCGTCTTGGGCCGCTCGGCCTCGGGCAGCGACTTGACCCAGTTGACGAACACGTCGGCCTGGCGGGGCGCGGTGGCGGGCTGGGCGAAGAAGAGATACTGGAAGCCGCGCGTGAACATGTCGGGCGCGCCCCCGGCCGGCTCCACGAACACCATCCGGTTCTTCTCCGCCACCGCCGAGGCCGGATAGTTCAGCAGCGAGGAGAACGTGCCGAGCAGCAGGTCCACCTTGTCCTGGGTGATCAGCTTGGTGTAGTCGGCGACCACGGTGTCCTGGTTGCTGGCGTCATCGACGATCCTGAGCTCGACCTGCCGCCCCAGGACGCCGCCTTTGGCGTTCACCATGTCGCGCCAGATCTCGTAGCCGCGCTTGGCCTCGCTGCCCGGCTGCGCGAAGTCGCCGGTGAGCGGCAGGGAGACGCCGATGACGATGGGCTCGCCCACCTCGCTCGCCTGGGTCTCCGAGGGGCGCTGGCCGCAGGCCGCGAGCGCCAGGGCGGCCGCGACGGCCGTCATCACCGCCAGGGTCACCGCCGTTCGCGACCGGCGTGCGGGTGGTTGGGCGGTCATGAGCCCTCCTTCGTGCCTGCTCATCCTCCGCAAACGATTGCACTGGCTTGGAGCATCCGTTTGAATGCAGTTACTGTCAAGAGCGGATGCTCAGTGGCGCAAACGAGTGCACGCGGGAGAGGCTGTGAGCGAACCTCTGAGGGTGGGCGTCTTCAGCCCTTCCGTGCTCCTCCGCACCGCCCGCCGTCTGGGCCTGGCCGGCGACGTGGCGGAGATCTCCGTCGCCTCCTCCCCCGCCCAGTTCCGCGCCCTGCTGCGAGGGGAGCTCGACGCCGCGCTGACCAGCCCCGACAACGTCATCGCCTACCGCTACGTGGCGGCCAACCCGCTCGGCAGGACCGCCGACGTGCGCATCGTCTCGGCCGTGGACCGCGGGCTCGGGCTGGCCCTCTACGCCCGGCCCGGGCCCGCGTCGAGTCTCAAGGGGGAGGTGATGGGGGTGGACGTACCGGACTCGGGCTTCGCGTTCGCGCTCTACGCCGCTCTGGAGGCGCTCGGCCTGCGGCCCGGCGACTACCGCGTGACGGCGCTGGGCTCCACCCCGCGCCGCCTGGAGGCGCTCCTGGCCGGCGACTGCGCGGCGACGATGCTCAACGCGGGCGCCGACCTGCGGGCCGCCGACGCGGGCGCGACCCGCCTGGCGGGGGTCCCCCGGCCGTACCTGGGCACGGTCCTGTGCGCGCTGGGCGCCGCCCCGGCCGTACGCGCGCTCGCGGCCGCCCTGCGCGAGACGACCGCGGCGATCCTGGCCGGCGACGTGGACGACGTCGTCACCGACGAGGCCGTCACCGCGCTCCACCTGCGGCCCGGCACCGCCGCCCGCTACCTTCAACGTCTGAAGCACCCCGACGAGGGCCTGGTCGCCGGCGGCCGCGCGGACCTGGAGTCGCTCTCCACCGTCCTCGGCCTGCGCCGCCGCTACGGCACCGCCCCCGGCGGGGACCTGCTCACCCCGGACCTGCTCGACCTAGGAGAAGATGGCGGCCGATGACCAACCCCACCCCGTCGCCGGCCCCGACACTCCGCGACGTCGCCGAGGCCGCCGGCGTCCACACCGCCACGGCCTCCCGCGCCCTCAACCCGAAGACCCGCCAGCAGATCAGCGCCGAGACCGCCCGCCGCGTCATGCGCGCCGCCCAGGCCCTCGGCTACCAGCCCAACTCGGTGGCCCGCAGCCTCAAGACCTCCCGCTCGGGCACGGTCGGGCTCGTCATCCCCGACCTGACCAACCCGCTGTTCCCGCCGATCGTGCGCGGCGTGGAGAGCGTCCTGGAGTCCGACGGCTACAACGTCTGGATCGTCAACACCGACAACGACGAGGACCGCGAGCGCGCCAAGATCGAGTCGCTGCGCTCCCGCCAGGTCGAGGGCCTCATCGTCGCCACCGCCCGCCTCGACCATCCCCTGCTCCGGCAGTTGCACGAGCAGGGCGTCACCATGGTGCTGATCAACCGCCAGGTCGAGCACACCCGCATCCCCGCCGTCACGGGCGACGACGCCACGGGCGTGGCCGCCGCCGTCCGTCACCTGACCGATCTCGGCCACACCCGCATCGCCCACCTGTCGGGCCCCCTGACCACCTCCACCGGCCGCGTACGCTCCCAGGCCTTCCGCCACGCGGTCCGCGACCACGGCCTCGCCGACGACCTCGTCGTGGAGTGCGCCCACTGGAGCGAGAGCGACGGCGCCACCGCCATGCGCGCGCTCCTCACGGGCGGCGCGCGGTTCACGGCGGTCGTGGCCGGCAACGACCTGATCGCCCTCGGCTGCTACGACGTCTTCGCCGAACGCGGCCTGTCCTGTCCGGGCGACGTGAGCGTGATCGGCTTCAACGACATGCCGTTCCTGGACAAACTCCGGCCCCCGCTGACGACGGTGGCGGTCCCGCACCACGAGCTGGGGGCGGAGGCGGCCCGCATGCTCCTCGACTGCATCGACCAGCCGGACCGCCCGGCCCGATCGCTCCTGCTCCCGGTGTCCCTGGTGGTCCGCGGCTCCACGGCTCCACCCCGGCCCGAGGGTCTTCCCTGACGCCGGGGATATGATCCCGGCCCGGCCATGGGGCGCCTCCTCGGGCCTTTGAGGCACGCCCGGCGCAAGCCTGCACGCGCTGGCTGATCATGCCGCGTGTCGCGGGTGTCCAATGATCACTCTCCGTTACCTTACGAAGTGGACGGAGGGAGTCATCCATGGACGATACGGGGAATGTTTCCCGCAGGTTGTTCGTCACCGGCCTGCTCGCGTCGCTGGGCAGTGCCCCGGCGCCGGTGAGCGCGGCCCCAGCGCACGCGCACACGCACGTCCTCCGCGCCCGCCCCACCACCATCACCCTCGGTAAGCGCAAGGCCGCCACCTGGGCCTACGAGGACAAGGTGCCGGGCCCCCTCATCCAGGCCACGGCGGGCACGACGGTCCGCGCCAGGCTCGTCAACGGGCTGCCCGCCGACACCACCATCCACTGGCACGGCATCAGGATCGACCCCCGGATGGACGGCGCGCCCGGCTACACCCAGGCCCCCACCCGCCAGGGCGGCACCTTCGACTACGTGTTCACCGTCCCCGACCCGGGCACGTACTTCTACCACTCGCACGTCGGCATGCAGAACGACCGCGGCCTGTACGGCGCCCTCATCGTCGCCGACCCCCGCGAGCCCCTCGGCTACGACGAGGAGTTCACCGTCGTGCTCGACGACTGGCTCGACGGCCTGGCCGGCACCCCCGACGACGCGCTCAGGCGGCTGAACGCCTCCACCACGCACGACGACAGCATCCGCAGCACCGCGCTCGGCGGCGTCGCGGGTGAGCTGCGTCATCCGCTGTACCTGGTCAACGGCCGCCCGCCCGAGACGCCCATGACGTTCCGCAGCCGGCCGGGGAAGCGGGTCAGGTTCCGGGTGATCAACGCGGCGGCCGACACGGCCTTCCGGGTGGCGCTCGGCGGGCACCGGATGACCGTGACCCACACGGACGGTTTCCCGTGCCGGCCCGTCACCGTGGACACGTTCATCATCGGCATGGGCGAGCGCTACGACTTCGTCGTGACGCTCGACGCCGGCGCGTTCCCGCTGGTCGCGGCGGCCGAGGGCAAGGCGGCGCGGGCGTTCGCCCTGGTGCGGACGGCGCGGCGGGCCGTGGCGCCGCCGTCCGACGCGAAGGTGACCCAGCTCGACGGGCGGATGCTGACCTATCAGGACCTGGACGCGCGGCCCGCCGACCACCTGCCCCGCCCGGCCAAGACCACCACCGTGACGCTCGGCATGCGGCCCTCCGGCAACGAGTGGACGCTCAACGGCCGGATGACCGGCGACCCGATGCGGCTGCGGGTGGACCGGGGCGAGACGGTCAGGATCGTGCTCGACAACCAGTCGCCCATGTGGCACCCGATGCACCTGCACGGCCACACCTTCCAGCTCCGCTTCGCGAACCGGCGCGGGCCGCGCAAGGACACCGTGAACATCAAGCCGCGCGAGCGCCTGAACATCGACGTGCTCGCCGACAACCCGGGTGAGTGGATGTTCCACTGTCACAACCTGTACCACCAGGAGCAGGGCATGATGGGCACCCTGGGGTACGGCCCGGCCACCCGGCGGGCCGCGACCATGCGTCATTGACCGGACATCAGCTCCCTCAGGGCGGCGTCGATGAAACGGGTGTCCTCGGCGTTGCCGCCGTGCCCCGCGAAGTGCCCCCACACGCCCGGGATCACGCGCAGCTCGGCGTCGGGGATGTGCCGGACCGCCCACTCCTCGTCCTCCGGCGGGAAGTAGAGGTCCTTCTCGGCCGGCATGACCAGGGCCCGCGCCTTGATCGAGCTCAGCGCGGCCACCGTGTCGCCGCCGAACCCCGGGGTGCGCCCGACGTCGGCGTTCTGCCAGGTCCACAGCATGGTGAGCAGGTTGTTGGCGTCCCGGTCGTCGAGGAAGAAGCCTTCCCAGAAGCCGACCAGGAAGTCATCGAGCGAGCCGTAGCCGAGGCGGGTCTCGTACAGGCGCTGCCAGTAGAACGCCTGAGAGAAGCCCCAGCCGGCGTAGACGCGGGCCGCCGCGCGCAGGCCGGCCGTGGGCTGGCGGTCGTACCAGCCGCCGGCGAAGGCGGCGTCGGCGGTGAGTGCGGCCTTGACGCCCTCCAGGAAGACCTGGTTGTGCACGCTGGTGCGGGAGGAGCCGCAGAACGGGGCGATCCTGGGCACCATGTCGGGATGGCTGACCGCCCACTGGTAGGTCTGCCCGGCCCCCATCGACCACCCCGTGACCAGCGCCAGCCGCTCGATGCCGAACCTCTCGGTGACCAGGCGGTGCTGGGCGGCGACGTTGTCGTACATCGTGACCCGGGGGAACCTGGCCCGGTCGTACGGCGGCGGGGTGTTGCTCGGTGAGCTGGACAGCCCGTTGCCCAGCATGTTGGGGACGATGACGAAGTAGCGCTCCGGGTCGAGCGTCATGCCGGGGCCGATCAGCCACTCGTTGTCCTGGTGCCGGCCCGAGTACCAGGTCGGGTAGAGGATCGCGTTGCCCCGGTCGGGCGCGAGCTCGCCGTAGGTCTGGTAGGCCAGGCGGGCGCCGCGCAGCGTGGCGCCGTGCTGCAGCGAGAAGTCGCCCAGCTCGAACGTCTTGTGCTCGAGCATCAGTCGCTCACCGCGCAGGCGCCCCTGTCCGCGCGGCGCGGGCCGTCGGCCGTGGGGCGGATGTCGAAGTCGAAGATGGCGGTGGGCAGGTAGAGCGTGCAGCAGGCGTTCGGGATGTCGACGACGCCGCTGACCCGGCCCTCCACCGGGGCGGCGCTGATCAGCAGGTACGCCTGCTCGCCGCTGTAGCCGAACTTCTTCAGGTACGCGATCGCGTTCAGGCAGGCGTTGCGGTAGGCGGTAGTGGCGTCGTTGTAGAGGTTCGTGTCGGTGCCGTGGTCCACGGAGATGCCGATGAACGACAGGAACTCGGTGTAGCGCGGCTCGACGTTGCCCGGCATGAAGATCGGGTTGGTGGTGACGCCGTACTTCTCCATGCCGCCCTTGATGAGGTCGACGTGGAAGTCCACGAAGCCGCCCATCTCGATGGCGCCGCAGAAGCTGATCTCGCCGTCGCCCTGGCTGAAGTGCAGGTCGCCGCCCGACAGCATGGCCCCGGGCACGTGGACGGGGTAGAAGACGCGGGCGCCGCGGGTGAAGTTCTTGATGTCGTGGTTGCCGCCGTTCTCCCTGGCGGGCACCGTACGCGCGCCCTCCCTGCCGATCCGCTCCAGTTCCGGGCCCTTCAGCGTGCCGGCCAGCACGCCCTGCTGCAGCGGCGGCAGCGCGAGCGGCGGCACGCGGTCCGGGTCGGTGTCGATGAGGGCCTGCTCCCTGGCGTTCCAGCGGGCGAGCAGGTCGGCGGACGGCGCGGTGCCGAACAGGCCGGGGTGGGTGATCCCAGTGAAGCGCACGCCCGGGATGTGGCGGGAGGTGGCCTGCTGGCCGTGGAAGTCCCAGACCGCCTTGTACGCCTGCGGGAAGTGGTCGGTCAGGAAGCCGCCGCCGTTCTCCCTGGCGAAGATCCCGGTGTACCCCCACCCCTCGCCGGGCGCGGCGCCCACGGACTGGGGGACGGGGCCGAGGTCGAGGATGTCGAGCACGAGCAGGTCCCCCGGCTCCGCGCCCTGCACCGCGATGGGACCGCTGAGCATGTGGCAGACCGACAGGTCCACATCACGTACGTCGTTGGCCGAGTCGTTGTCGCCGATCTGCCCGTCGGTCCACTCCCGGCACTCGACGCGGAACTCCGAGCCGGGCCGCACGCTCGCCGCGGCCGGGATGTCGGGATGCCAGCGATTGTGCCCGGGGACGAGCTGGGCGGCCATGGAGAGGGTCTGGTCGACACTGAAGACGACGTCCGGCATGGGGTCCTCCCTGGGTCAGGGGCGGGGTAGGCCGGCCCAGCGGGGGTCGGGCGGGGGCGCGGGTCCGCGCCTGGCCGGCGGCACGCCGTCCACCACCCGGGGTTCGTGGGCACTGGCCTCCTGTGCGCGGAGCGCGCGGGCCTCGGCCGGCGACGTACGTGCCAGGAGCGGCGGGGTGAACACCCGGGACGCCGGCGCTCCGCAGTCCGCGCAGGGTTCGGCGGGCTCGGCGGTGCCGATCGGCCTGCGTACCTCGAAGGGACCGCAGTCCGCGCACTGGTAGGCATAGGTAGCCATGGGGCCCGCCACCTCGATCGCGCACGAGGGTTATGTACAAGGAATCTAGTGCGCACGAAATGTGCGTCAATAGCGACATTTATGGCGGTCCGCTGTACGCATCTGCGTACGCCGTGCGCTAAGCTGGGAACCACTGAGAGGAGTCATCATGCCAGCAGACCAACCGCCCATCCCCTCGGTGTGGGCCCGCCCGCAGCGCAAGCGGGAGCAGCCGGCCCTGACCAGGGAGCACATCGTGACCGAGGCTGTGCGGCTGCTCGACGAGGAGGGCGCCGACAACCTGAGCATGCGCCGCCTCGGCAGCCGGCTCGGCGCCGGGGCCACCTCGCTCTACCGGCACGTGGCCAGCAAGGACGAGCTGCTCGAGCTGGCCCTGGACGAGGTCTACGGCGAGCTGCCCCTGCCCGACGCCGGCGAGTGGCGCGCGACCGTGCGGGAGGTCGCGCACGCCCTGCGCGCGGCGATTCTGCGGCACCCCTGGATGGCCGCCAAGCTCGGCGAGGCCGGGCTGGCCTATCTGGGGCCCAACGTGCTGCGGCAGAGCGAGCACATGCTGGGCATCTTCGAGCGCGCCGGCTTCTCGCTCGACGAGGCCGACCAGGCGGTGTCCACGGTCACCGCGTTCGTGCTCGGGATCTCGACGAGCGAGGCCGCGTGGCTGTCCATGGTCGCCCGCAGCGGGCAGAGCGCCCAGGAATGGATCGAACGCCTGTGGCCGGCGGCCGAGCGGGCGGTCCAGGACTATCCGCGGCTGCGGGCGCGATACGCGGCGCAGAAGGTGGAGGACACCTCGAAGTCGGGCGACAGCGCCTTCGAGTACGGCCTCGAACGCCTCCTCGACGGCCTCCAGGCCCGGCTCCCCTGAAACGGCGCCCCACCCAGGGCTCACACCGCTTTGCCCTGGTACGTAGACGATGCCCCATCTGAGAGTTACGCTCCGCTGACCAATGGTCGGGGGACGGATGGGGGGACATCCATGAGCTACACGCTGTTACGCGGCAGCTTCGTGATCCGGTATCCGGATCTGCCCAGGCAGGGACCCGAGCCCGACGGCGACACGGTCAAGTTCCTGCCCGACACGCCGGCCCTGGTCGAGGCGCTGCCGCGGCGCTCGGGCCGGCCGCCCGGCATCAACGGCCGCGGCATCTCCGCACGGCTGGAGGCCATCGACGCCCTGGAGACCCACTTCGCGGAGACCCACCAGGAGCCGGAGGGGGGCAACGCGGCCCGGGACAGGCTGCTGGAGCTGCTCGGCTTCGGCAACGTGGTCTTCTGGGACGACCTGCCGAACAAGGTGCGCTCCGCGGACCAGGACTCCATCCGCGGCCACGTGCTCTCCAACGGCATCGACGGGAACGGCCGCCTGATCGCGTTCGTCTACGCGGGCGAGCACCCCGGGCCCGACGGGGCCTCCGTGTTCGTGGACGGGACACTGGCCGACCAGTCCGTCAACGGCCGGCTGCTGGCCGAGGGGCTGGTCTATCCGGCCTTCTACGCCACGCTGCCGGCCGAGTTGCGCACGCACCTGGCGGAGGTGTCGCAGGCGGCCCGGCGCAAGGCCATCGGCCTGTGGCCGCGCTCGACCGCCGACCCCAACGGGGAAGCGGTGATCGCGACCCTCGAGGACGCGGAGCGGCTGGTCATGTGGCCGAAGCTGTTCCGGCGGATCGTGCCGTTCCTCGCGCAGGCCACCGGCTTCGACGGCTTCGACGCCTGGCTGCGCGCCGACCCGGTCAACCGGGACGACGAGCTGTTCCTGATCCCCCGGCTCGAGCGGGGCAACCTGCACGACGTCGTCAAGGGAGAGGGGCAGCGGATCAGGCTCACGATGTGGCCCGAGGACTTCATCATCGCCCCGGACCCGCCGCCACCGGGCGGCGGAGGCAAGCCGCCGCTCACCGCGGCCGGGGACCTGCTCGTCGTGGCCGCGCTGCCGGACCCGCTGGGCGCGGACCGCGGCAACGAGAGCGTCACGCTGCTCAACCTCACGCCCGCCCCGATCGACCTATCGGGCTGGGCGCTGGTGGACGCCGCCGGCGGCCGGGCGGCCCTGAGCGGCTCCATCGACGGCGGCGCCGCGCTCCGGGTGCCCCTGAGCGGAGCCCTGCAGCTCGGCAACCAGGGCGACACCGTCATCCTCACGGACCCTCGGGGCACCTCGATCGACCGGGTGACGTACAAGGCGGACCAGGTCAAGGCCGGGCGTACGATCTGCTTCGGCCGCTGACGGCGGCGCGCGGCGCCGGGGCCGCACCCGCCCCGGCGCCGCGTGTCTCACGCCAGGAGTTCGCGGATCTGTGTCACGACCTCCACGATCACCGACACCTCGGCCGCGCGGACCGAGAGCCGTTTGAGCGCGTCGAGCATGCGTGACCGGTCCGGCTGCGCCTGCTCCAGTTCCTGACGCAGATCCGTCACGTCCCGCCCGGCCTGCACCGCCTCCGGCAGGTTCGCCGCGTGCTCGGCGAGCAGCCGCTCCAGCCGGTCGAGCAGCCGCGCGGCCTCACCGCCCGCGGGCGTGCCGGTGTTGTGCACGGTGGCGCTGGAGTTCGGGCCCATCGCGATGGCCCCGCTGATCTCCCCGCCGCTGACATTCAGCCGATAGCCCATGGCGTCCTTCCGTTCCTCGTTCACCCGGCGGCCTTCGCGCTGTTGTGCACCGTCGCCGAGGCGTTCGGGCCGAGGGCGATCGAGCCGCTGATCGTGGCCCCCGGACCCACGGACATGGTCACGCCGGCCGCCTGCAACCGGTAGGCCCCGGTGTCCACCTGGCGCTCCTCCAGGAAGTCCAGGACCGCCTCGGTGAGCCGCTGCTCGATCATCCGCGTGTACTTGGCGACGTCGAGCGACTGGATGTAGGTCTGCAGCTCCTCGTTGGCCCCCAGCTCCCGCACGCTGAAACCCGCCCCGTACGGGTAGACGATGTGCTTGCGCGGGTCCGGTGTCAGGGCCGTCTGCTGGATCGCCTGCACGCCCGCGCGCACCACCCGCACCGGCGCGGCCAGCACGTCGCGCATCAGGCGCAGCCGCAGCACCTTGAGTGCCTCCCACGCGATCCGGCCGCCGGTCATCGTGGGCAGCCGGTCGACCACGTGGTACGGCCCGTACGCCGGCGGCAGCACGGTCACCACGAACTGCGTGTACAGCATCCGCCCCTCGACCGCCAGATAGATGAACGCCGAGGTCAGCGCCTCCTGGTCCTCGGCGGGCGCGACGAGGTTGCCCTGCAGGTCGCGGATCTCCTGGCCGGCGTTGTTGATCGTGACGCGCTGGTAGTAGCGCACGCCGCCCTGCGGATGCCGGGCGATGGCCGCGATCTCCTCGGGCGTGGCCAGGTAGCGGGGCAGCCCGTCCTGGCCGATGAACGGGTGCGCCACCGGCTTGCGGTCGCGCTGCCAGTCGGCGACCGTGAACAGCCCGCGCGTCACCACGTGGTCGCCGAGGTCGAGCCGCTGGATGCCCTCGTTGGGCCGCAGCACGCGGTCGCGCATCTCGACGAGCCGCTGCCGGACGAAGCCGTGCAGCTCGACCGGGTCGATGTCGACCGGGTCGTCCTGCCGCCTGCCGTTCGCGCCGTCGCGCACCCGGTCGAGCTCGACGGCGATGGACCAGCTCCGCGTGACGGTCCCGGCGCCCATGAACGCGTCCTCGTTGTCGTACATGGTGACGTTGCCCCACTGCGCCCGGCGGATGTAGTCGAGGCGGCGACCGGTCCTGGGGTTGGTGACCCGGCTGATCGGCTCGGGCGTGCCGGGGCGCAGGGTGCCGGCCAGGGTGATGTAGATCGCGATCCGGTAGATCAGCGCGACGGCGAGCGTGGCGACGGGGATGAGCAGCACCTGCACCAGCGGGCCGGCACCGCCGCCCGGGTAGTCGTCGGCACCGCTCAGGCCGCCGAATGACGGCACCCCGGTGAACGCGCGGATCAGCAGGGGGAACAGCTCGCTGAGGATCACCAGGAAGAACAGCGTGAAGAGCGAGTAGAGGGCCCAGATCCAGAGCAGCGCTCGTAAGATCATCGGCCCGCGCCGGACCGCCCGCGCGGTGAGCAGGACGAAGGGGACGAGGGCGAACATCCACGTGAACGTGCTCAACGGGGCCAGGAAGACGCCGATGACGAAGAACGCCGTGATCAGGCTGTCGCGGACGAGGAGCATCGAGCGGGAGCGCCGGCAGTGGTGGATCACCGGCATGAGGTCGAACCCGCCATAGGACGGGGGCACCGCGCGATAGGGGTCGAACAGCAGCTCGGCCAGCACCCTGTCACGGAATCCGCTGTCGAGATAGGAGGCGGCGCAGAGGTAGCGGGTGACGTTGCTCATCTGGGGGCCGTTCGCATGCGAGTCCGCACCGGAGCCATTGACGACCATGGGCACTCTCCCGTCGTTTATCCGTGCGGGATCGAGCATATGAGTGGTGATTGCTTCAAGGGTACGTTGTTATCAAATAGTCTCGTCCAGACCGGGATGACGAGGGACTATCCGCAAGTCGGGCAAAACGTATTTGCCCTATTTATTTGTGATATTCCGGGAGGGTGCTTTGGCGTACGAATCTGGCTCGAGCCGCTTCTGCCAGCGCTGCGGATCCCACGTCGGCACTCTCCCCCAGTGCCCCCGCTGCCGCGCCCACCAGAACGCGCCCGGCGGCCCGGCGCAACCGGGCGGCGACGACTGGGAGCCGGCCCGGCTGCGCCACCGCCCGCCGGCCTGGCGCCGCCCCTCGGTCCTGATCAGCCTGGCCGTGGCCGGTCTCGCCCTGGCCTTGACCTGGTGGATCGTCGCCGGCCAGGGCTCCGCCCCCGCCGAGAGCGGTGGCGCGGGCCCGGGCAAGGCCCCGCTGCTCGCCTCCGCGAGCCCCGAAACGGGCCCCGAAACGGGCCCTGAAACGGGCCCTGAAACGAGCCCTGAGACAGACCCCCAGACCGGCCCCACCGACGGGCCCGCTGATGGCGAGCCCACCGAGACAGGCTCGGCCGGGCAGTCCCCCGGCCCGTCCGATCAGGAGCCCGCCGCCCAGCCGGTCGCCAGACGGCAGGCCGAGCAACTGGAGGAGCTGCTGTCGAGCAGCAGTTCGTCGCGCGCCAGCCTCTCCGACGCCATCGCGAGCGCGACCCGGTGCGAGCAGGACGGCGTGCGCGGCATCAAGGAGATCACCGCCAGCCGCCGCGACCAGCTCGCCGCTGCCAAGGCGCTCTCCGTGAGCGCGCTCCCGGCGGGCACGGAGCTCAAGGACTCCCTCGTCGACGCGCTCGACGCCTCGCACGCGGCCGACGCCGCGTTCCTCTCGTGGGCCCGCCGTCACGTGGGCGGGAATTGCGCGGGCCCGGTGGCGTCCGACGGCGACTACCAGCTCGGCCTGGTCAAGTCGGAGACGGCGCAGAAGGCGAAAACCCGATTCTCCAGGGCTTGGCGCCCGATCGCGGAAACGTACGATCTCACCGCCTGGAAGCCCGATCAAATTTGATCTCTATATCGCTTTAAATCATGAAATAGCTACCCAGATCGTGCCGCGCGTCAGAGACTGGGCGTTCCAACCGGTGAAACGAAGGAGTACGCATGTTCATGCCGCGCTCTCTGTTCAGGCTGGCGGCCGGCACGGCGGCAGGCTACCTGTTCGCCGTCCGCCCATGGCACCTCCGCTGGGGCGCCGAAGACCGCGAGGTCCACGCGGCCATGCCCGGCGACGACCTCATCCCCCACCCGCAGCACCAGGCCACCCGCGCCATCACGATCGACGCGCCCCCGGCCTCCGTCTGGGCCTGGGTGGTCCGGCTCGGCGGCCACCGCCCCGGCGGGCCTCCGGCGCCGGGCGCCTCGGAGGAGCCCGGCACCACCGCGCAGCAGGGGCTGAAGGTCGGCGACGTGCTGCACGGCGCGGCCGACGGCACCGGCCACATCGTGGAGCAGGCGGACCCGCCGCACACCCTCGTGCTCGCCTCGCGCGGCGCCGACGCCACCACGACCTGCTGCATCTCGCTGCGCGACGTCGACGGCAAGACCCGGATGATCTTCCGGGTGCGCATCCGGGCCGAGTCCACCCTGCGCGGCACCGGCTACCTCGCGATGATGGACGTCGGCGACTTCCTGGCGACGCGCCGCCAGATGCTGACCATCAAAGAGCGCGCCGAGTCCGCGCACTGAATCCCCCTGGCCGTCCCCGGCGCGGCCGGGGGCGGTCGTGGTTGACGGGGGCGCCACCTGACGCTTACGGTTCCGGCGATCGGCGAAACATATCGATAACTTGCCGAAAAGTTTCGGAGGCGCCATGTTACGAGCATTTGTCGCGATCACCCTGCTCGGCCTTCCGGCGGCCGGCCCCGCGCACGCCGCCGCCCCACCGGCCGTCACCGTGAACGAACGCGTCAGGCACCAGGAGATCGACGGCTTCGGCGTCTCCCAGGCCTTCCGGCGCAACGAGCTGCTCGAGGCCCTGCCGGAGGCGCAGCAGCGCGAGGTCCTCGACCTGTGGTTCGACCGGACCAAGGGCGCCGGCCTGAGCATCCTGCGGCTCGGCATCGGCTCCTCCCCCACCGGCAGCCCGTACGACCACATGGTGACGATCCAGCCCGAGGACCCCGGCGGCCCCGACGCCCCGCCCAGGTACGTCTGGGACGGCGACGACAACAGCCAGGTCTGGGTGGCCAAGGAGGCCCAGCGGTACGGGGTCGAGCGCTTCTTCGCCGACGCCTGGAGCGCGCCCGGCTACATGAAGGACAACGGCGACGACAAGAACGGCGGCACGCTCAAGCCCGAGTGGCACCGCGCGTACGCGAACTACCTGGTGGCGTACACGAAGTTCTACGCCAGGGAGGGCATCAAGATCACCGATTTGGGGTTCACGAACGAGCCCGACTGGACGGCCACGTACGCCTCCATGCGCTTCACCCCCCAGCAGGCCGCCGAGTTCGTCAAGGTGCTCGGCCCGATCGTCCCCAAGGGCACGAAGGTGGTCTGCTGCGACTCGTTCGGCTGGAACGAGGCCAAGGCGTACACGGCGGCGATCGAGGCCGACCCCGAGGCCCGCCGCCACGTCAAGGTCCACACCGGCCACACGTACGCCAGCCCCGTGGACGCCCCGCTGCCGACCTCCAGGAAGACGTGGATGTCGGAGTGGAACCCCAACGGCACCACGTGGAACGAGAACTGGGACGACGGCAGCGGCTACGACGGCTTCACGATCGCGCAGGCCGTGCACGACGCGCTCACGCTGGCCGACGTCAGCGCCTACGTCTACTGGCTGGGCGGCTCGCGGGGCGCGACCAGGGCGCTGCTGCAACTCGACGAGGTGGCCAGGACGTACCACGTGTCGAAGCGGCTGTGGGCGCTGGCCGCGTACAGCCGGTTCATCCGGCCGGGCGCGGTGCGGCTGGAGGCGTCGGCGGCCGATCCGGCGCTGAAAGTTTCAGCGTTCCGCAACCCCGACGGGTCGCGCGTCGTCGAGGTGCTCAACACCGGCACCGCCCCCGTCACGTGGCAGGGAGTGCGCGGCCGGGCGACCGCGTACGTGACCGACACCGCCAACTCGCTCACCCCGTCGGCGGTGACGGGCCGGACGGTGACGTTGCAGCCGCGGGCCCTCACCACGATCGTCATCAGGTGAGGCGGGCCCGGCGGGAGCCCGTGGCTCCCGCCGGGTCATCCTTTGGTGCCGGTGTGCGCGATGCCCTGGATGAACTGGCGCTGCAGGAACACGAACACCGCGATCACCGGCAGCGAGGCGATCAGCGAACCGGCCATGAGGATCGGGTAGTCCGTCTGGTACTGGCCCTGCAACGCGGCCAGCCCCGCCGACAGCGTCATCTTCTCCGGGTCGGTGTTGACCACCAGCGGCCAGAACAGGTCGTTCCACGCCCACAGCAGGGTGAGGATGCCCAGCGCCACCAGCCCCGGCCGGGCCAGCGGCATCATGATCGACCAGTAGATCCGGACCGGGCCCGCGCCGTCGAGCCGGGCCGCCTCCTCGATCTCGCGCGGCAGGCCCAGGAAGAACTGCCGCAGCAGGAACACCCCGAACGCGCTGAACAGCCCCGGCACGATGATCGCCTGCAGGCTGTTGAGCCAGCCGAGCGAGGACATGATCTGGTACTGCGGGATCACGAAGAGCTGCGGCGGCACCATGAGCACCGACAGGAAGACGCCGAACAGCAGGTTCCTGCCGGGGAAGCGCAGCCGGGCGAAGGCGTAGGCGGCCATCGAGCAGAACAGCACCTGCCCGGCCACCCGGCCCGCGGCCATCACCACGGTGTTGAGGAACTGGTCGGCGAACGGCAGCAGGTCGAAGACCTTGGCGTAGTTGTCCCAGCGGCCCTCGGGCAGGAGCGAGGGCGGCACCCGGGTGGCGGAGCTGAGCGTCTTGAGCGAGGTGACGATCTGCCAGGCGAACGGGGCCACCATCGCCAGCGAGGACGCGATCAGCACCGCGTGCACCCCGATCGGGCGGCGCTCAGACATAGTGCACCCACCTCCGCTGAAGCCGGAACTGCAGGACCGTCAGCGCCGCGATGAGCACGAGCAGCGCGATCACGATGGCGGCGGCGTAACCGCGGTCGTTGGTGACGAAGGCCCGCTCGTAGAAGAGCTGCACGACGGTCTGCAACCGTGCGTACGCCGGGTTGGCCCGCGCCGACTGCCCGGACCCGGTCATCACGAAGACCAGGTCGAACAGTTGCAGCGAGCCGATCACCGACACGATCGAGATGAAGAACGCGGTCGGCGACAGCATCGGCAGCGTGATCCGGAAGAACTGCCTGACCGAGCCGGCGCCGTCCATGGAGGCGGCCTCGTACAGCTCCTTGGGGATGGCCTGCATCCCGGCCAGGAAGATGATCAGGTTGTAGCCGATGCTGCTCCAGATGCCCACGACGACCAGCGCGTACATGGCGGTGGCCGGGTCGGCGATCCAGTTGGGCCCGTCGATCCCCACCACGGAGAGCACCTGGTTGACCAGGCCGTAGTCGCCGTTGTAGAGCCAGCGCCAGAGCATCGCGACGGCGACCGGCATGGTCACCACGGGCAGGAAGAACGCCGTCCGGTACGCGCTCACGCCGCGCAGCCCCGGCCGGTTGAGCAGCGCGGCGAACACGATGGCGAGCGGGATCCCGACCAGCCCGAGCACCGTGTACGTCAGCGTGTTGACCAGCGCCCGCCCCACCTCGGGATCGCCGATCAGCCGGGTGTAGTTGTCCAGCCCGGTCCAGGTGTGCCCGCCGAACGCGCCCCACTCGGTGAAGGAGAAGTAGGTGGTCTGGACGACGGGCCACAGGTAGAAGATCGCCAGGCCGAGCCCGGTGGGGGCGATGAACGCGTACCCCCACAGGGCCTCGGCGCGGAACCGGCGCTTGCTCGCCGCGTGAGCCGCCCGGGTGGGGCGGGTTCCGGCGGTGGTCGTCACGTCACTCCTTGGCCAGCAGGTCGTTCATGCCGGCCGCCAGGTCCGCGGCCGCCTTGTCGACCGGCACCTCGCCGGTCCACGCCTTGGTGAGGTGGGTCAGCTCCGCCTCCTGCCAGGCGGCCGTGTTCTTGGAGACCGGGTACGGCACCGCGTACGCCACCGCGTCCAGGAAGACCTGGAGCTTCAGCTCGGGATGGGCGGCCACCCAGTCGCTCTGGGTGCCGTTGTAGGCCGGGATCGGACCCTTCTTGCCCAGGATGCCGGCGGCCGGCTTGGAGCCGAGGAACTTGACGAACTCCCACGCCTCGGCCGGGTGCTCGGTCTTGGCCGACACCACGTTGGCCACGCCGTGGATGATCGTGGCCTGCTTCTCGCCCTTGGGCAGCGGGGCCACGTCCACCTTGTCCTTGGTGTAGTCGTTCTTGGTGAACTCGGCCACGTTCCACGACCCGCCCCAGTACATCGCCAGCTTGCCGGCCTCGAAGAGCTGCAGCGGGGCGGTGTCGGTCATGGTCTTGAGGTCGGGCGACTGCTTGGCGGCGATGAGGTCGGTCCAGAACTTCAGGCCCTCGATCGTCTTGGGATCGTCGTAACCGGACTTCTTGCCGTCCGGGGAGATCACGTGGCCGCCGGCCTGGTAGATGGTGTTGTACTGGTATTCCTGGAAACTCGTGAGCTCCGCGCCGATCGCGTAGACGCCCTTCTTCGCGTCGGTCAGCTTGGCGGCGGCCTCCTTGAAGTCGGCCCAGGTCCAGTCGTCGGCCGGAGGCGTCACCTTGGCGGCCTCGAAGAGCGTCTTGTTGTACCAGACGCCGACCGTGTCCATGTCCTTCGGCAGGCCGTACAGCTTGCCCTCGTAGGTGTAGAGGTCCACCAGGCCCTTGGGGTAGACCGAGGTGTCGACCTGCTCCTCGATGGGCTTGATGACACCGTTGGAGGCGTAGAGCTGGAAGTTGGGGCCGTTCATCCAGAAGACGTCGGGCGCCGCGCCGCCGGTGACCGCGGCCTTCATCTTCGTCCAGTAGTCGGCCCATGGGGTGAGCTGGACGTCGATGGCGACGTTCGGGTGGGTCTTGGTGAACTCCGCGCCCAGCTCCTGCATGACGGCCTGCTGGGTGGCGTCCCAGACGCCGTACGACAGCGTCACCTTGTCCTGCGTGCCCGCACCTGTACCGGCCTGCTCACCGCCGCCGCACGCGGAGGCGAGCAGTACCGCGCAGAGGAGGGCCGCACCGCTCCGTGCCGACTTCCACATCTCCCAGTCCTCTCCTAGAACGTGGGAGTAATGATGGAGTCCAGTGAAATAGATGGCAAGAGTGGCCGTGTTACAGATGGCTCACGAGCGGTGTGCGGCCGTCGAGCACCCGGTCCTCGATGTCGTCGAGCGCGAGCCGCACGGCGCCGAGCACTACGGCCTCGTCGCCCAGCGCCGACATGCGCACCTCGGGGGTGCGGATGCACCACCGGTCGAGCTCGCGCCTGAGCGGCTCGATGAGCACGTCGGCCGAGCGCGAGAAGCCGCCGCCGACCACGACCATCTGCGGGTCCAGCGCCAGGACCAGGGCGGACGCGCCGAGCGCCAGGTCCTTGACGTAGCGGCGCACGGCCGCGACCGCCGCCTTGTCACCGGCCCGCGCGGCGGCGAAGACGTCACCCGCCTCGCCGCTGGCCGCGCTCAGGTGCTCCTGCGCCCGCAGCCAGCCGAGCACCGGCAGCGCGCCGATCTCGCCGGAGGCGTTGGCGAAGCCCCTGTGCAGCTTGCCGTCGATCACCAGGCCCGCACCGGTACGGAGCCCGGCCAGCAGGAACACCATGTCCTTGGCGTAACGGGCCACGCCGCGCCAGCACTCGGCCAGGGCGGCGAGCTTGCTGTCGTTCTCGACCAGCACCGGCGCCGGGGCCAGGCGGCGCACGTGGGCGGCCAGGTCGACGCCCGTCCACTCGGGCAGCGCCTCCGACAGCATCACCTTGCCCGCGCCGTCCACCAGGCCCGTCGTGCCGACCCCCGAGGCCCAGACGTCGCCGCCGGTCAGCCCGGCCCTTTCCAGGCACTCGCCGGCCGCGCGGTCGACCGCCGCCAGGCGTTCGACCCGGCCCATCTCGGGCGTGACGGGGACGCGGGTGCTGTGCTCGACGTTGCCGTCGAGGTCGGCGAGCACCGCGCGGATCTTGTGCCCGCCGATGTCGATGCCGAGCACCCGCCCGGCGTCGGCCCTGAACCGGTAGCGCCGGGCCGGGCGGCCCACTCCGCCCGCGGTGGCGCCCGCCTCGGCGACCCAGCCCTTCTGCAGCAGCTCACGGACCACGTCCTCGGTGGACGCACGTGACAGCCCGGTGCGCTTGGCGACCTCGGTGAGCGTGAGCGAGGGCCCGCCCTGCAACGCCTTGATCACCGCGAGCGCGTTGAGCTGCCGCAGCCGCGACAGGTCACCCCCGCTCAGTTCTCCGGCCATCGACGCCCCTTGCCGTCCACTCTGCCAGCCCGAATAATGATGGTCTCCATGATATTTAGTCGGGGGAAGGTTCCATGACTGAGGTGACTCTAGCCGTCGTCGGCGGCGGCCTGCGAGGGCTGACCTATGCCCGGCGCGCGCACGCCACGGGTGCCGGGCGGGTGGTGGCGGTGGCCGAGCCCGATCCGGGGCGCCGCGCGGCCTTCGCGGCGGAGTTCGGGATCCCGCCGGAGGGCGAGCACCTCGGCTGGAAGGAGCTGGCGGCGGCCGGGCGGGTGGCCGACGCGGCCGTCATCGCCACGCACGACCAGTTGCACACCGGCCCGGCGGTGACGATGGCGGACCTCGGTTACCACATTCTCCTGGAGAAGCCGATGGCCACCAGCGAGCGGGAGTCGGCCAGGATCGCCGACGCGGCCCGGCGCAACGGCATCATGCTGGCGGTGTGCCACGTGCTGCGGTACACGCCGTACACGCGGGTGGTGCGCGGGCTGCTGGACGGGGGGCGGATCGGGCGGCTCGTCAGCGTGCAGCACCTGGAGCCGGTCGGCTGGTGGCACCAGGCGCACTCGTTCGTGCGCGGGCACTGGCGCCGCCAGGACACCTCGGCACCGATGCTGCTGGCCAAGGCGTGCCACGACATCGACTGGCTGGTGCACCTGTTCGGCCGGCCGCCCACGAAGATCTCCTCGTTCGGCTCGCTGTCGCACTTCCGCGCCGAGGAGCGGCCCGCGCCGGCCGCCGACCGGTGCCTGGACTGCCCGCTGGAGCCGTCGTGCCCGTACTCGGCCAAGCGGCTCTACCTGGGGTGCCTCGGGGATCCGGACAGCGAGTTCTGGCCGCTGTCGGCCGTCACGCCGGGGCGTACGGAGGCGGAGGTGCTGGAGGCGCTGCGCACGGGCCCGTACGGCCGCTGCGTGTACGCCTGCGACAACGACGTCGTCGACCACCAGGAGGTGGTGATGGAGTTCGACGACGGCGCGACGTGCTCGTTCACGATGAGCGCGTTCACCCCGATGGAGCACCGCCGCACCCGCCTGTTCGGCACCCACGGCTACATCGACGGCGACGGGAGCACGCTGCGGCTGGTGGACTTCAGGACGGGCGAGGAGGAGGTCGTCGAGACGGCCGGCGAGGGGGGTCCGTCGGCGGCCGACGGGCACGGGGGCGGCGACGAGGGGCTGACCGACGCCTTCCTCGCCGCCGTCGCCTCGGGTGACGCCTCGCTGCTGCGCTCGGACGCGGCGGAGAGCCTGATGACCCACCGCGTGGTGTGGGCCGCCGAGCGCGCCCGCCTCACCGGCTCGGTCGTGACCCTCTAGCCCCAGACCTCCTGGGCGGTCTCGACGATCAGGTGGAGCTTGGCGAACTGCTGGTCGGCGGTGAGCTGGTTGCCCTCGACGGTGGAGGAGAAGCCGCACTGGGGCGACAGGCAGAGCTGGTCGAGGTCGATGAACTTGGCCGCCTCGTCGATGCGCCGCTTGAGGGTGTCCTTCGACTCCAGCTCGCCGTGCTTGGTCGTGACCAGTCCGAGCACGACCATCTTGCCCGGCGGCACGAACCGCAGCGGCTCGAACCCGCCGGACCGCTCGTCGTCGTACTCCAGGAAGAAGCCGTCCACCTTCAGCTCGTTGAACAGCGCCTCCGCGACGAAGTCGTAGCCGCCGGAGGCGGCCCAGGAGGAGCGGAAGTTGCCGCGGCACATGTGCGTGGTGATCGTCATGCCCGCCGGCTTGGCCGCCAGCGCGGCGTTGATCTGCTTGATGTAGCGCAGGTGCATGTGCTCGGCGTCGTCACCGCGCTCGGCCAGCTCGGCCCGCTGCGCGGGGTCGTTCAGGTAGGCCAGGCTCGTGTCGTCGAACTGCAGGGACGTGCACCCCATCGCGCCGATCCTGCGCACCTGCTCGGCGTAGGCCGCGCTCAGGTCCCGCCAGAACTCCTCGACGTCGGGGTAGACCTTCGGGTCGATGGCGGCCGGCCCACCCCGGTAGTGGACCATGCTGGGCGACGGGATCGTCAGCTTCGGCACCACGCCGGTCACCGTGTCGCGCAGGAACGTGAAGTCGTCGGCGAAGATCGGCTCGGTCAGCCTGATCCGGTCGTGCACGCGCAGCGCGGCCGGGGTGAACTCGATGTCGCCCTGCTCGTTGTGGAAGCGGACCGTGATGTGCTCGTCGGCGGCCTGGCCGATGCCGCCGAGCCGGTAGATGAAGTCCATGTGCCACGAGGCCCGGCGGAACTCGCCGTCGGTCGCGCTCTGCAGGCCGGCCTCCTGCTGCCGGCGGACGACCTCCTTGATCGCCTCGTCCTCGGCCTCGCGCAGCGCGTCACCGGTGAGGCTCTCGCGGGCACGGAGCAGGGCGGGCGGGCGGAGGAGGCTGCCGACGTGGTCGGCGCGGAACGGTGGTGAGGTACGCATGAGGGATCATCCTCCGTAGAGCTTCCTGAGCGGGGCTTTGAGCAGCTTGCCCGCCGCGTTCTTCGGTAATTCAGGGACGAATTCGAGATATTTCGGGATTTTGAAGCGGGCCAGGCGACCGTCCAGGTGCTTCAGCAGCTCGTCGGGCGACACCCCGCCCTCCGGGCGCGGCACCACCAGGGCCTTGCCCACCTCGCCCCACGTGTCGTCGGGCACGCCGATCACCGCGCACTCGGCGACCCCGGCGTGCTCGTACAGGGCGCTCTCCACCTCGGCCGGATAGATGTTCTCGCCGCCGGAGATGATCACGTCGTTGATCCGGTCGGAGATGCGCACGTAGCCGTCGTCGTCGGCGACGCCGATGTCCCCGGAGCGGAACCAGCCGTCGGCGGAGAGCACCTTCGCGCTCTCCTCGGGGCGGCGCCAGTAACCGGGCATCACGTTGGGGCCCTCGACGTAGACCTCGCCGGGCTCGCCCGGGGCCGCCGGCTCGCCGCCGGGCGTGATCAGGCGGACGTCGGAGAAGAAGCACGGCACCCCGGCCGTGCCGGCCTTGGCGATCGAGTGCTCGGCGCCGAGGAAGAGCGCGCCGGGGGCCGTCTCCGTCATGCCGTAGCCCTGCAGGAACGTCAGCCCCCGCCGCTGGTAGGTGCGGATCAGCGGCTCGGGCACGGGCGCGCCGCCGCAGAGCAGGTGCCGCAGGCTCGACAGGTCGGCCCCGGCCCAGCGGGGCGAGCGCGTCAGGAAGCCGAACATCGACGGCACCCCGAACATCACCGTGACCCGCTCCGCCTCGATCAGATCGAACGTCCGGTCCACGTCGAACGACGGCTCCAGGATGGTCCGCCCGCCCTTGAGCACGCTCGGGATCAGCGTCTGGGCCAGGGCCGCGATGTGGAACAGGGGCGCGGAGACCAGCGTCACCTCGTCGTGCGCGAGCGGCACGTCCACGAGCAGGTTGACGACGTTCCAGGTCAGGTTGGCGTGGGTGAGCATGGCGCCCTTGGGGCGGCCCGTGGTGCCGGAGGTGTACATGATGAGGCACACGTCGTCGGGGCTCACGGGCTCGTCGATCGGCTCGGGCGAGCCCGACGCGAGCAGGTCCTCGAAGCCGGCGGCGCGCAGATGGCGGCCCGGCAGCCCGGCGCCGTCACGCTCCTCCCCCAGCACGAGCACGGACGGCTCGGCGTCCGCCAGGATGAAGCGCAGCTCGGGCGTGGCCAGCCGGGTGTTGAGCGGGACGAACACCGCCCCCAGCAGCCCCGCCGCGAAGAACGTCTCGACCAGCGCGGGCTGGTTGACCCCGAGGAAGGCGACGCGGTCGCCGCGCCGCACGTCCAGCGCGGAAGCCAGCCTGTTCACTCGTTCCCGCAGCTCACGATAGGTGAAATCACGCCCGCGGTAAGAAAGCGCCACCCGGTCCGGCGTCATGCGGGCCCTGCGCGCCGGCCACGAGCCAATCCCCTGGTTCCGCATCGGGCCTCCTCAAGCCCTCAAGTTAGGCCACTACGTGATCGCTGTCACCGTTCTGCCCAAGATTCATCTCCGCCCGGGACTCGTCGGGGACGGCGTCGAGCAGCCGCTCCGCGACCTGCGCCGCCTCCGGCTTGAAACGCTCGTGCAGCGTGTGGCAGACCCGCTGGGCCTTCTCGGCGGGCCAGTCGTGCGGCAGGTAGCGCAGTGGCAGGCGCGGGTCGGTCCTGATGATCTGCAGCCAGCCGGTCAGCAGCATGAGCGAGCGGGCCAGGTCGTCGGGCGCGTCCGGCGCCGGGTCGGCCCGGTCCCAGGCCCGCAGGAACGCCCGGTAGCGGTCGCCCAGCCCGGCCAGGTCGTACGCGTCCCCGACCAGAGCCTGCATGTCGGTCGGCCGGCGCGGCTCGGCGGCGAAGACCTTCACGTTGGCGCCCAGGTCCTCGATCACCCCTGTGGCGTCCACCTCGCCCGGGGCGATCCACAGGCCGTTCTGCAGCGGCCCGAACCCGGCCCAGACCAGCCGCGAGCGCAACTCGTGCCGCTGCCGCTGCCAGGACTCCGGCAGCGAGAAGCCGATCAGCGTCCACCGGTCCTCGTCGGCGTCGTTGACCACGCCGCTGTGCCAGATGCGCCGCTCACCGTCCTTGAGCACCTCGGTGCTGGTCGGGGTGAGGCCGAAGTACATGCGCCGGCCCGAGCGCTGCCGGCGCAGCAGCCCACGCCTGACCATCCGGGTCAGCGCCGAGCGGGTGGCCTCCTCCGAGATCCCGACCCTCGCGAACGCCTCGATGAAGCTCTGCGACGCGACGCAGATCCCGCGGCCGTACACGTGGTCTCCGAGGAACGTCAGAGTCACCGATTGAGGCCTCATAACAGCTATCTCCAGATATTCGGCACTCTATTGACAGCCGTAATGTACCTGCCTACATTCGGGGCCACATCGCCCGGTCCAGGAGGTCCTGATGCGCAGGCTGCTACCGTCCCTGGCCTGTCTCCTCTTAGCAGTGACCGCCTGCGGTGGCGGCGGCGGAGAGGAATCCGGCGGGCAGGATCCGATCAAGGTCGGCCTCATCGTCTCCCTCACCGGCAACTACACGCCGCTGGGCAGCGAGGACAAGAAGGCCGTCGAACTCGCGGTCGAGCAGGTCAACGCGCAGGGCGGGCTGCTGGGCCGCAAGGTGGAGCTCGTCACGCGCGACGACAAGACCGCCCCCGACCAGGGCATCGTGGCCTACAACCAGATCAAGGGCGAGATCGACGCGCTGATCGGGCCCGTGTTCTCCAACTCGGCGCTGGCGGTCGAGCCGCTCGCGCAGCGCGACAAGATGCCGTACCTGTCGCTGGCCCCGGCGCAGGAGCAGGTCGAGCCGATCAAGTCGTACATCTTCGTCACCCCCGCCCTGTCCAGCATGTACGCCGAGCGCTACCTGCAGTACATCCAGGCCGAGGGCATCAAGACGGTCGCGGTGGCCTGGGACTCCAAGAGCGCCTACTCGGTCTCCGGCCACAAGTCCATGGTGGCCCTGGCCCCCAAGTACGGCGTGACCATCGCCGTGGACGAGCCGTACGAGACCACGACCTCCGACTTCAGCCCCGTGTTCCAGCACGTGCGCGACTCCAAGGCCGAGGCGCTGGTGTTCTGGGGGTCGGGCGCGCCCGGCGTGACGGCGGCCAAGCAGTACGTGGCCTCGGGGCTGAAGACGCCGCTGTTCCTGACCGCCTCGCAGGCCAGCAAGCTGTGGCTGGAGCCGATGGGCGCCGCGGCCGAGGGCATGACCGTGCAGAGCGCCATCGGCGTGGTCGGCGACCACCTGCCCGACGGCAAGCAGAAGCAGATCATCGACCAGATGGCCAAGCCGTACCAGCAGAAGCACGGCTATCCGCCGCCGCAGTTCGCGCAGGACGGCTACAGCGCCTCGCTGCTGCTGTTCGAGGCGATCAGGAAGGCGAACAGCACCGACAAGACCAAGGTCCAGCAGGCCCTGGAGGCCATGGACCTGATCACGCCGAACGGCCGCTTCCGCTACTCGGCCACCGACCACTCGGGGCTGTCGCCCGAGTACATCTCGGTCAACACGGTGAAGAACGGCCAGTTCGTGCCAACTGAGTGGGCCAAGACGCAGCTCACCAAGACCGTCACCGCGGCGGGGTGAGGCGTGCTGGAGGTCACCGGGGTCGCCCGCTCCTTCGGGGGCGTCTACGCCGTCCGCGACGTCTCGCTGAGCGTCGCGGACGGCGAGGTCTGCGGCGTCATCGGCCCGAACGGGGCCGGCAAGTCCACGCTGTTCAACCTGATCACCGGGCACCTGGCGGCCGACCACGGCCGGATCTCCTTCCTCGGGCACCGCGTGGATCGGCTCGCGCCACACCGGCGGGCCCGGCTCGGCATGTCGATCGTCTTCCAGGCGGCCCGGGTGTTCCGCGGCATGACGGTCAGGGAGAACGTCATGGTCGGGCTGCACGGGCGTACCCGGGCGGGGTTCGTCTCGGCGGCGCTGCGGCTGCCCCGGCACCGGCGCGACGAGCGCGAGATCGCGGCGGAGGCCGACGTCGCCCTCACCCGCGTGGGGCTCTCCGAATGGGCGGACCGGCCCGCCGACCGGCTGCCGATCGGCCAGCAGCGGGCCCTGCAACTGGCCCGCGCCCTGTGCGCGCGGCCCCGCCTGCTGCTGCTCGACGAGCCCGCCTCCGGGCTGCGCGGCCAGGAGCGCGAGCGGCTGGCCGCGCTGGTGGAGGAACTGCGGGCGGACGGGCTGACCATCCTGCTCATCGAGCACGACGTGGCGTTCGTGACGCGGCTGGCCGACCGCGTCGTGGTGCTCGACCTGGGCCAGGTCATCGCCGACGGCTCCCCGGCCGAGGTGCGGGCCGACCCGCTGGTGCTCGCCGCCTACCTCGGACAGGCCTCATGATCGACGTCCAGGACCTGGTGGTCTCGTACGGCACCGCGACCGCGCTGGAGCACGTCACGCTGCACGCCGGGAAGGGCGAGATGGTCGCGCTGCTGGGGCCGAACGGCGCCGGCAAGTCCACGCTGGCCAACACGCTCGCGGGGCTCCTGCGGCCCGCCTCCGGGACGGTGCGGATCGGCGGGCGGCTGGCGCTGATCCCCGAGGGCCGGCAGCTCTTTCCGGACTTGTCCGTCGTCGACAACCTGGTGCTGGGCGGCTGGCGCTCCGGCGAGCGCGACCCCTCCTTCGTCTACGAGCTGCTGCCCCGGCTGGCCGACCTCGCCGGCCGGCGGGCGGGCGTGCTGTCCGGGGGCGAGCAGCAGATGGTGGCGTTCGGGCGGGCCATGATGTCGCGCCCGTCGGTGCTCGTGGTCGACGAGCTGTCCCTCGGCCTGGCCCCGAACGTGACCGCCGACCTGGCCGGGCACCTCACCGAGCTGAACCGGTCGCAGGGGCTGACGGTGCTGCTCATCGAGCAGAACGCGCGGCTGGCGTTCGAGCTCTGCTCGCGAGCGTACGTGCTGGAGTCCGGGCGGCTGGTGACCGAGGGCGAGTGCGCGGAGCTGGCCGGCGACCCCCGCGTGGCCAGCGCGTACCTGGGCGGGACGATCACATGAGCGCCTTCCTCACGTACCTGCTGAACGGGCTGGCGGTCGGGTGCGCGATCGCGCTGATCGCCAGCGGCCTTGTCGTCATCCACCGGGTGACCGGCGTGGTGAACTTCGCCCAGGGGACGTTCGCCGTGGTCGCGGGGCTGTGCACCTCCTCGCTCCTCGGGCTCGGGTTCCCGCACGGGCTGAGCGAGGTGGCCGCCGTGCTGGTGGCGGCGTTCGCGGGCCTGCTGACCGGGCTGGCCGCGATCGGCAGACCGGGCACGACGGCGCTGTCGTCGCTGATCGTCACGCTGGGCGTGGGCGTGCTGGCGTACGCGGTGGAGATCGTGCTGTGGGGCGACCAGCCGCGCTCGGCGCCCGGCCTGGCGGGCTCGGTCACCGTGGCCGGGGCGCGCATCCAGACCCAGTACCTGCTGGTCATCGGGGTGACGGCGGCCGCGTTCGTGCTGCTGGCGATCTTCTTCGGCCGGACGTACCTGGGCAAGGCGCTGACGGCGTGCGCGTCCAACCCCTACGCCGCCCGGGTCGTGGGCATCGACATCCGGCGGATGGGGCTGCTGGCGTTCGCGCTGGGCGGGCTGCTCGGGGGCATCGCGGGGGTGCTGGTGACGCCGCTGCGGCCGATCTCGTTCGACACCGACGTCACGCTCATCGTCAACGGCTTCGCCGCGGCCGTCTTCGGGGCGCTCACCCGGCCCGTGATCACGCTGGCCGGCGCGCTGCTGCTGGGCGTGGCCGAGACGATGGCGGCCGGGTACGGCTACGGGTCGCACCAACTGGAGGTGGCGCTGGGCCTCATGCTCGTCGTCATGATCGTGCAGGCCGGCCGCCGCCCGGCCATCTCCCAGGAGCCGACATGATCAGACTCGTGGCCGGGCTCCTGGTCGCCGCCGTGACGCTCGCGCTGCCGGCGGTGCTCGACGACAGCGTGCTGGCCGTCTACATCCTGCTGGGCCTGGCCGCGATGGTGACGGTCGGGGTGTCGCTGCTCATGGGGTACGCCGGGCAGGTGTCGCTGGGCCAGGGCGCCTTCTACGCCATCGGCGCCTACACGGCCGCGCTGCTCGCGCTGGGCGGGGTGCCGCCCCTGGCCGGGCTGGTGGCCGCCCCGCTGGTCGCCGCCGTGTCCGCCCTCGTCATCGGCACGCCGCTGCTGCGGCTGCGCGGGCACCACCTGGCGTTCGCCACGCTGGCCATGCAGCTCATCCTGCTCTCGCTGGCCGGGCAACTGGAGTTCACCGGCGGCGACATCGGGCTGCAGGCGATCCCGCAGTTCAGCGTGGGGTCGTTCGAGGTGGGGAGCGCGGCGGCGTACGCGTACATGACGTGGGGCGGGCTGGCCCTGGTCATGCTGGTCACCCACAACGTCATCACCTCCCGCCCCGGCCGCGCCCTGCGCGCCCTGGCCACCAGCGAGACCGCGGCCGCCTCCTCGGGCATCCCGGTCGGGCGGTACAAGCTGGTGGTCTTCGCCCTGTCGGCCGCCTTCGCCGGGCTGGCCGGAGGCATCTACTGCTTCTACACCGGCTATGTGGCGCCGGGCTCGTTCCCGGTGCTCATCTCGATCCAGTACATCGTGATGGCCGTGGTCGGGGGGCTCGGCACGATCTGGGGCGCGGTGGTGGGGGCGACCGCGATCACGCTGCTGGTGCAGGGTCTGGACATCCTGGCCTCGCTGCCGGGGATGCCGACGTACGCGCCGAGCGTGCTGTCGTACGCCGTCTATGCGCTCGTCCTCATCCTGATGGTGCTGTTCATGCCGAACGGTCTGGTGCCGGCCGTCACCGGCCGCCTGTCGGGGAAACGCGACACCGCGCATCGGTGAAATCACCGGCCCCTTCCACAGTCCCTTTTCAGTCCTGACATCAGCGCGTAACACTGAACGCGTGTCCCCAGTCACGAGCGCACCCGTGCTGCGCGGCCGCGGCGAGGAGGAGCGCGCCCTGCGGCGGCTGCTCGACGACGCCCGCGCCGGCTCCGGCGGGGCCCTGCTGGTGGTGGGCGCGCCGGGCATAGGGAAGACGGCGCTGCTCGACCTGGCCGCGGCGCACGCCTGTCCCGCCTTCCGCGTGCTGCGGGTCTCGGGGGTGGCGTCGGAGTCGCGGCTGCCGTACGCGGGGCTGCACGGCCTGCTGCGCCCTCTCGCCTCGGCCCGCTCCCTCGTGGACACCCTGGAATCCGGTACGCCCCCCGGTGGACCGCCCGGTGGACCGCCCGGTGGACCGCCCGGTGGACCGGCCAGTGGACCGGCCAGTGGACCGGCCGGGGGACTGGCGCTGCCCGCCGCCGTGCTGGGCGCGCTGTCGGCGGCGGCGGCCCGGCAGCCGGTGCTGGCCTGCGTGGACGACGCGGACCTGCTGGACCAGGCCACCCGCGAGGCACTGTCGTTCGCGGCCAGACGGCTGTCCGGCGAACCCGTCGCCCTGCTGTTCACGGCCCCGGACACAGCCCGACCGACCGCCCCGGACGGAGCCTGGCCACCAGCCACAGACGGAGCCTGGCCGACGGCCGTGGGGCCGGGCGGGCGCTTCGGCCGGGGGTGGCCGGGCGGGCTGGAGGGTGTGCCCGTGCTGGCGTTGCGGGGCCTGGACGCGGTGGCCGTGCGGGAGCTGGCCGGGGACCTGGCGCCGGGCGGGATCCCCGAGGACCTGCTGGCGGCGCTCGACCAGATCGCCCGCGGCAACCCGCTCGCCCTGACCGAGCTGATCGGCTCGCTCACCCCCGACCAGCTCGCGGGCCTGGCCGCCCCACCGGAGGCGCTGCCCAGGGGCGGCCGGCTGTGGGGCGAGCACGCGGCCCGCCTCGCGTCCCTGCCCGACCAGGTGCGCCCGCTCCTCCTGCTCATCGCCGCCGACCCCGGCCTCGACCCGGGCACGCTGATCCAGGCGGCCCGCCCCACGTGCGCCCTCACCGCGCTGGAACCGGCCGAACGCGCGGGCATCCTGCAGACCGCCGGTGACCGCTACGACTTCCGCGACCCGGCCCTGCGCGCGGTGGCCTACCACGGCGCCTCCCTCGCCCAGCGCCGCGCCGCCCACCGCCTGCTCGCCACCCTCCTCGAACCCACACCCCCGAAGAACCCCGCCTCCGAAACCACCACCCCCGAGAACCCCGCCGACCCCACCCACTCCAGCCCCGCGCACACCAACCCCCCACACTCCGGCCTGGCGAGCACCGGCCACGCGAGCACCGGTCTGTGCGAGGGTCGGGAGGGGGACGGTCTTCGGCGGTTACGGCGGGCGTGGCATCGGGCCTGTGCTCTCGACGGCCCGGCGGGAGAGCTGGCCGACGAGCTGGCCGCGGCGGCTCTCGACGTCCGCCGCCCGCGCGGCCATCCGGAGCCGTACCTGGCGCTCGAGCGGGCCGCCGAGCTGACCGGCCACGACGACCCCGCCAAGGTGGAGCGCCTGGCCGCCGCCGCCCGGCACGCGTGGGTGGCGGGCCGTCCCCAGGTGGCCCGCTCGCTGCTGGCCAGGCTGCGCACCCTCACGGCGCCCGACGAGCTGCGCGCCCACGTACAGCTCCTGCACGGCAGCCTCGAACTCCTGCGCGGCGAGACCGGCAGCGCCCGCGAGGAGCTGCTGTCGGCGGCGGCGTGGCTGCTCGAAAGCCACCGCATGCTCGGCGTGCGCGCGCTGGTCAGGGCCGCGGACGCCAGCTACCGGGCGGGCGACAACCGGGCGTTCATCGCGATCGCCCGCCAGGCCGCCGCCCTGCGCCGCCCCGACGAGGCAGTGCCCACGCAACTCATGTTCGAGTATCTCGCCGGGATGGCCTCCACCTTCAGCGGCTCGCACCAGGAGGCGGCGGGCCCGCTGCGGCGCGTGGTCGAGCTGGCGGAGACCGTCCGCGATCCCATCGTGCTCGTGTGGGCGTGCGTGGCCAGCATGATGCTCGGCGAGGACGCCACGGCCCACCGCCTGTCGGCCCGCGCCGTCGAGGCGGCCCGCGTGCGCGGCGCGGCCTCGGCGATGCCGCAGCTCCTGGACTACATGATCTACCCGGAGATCTGGATGGGCCGCTACGCCTCCGTCGCCACGACCGCCGCCCAGGGCCTGCGCCTGGCCCAGGAGACCGGCCAGCTCAACACGGCGGCCCAGCATCTGGCCTGGCTGGCGATCACGGCGGCCGTCGAGGGCGACCAGGAGACCTGCCGGACGCGCGCCGACGCCGCCATCGACCTGGCCGACGCCCACGACCTGGGCATCGCGGGCGCGATCGGCAACTGGGCGCTGGCCTACCTCGACCTGTCGGCCGGGCGACCGGCCGACTGCGCCCACCGGCTGCGCGCCGAGCGCCGCAACAGCAGCCACGTCGTCATCAGGGTCATGGCCACGCCGCACTTCATCGAGGCGTGCGCGCGGACCGGCGACCACGAGGGGGCGGGCACCGCGCTGCGGGTGCTCGAACGCTGGGTCGGCAGCACGCGCAGCCCCGATCTGCGCGCGCTGGTGTCGCGCTGCCGCGCCCTGCTCGCCCCGCCGGGCGCGGCCGAAGAGCTGTTCCGCGAGGCCCTCGACCTGCACGGCCAGGGCATGTACGAGTTCGAGGCCGCCCGTACCAGCCTCCTGTACGGCAGCGCCCTGCGCCGCGACCGCCGCCCCGGCGCAGCCAGGACCCACCTGCACGCGGCCCTGGAGACCTTCGAACGCTACGGCGCCCGCCTGTGGAGCGAGCAGGCCAGGACGGAGCTGCGCGCCTCCGGCGACCCGGTCCGCCCGGCCCTGTCCGCCACCACGGGCCAGCTCACGGCCCAGCAGTTACAGATCGCGCGCATGGTGGCCGAGGGCGCCACCAACAAGGAGGTGGCCGAGCAGCTCTTCCTGAGCCGCCGTACCATCGAGCACCACCTCAGGAACATCTTCAGCCGCCTCGGCATCCGCTCCCGGGTCGAACTGGTACGCCTCATGTCCTGATCGCAGGACCGGTGATTTCACCGATGCACGGCTGACTGCGCATCCGAACAATGGCGACAGACAGCAGTCACCCTCACCGAGCTCCCCGACGAGCCCTCCGATGAGGACCCCCCAACGAGCAGGGAGTATGACGACGTGCAGCTCTCCACCCCCCGATCCGGCGCGCGAACGTTGACCAAGCTCGCCCTCACCGTCTCACTGATCGGCGGTGCCCTGATGGCCGCCTCCCCCGCCCAGGCGGCGGGCCCGTACGACCGCGGCCCCGACCCCACCGACGCCATCCTCGAGGCGAGCCGCGGCCCGTTCTCGACCGCGCAGACGAGCGTCTCGTCGATCAGCGTGAGCGGCTTCGGCGGCGGCACGATCTACTACCCGACCGACACCAGCCAGGGCACGTTCGGCGCGATCGCCATCTCACCCGGGTACACCGCCAGGTGGTCCAGCCTCTCGTGGCTCGGCCCGAGGATCGCCTCGCACGGCTTCGTCGTGATCGGCATCGAGACCAACACGCTCTACGACCAGCCCGCCAGCCGGGGCCGCCAGCTCCTGGCGGCGCTCGACTACCTGGTCGAGGACAGTACGGCCACGGTGCGCAGCCGCATCGACGCCTCCAGGCTCGCGGTGGCCGGCCACTCGATGGGCGGCGGCGGCACCCTGGAGGCCGCCGACGACCGCCCGTCCCTGCAGGCGGCCGTGCCGCTGGCCCCCTGGAACCTGACGAAGTCGTGGTCGGGGATCCGCGTCCCGACGATGATCATCGGTGGTGAGAGCGACAGCGTCGCCTCGGTCTCCACCCATTCCGAGCCGTTCTACCAGAGCATCCCGTCGTCGTCGGAGAAGGCGTACCTGGAGCTGAACAACGCCAGCCACTTCTTCCCGCAGACCACCAACACCACGATGGCCAAGTCGATGGTGGCCTGGCTCAAGCGCTTCGTCGACGACGACACCCGCTACGAGCGCTTCCTCTGCCCGCCGCCCAGCGGACTGGCGATCGAGGAGTACCGCCACACCTGCCCGAGCTCCTAGACCGCGACCAGAGCACGACCGGACCACGACCCGATGACGGCCGCAGGCGGGCGGCCGTCATCGGCCGTGCCGCTCGCCGTGCCCGTCCTTTGCCGCACCCGTTCCCGCCGTTGCGCGGACGCCCGGTTCAGCTCAGCTCGTTGATGCGGATCAGGTTGCCCGCGGGATCGCGGACGGCGCAGTCGCGGACGCCCCACGGCTGCTCGGTCGGCTCCTGGACGATCTCGGCGCCGCCGTCGCGCAGCCGCGCGAAGGTGCCGTCGAGGTCGGAGGTGGCCAGCAGGATGCCGGCGTAGGTGCCCTTGGCCATCATCTCGGTGATGGTGCGGCGCTGGTCGTCGGTGACACCGGGGTCGGCGGCCGGCGGCTGCAGGACGACCGACGTGCCGGGCTGTCCGGCGGGGCCGACCGTGATCCAGCGCATCCCCTCGTATCCGACGTCGTCGCGGACCTCGAAGCCGAGGACGTCGCGGTAGAAGACGAGGGAGGTGTCCGGGTCGTCGTGCGGGAGGAAGCTCGCGTGAATGGTGATGTCCATGGCGGTCACGCTAGGTGCGTCCCGGCGGCCGGCGCTTCTCGATTCCTGACCGGTCCCGCCGCCTCGCCCCGCCACGCGCGACGGCCCGCGGGAGGGGTCCGCGCGCACTCCGGGCAGAGGCCTGTCCCCGCAGGTCAGCGACTTGTCGTAGGGCGGGTGTAGCCTTCCCTCATGACTCCGCAAGACCTCGCCAACCTCGCGCACCTGCGGCGGGCGCGAGATCTGATCGACCGGGAATACGCGCGTCCGCTCGACGTTCCGACGATGGCCCGCCACGCGCTCATGTCGCCGTCGCACTTCTCCCGCCAGTTCCGGGCGGCCTACGGCGAGACGCCCTACAGCTACCTCATGACCCGCCGCATCGAGCGGGCGATGGCGCTGCTGCGCGCCGGGGTCAGCGTGACCGACGCGTGCATGGCGGTCGGCTGCACCTCGCTCGGCTCGTTCAGCTCGCGCTTCACCGAGCTGCTGGGCGAGACGCCGAGCGCCTACCGTTCCCGGGAGCACGCCGCCGTGACGGCGATGCCCTCGTGCATGGCGAAGACGCACACCCGCCCGATCAGGAACGCGCCGAGCAGGATCGGAGAAGCGGAACGCGAAGCAGCCGCCTAGCGTTGACGGCATGACCATCGCACTCCAGTACTGCCACATCACCGTCAACGACGTGGACGAGGCGCTCGGCTTCTACCGTGACGCGCTCGGCCTCGAGGTCCGCAACGACGTCGCCTCCGGCGACCACCGCTGGGTCACCCTCGGCAGCCCCGACCAGCCGGGCCTCGAGATCGTGATCTCCAATCCGCACGCCGGCCGGTCGCAGGCCGATGGCGACGCCCTCCAGGAGCTGCTCACCAAGGGCGTCCTGCCGATGACCGTCTTCCGCACCGACGACCTCGACGCGACCTTCGAGAGGGTGCGCGTCTCCGGCGCCGAGGTGCTGCAGGAGCCCATCGACCAGCCCTGGGGCCCGCGCGACTGCGCCTTCCGCGACCCCTCGGGCAACATGGTGCGCATCTCGCAGGAGCCGAAGGGATAGCCCACGACCGGGCAGTCCCCGCCGCCGCGGGGCTCAGGGGGCGTCGTGCCAGGTCTGGGCCGACAGCGCGGCGTCGAGGGCCGTGCCGGTCACGTTCGCGACCCAGTTCGCCAGGGTGGTGTACGCGGCCTGCGTGATGACCTCGAGCACCTGCGCCCGGCCGTACCCGGCGGCGAGCAGCGCCTCGAGTTCGGCCCTGCCTGCCAGCCCGCCCGAGCGCAGCACCGCCCGGGTGAAGGCGGCCAGCGCGGCCGCCCGGCCCTCCGGCAGGTCCTGCTTGCCCGCCCGCAGGGCCTCGATCACCTCCGCCGGCACGCCCTCGCGCGCGGCGAAGGCCGAATGGGCGGCCACCGAGTATGCGCACCGGTTGGCCACACTGACCGCGAGGCCGACGATCTCCCGCTCGACCCCGGTGAGCGCCGTGCCACGCAGCGCGCGCTGGAGCTGGTTGAACCCGTCGATCACGGCCGGGGCGCCGGCCATCGCCCCGGCCAGGGCGGGCACGAACCCCACCCGCAGCCGCAGCTCGTCCAGCGGCTGCCGGGACGCCTGCGGCGCCGAGTCGACGGTGTGCACGGTGAAGCGGGTCATCCTGGACCTCCGGTGGCTGAGCCGCGGGCCGTCCCGCGGCGGCAGGCACCACTGTCCGGCCCTCCGCGTACGGTTCCAATTCCCTCCGAGGGAAGTGCGCGCGGGCGCCGCAGGCCGTTGACTGGCGAGGGTGAGGACATCGGATTCGCCCCTGGGCCTGCTGCTGCGTCACTGGCGGCAGGTCCGGCGGATGAGCCAGCTCGCCCTGGCCCACCACGCCCAGGTCTCGCCGCGCCACCTCAGCTTCATCGAGAGCGGCCGCTCCTCGCCCAGCCGCGAGATGGTCATCACGCTGGCGGGCGCGCTGCGGGTCCCCCTGCGCGAGCGCAACGACCTGCTGCTCGCCGCCGGGTACGCCCCCGTCTACCGCGAGAGCGACCTCGCCGGCCCCGCCATGACCCAGGTACGCGCGGCGCTGGAGCGGGCGCTGGCCCACCACGAGCCGTACCCGGCCGTGGTCATGGACCGCCACTGGAACCTCACCCAGGCCAACCCGTCCGCCGAGGCGATGTTCGGCCACCTGCGCGGGAGTCCGCCCGCGACGGCGGGCGCCAACGTGATCCGCCTCATGTTCGACCCCCGCGAGCTGCGTCCTCACGTCGCCAACTGGGAGCAGGTGGCGCCGGCGCTCATCCAGCGCGTCCACCGCGAGGCCGTGGGCGGTGTCCCGGACGCGGTGACCAGGGCGCTGCTGGCGGAGGTGCTGTCCGGGCCCGGCCTGCCCGCCGGCTGGCGCGAGCCCGACCTGACCACCGCCCTCCTGCCGATCATCCCGGTCACCTTCGCCAAGGACGGCCTGACCGTGAGCTACTTCTCCATGATCACCACCGTCGGCACACCCCAGGACGTCACCGCGCAGGAGCTACGGGTGGAGAGCTTCTACCCCGCGGACCCCGGCACCGAGCGGCACCGCTGGACGTGACCACATACGGTGATCTGGTGACATTTACCGTAATTCCGGCCTCGCCACACGACGGAGACGTGGTGGGAGAGATCCACGCCGAGTCCTGGCAGGCCGCCTACGCCGGCTTCTTCGCCTCCGAGTTCTTCGACGAGGCGGTACGGGACCGGCGCGGCCGATGGCACGGCAGGCTGGCCGAACCCGGCGAGAACACGGCCCTGCTCGCCGCCCTCGGCGGCCGTCGGCTGGCCTTCTCCTACTTCGGCCCCTCACCGGACCGGCCGGGCTGGGCGGAGATCTTCGGCTTCTACGGCCACCCGGACGCCTGGGGCACCGGCATCGCGAAGACCCTGATGGCCGCCACCCTGGAGGCGATCCGGGCGCGCGGCTTCGAGCGCGTCCACCTGTGGACCCTGCGGGACACGCCGCAGTCGCGCCGCTTCTACGCCAAGAGCGGCTTCCGGGAGTCGGGCACCGCACGCGAGCACGACTACGGCGACGGCCACCCCCTCGGCCAGGTCGAGTACGAGCTCATCACCACCGGACGAACCGCATGACCAGGAACACGGGGAACCGGGCGGCGTCCGGCCGCCGCTCCGCCCATTCGGGAGCCGGTTCGGGCTCGGCCACCTCCTCCAGCCAGAGGCCGTGGCGGCGGAAGGTGTTGAGGTAGGTCGAGAGCGTGCGGTGGTCGGCCCCGACCTGGCGGCGCAGTGACGACAGCTCGCCGTCGGCCCGCCACCAGCTGCGCGTATCGGATGGTCCGGGGCTCGGCGGCGCGCGCCTTGGCGATCAGGGCGGCCGAGAGGTCGGCGCCCACCACGTCGGCGCCCCGGCCGGCCAGCGCGCGGCTGATCCGGCCGTGCCCGCAGGCGATCTCCAGCACCCGCCGGCACGAGGCCGTTCGTCCAGCGCGGAATCAATGGAAAGCCGCTGCCACGGGGCCGATGGCGGGTGCGGCGGAAAAGCGGCGGCGGGGGCGGTGGGAGTGGCGGTGGGGCGGGCAAAGGCTCCGCCACGGCGGCGCATGGAAGCGGTGGGATCGCCCCCGCGCACCGGCCGCCCGGCGGGAGGATCACTCCGGGTCGAGCAGGCACGGCAGCGGGGGTACGACATGGGCAGGCCCGAGATCGCGGCGATCATCGCGCTCGGGGCACTGGGCGGCTGCACCTCGGCCGCCGCCGCCCCCGTACCCTCGCGACCGGCCCTGCGGATGGACTCGTCCATGACCCCGATCCCGATGATCATCGGTACGGAGTCCGTCTACGCGATGACCGTCACCAACCCCGACGCCCAGGACGCCTCCGACGTCACCATCACCGCCACCCTGGACCAGCACGTCACCCCCGGCCGGCTCCCGCTGAGCTGCTCGCTCACCACCCGCACCGTCACCTGCGGCGGCACCGGCCTGACGATCCCGGCGGGCCGGAGCGTACGGTACGAGATCCCGCTCACCACCGGCCCGGCGCTCCCCGACGGCACGCCCATCGTGAACCGCGCCCACGTCACGGGCGGCGACGCCACCCAGTTGGTCAGCCGCGCCCAGGCCGTGAGCGACGTCGAGATCGTCGCCGACGGCCCGGCCCACGCGAAGACCGGCACCGGGCTCCCCTACACGCTGACCGTCACCAACCGGGGCCCGTCGCGGGCGGAGGACGTCACCGTCCAGAGCCCCGCCCCCGGCGACCGGGCCACGATCGCCGCCGGCCCCGCCGAGTGCCCGGGCAACGGCCTGGCCTGCCACCTCGGCGGGCTCGCCCCGGCCGAGACCCGGACGCTCACGTACACCATCGTCCCGGACGTCCCCGGCGTGCTGGAGAACTGCGCCACCGTCGAGACCTCGGGCCGCGACGACGACCTCGGCGACAACCGCACCTGCGCGGACACCACCGTCAGGCCCGCCCCCACCCCGAGGCCGCGCCCGAGCGCCCCCACGCCCCGCGCCCGGGGCGAGCGGAAGACGGCGGAGCGGCCACCCGAGGCCGAGGCCGAGGTCAGGCCCAGGAGGCACCGCGAGCCGCGCCCGGCGCCGGTCGCGGGCGACGTACCCGCCGTCCCTCCGCCCGCCCACCACCGCGACCCCGGCTCACTGGCCCTGACCGGCGCGTCGCTGTGGATGCTGGGGCTCGGCGTCGCGGTGCTCCTCGCCATCGGCCTGCTCGTGCACTGTTTCTCCCGCCGCGAGAAGACCCCGGACGAGCCCGCCCGGCGCACGAAAACCCCGGACAAGGCCGGACGGGCCCCCTGACCTCACCTCGGGCGCGGTGCCAGCGCGTCCCGCGTCCACGATCCGAGCACCAGCAGCGTCTTGGTGCCCGTCACGTCCCCGGCCCTGCGCAGCCGGTCGATGACCTGCTGCAGGTGCCCCAGGTCCCGCACCCGTACGTGGATCAGCGCGTCGGGGTCGCCGGCGATCGTGAACACCGCCTGCACCTCGGGCACGTCCGTGGCGGTCCTGACGATCTCGCTGACCGGCGTCGTGCCGGGGTAGCGCAGCTCGGTGAACGCCTCGATGCCCCACCCGAGCTTGCCGTAGTCGATCTGCACCGTGAACCCGGTGATCACGCCGAGCTCCCTGAGCCGGTCCACCCGCCGCTTGACCGCCGCCACCGACAGCCCGACCAGCTCGGCCATCTCGGAGAACGTCCGGCGCCCGTCCTCCCTCAGCAGGCGCAGCACATGGTGATCGATCTCGTCCACGTCGGACACGGAGCACACCTCCTGGAGGCGCAAAGAACATCAGCGACGAATCCTATGTACTCATATTGTTTGCGTCTTCGGCCCAGTTTCTCATCTAATACTTGCGCACACCATGTCAGCGTTGCTGTGCTGGGAATCACACGTACGACGCCAGGAGGTTCGCATGAGCGCGAGCGAGGCTCCCGCCCCGGTATCGCTCGACGACAAGTACGCGGCGCGAGACGGCCGGGTGCTCATCTCCGGGATCCAGGCGCTGGTCCGCCTGACACTGGAGCAGCGCCGCCTGGACGAGGAGCGCGGGCTGGACACCCGGGCGTTCGTCACCGGCTACCAGGGCTCGCCGCTGGCCGGCGTGGACCTGGAGATGGGCCGCGCGGCGCCCTTCCTCGATCAGGCGGGCGTGGTGTTCCAGCCCGGCCTGAACGAGGAGCTCGCGGCCACGGCGGTGGCCGGCACCCAGCTCCTCGAACAGGTGCCGGGCCGGCGCCACGACGCCGTGACCGGCTTCTGGTACGGCAAGAACCCCGGCCTCGACCGGGCCGCCGACGCCGTCCGGCACGCCAACGTGGCCGGCACGGCCCCGCTCGGCGGCGCGGTGGCCTGGATCGGCGACGACCCCGGCTGCAAGTCCTCCACGCTGCCCAGCTCGTGCGAGCCGATGTGCCAGAGCCTGTCCCTGCCGCTGCTCGCGCCCGGCTCGGTCGCGGAGATCATCGAGTTCGGGCTGCACGCGGTCGCCATGTCCAGGGCCATCGGGCTCTGGGTGGGCCTGAAGATCGTCGCGGACATCGCCGACGCCTCCGCGACCGTCGACCTCGGCCCTCTGCGCGCCGGCATCCCGGCACCCGACCGCGTCTCCCGAGGCTCCGCCCCCATCCTGCTCGGCCCGGCCGCCCTGGACGCCGAGCACGACATGCTCACCCGCCGCCTCGACCTGGCCCGCGCGTACGCCCGCGCGCACGGCCTGAACCGGATCATGTCCGGCGCCGGCAACACCACCCTGGGCGTCCTCGCCTCGGGCGCCACCTACGCGGTGGTCCAGCGGGCCCTGACCGACCTGGGCCTGGACGAGGCGGCCAGGGACGAGCTCGGGCTGCGGCTGATCAGGATCGGGATGCCGTTCCCCCTCGCGTACGACGAGCTGGCGGCCATGACCGCCGACCTCGACCGGGTGCTCGTGGTCGAGGACAAAGTGCCGTTCCTGGAGGGACACCTCAAGCAGGCCCTGTACGGCGGCGAGCGCGCCCCGGCGGTCGTGGGCAGGGAACTGCTCACCGCCCGCGGCACGCTGGGCGCCGAGGACGTGGCCAAGGCCATCGCCACCTGCCTGGGCATCGAGCGGCCCACCCCGGCGGCACGGGGTCCCCGGCGGGGGCTGCTGCCGGTGGTGGCCGCGCGCACGCCGTACTTCTGCTCGGGCTGCCCGCACAACACCTCCACCCGCACCGCCGACGGCACGCTGGTCGGCGTCGGCATCGGCTGTCACGCGATGATCGCGCTGGACGGGCACGGGCGCGGCACCCAGGTCGGCATCACGCAGATGGGCGGCGAGGGGGCCCAGTGGTTCGGGCTGTCGCCGTTCACCGAGGACCGGCATTTCGTGCAGAACCTGGGCGACGGGACCTTCCACCACTCCGGCTCGCTGGCGATCAGGGCGGCCGTGGCGGCCGGGGTGTCGATGACGTACAAGCTGCTCTACAACGACGCCGTCGCCATGACCGGCGGGCAGCGCGCGGAGGGCCGGCTGGACGTGCCCGCGCTGACGCACGAGCTGGCCGTCGAGGGCGTGCGCGGGATCGTGGTGACCACGCCGGAGCCGGAGACGTACCGGGGGGTGCGGCTGGCGCCGATCGCCTCCGTACGGCACCGCGACGACCTGCCCGACGTCGAGAAGGAGCTGGCCGCGCTGGACGGCGTGACCGTGCTGATCCACGACGACCGGTGCGCGGCCGAGGAGCGGCGGCTGCGCAAGCGCGGCAAGGTGCCCGCCGCCACCCACAAGGTCGTGATCAACGAACGCGTCTGCGAGGGCTGCGGCGACTGCGGCGAGGTCTCGACGTGCCTGTCGGTGCAGCCGGTCGAGACCGAGTACGGCCGCAAGACCCGCATCCACCAGGCCTCCTGCAACACCGACCTGAGCTGCCTCAAGGGCGACTGCCCGTCGTTCCTGCTGGTCGAGCCGGGCACCCCGGTCAAGAGGCGCCAGACGCCGCCGCCCCTGCCCGTGCGGCCGCCGGACCCGGTCCCGAGGGGCGGTGACGAGGTGCTGATCAGGATGCCCGGCATCGGCGGCACCGGCGTGGTCACCGTCTCGCAGATCCTGCAGATGGCGGCCCACCTCGACGGGCTGCACGCGGCCGGGCTCGAGCAGACGGGGCTGGCGCAGAAGGGCGGGCCCGTGGTCAGCGACGTGCGCATCTCGAAGCGGGCGCCGGAGGGCTCCGTACGCGCCTCCCGGGGCGGCGCCGACGTGCTCATCGGGTTCGACGTGCTGGGCGCGGCGGCCGACGCCACCCTCGCCGTGGCCGCCCCGGAGCGTACGGTCGCCGTGCTGAACACCTCGATCGTGCCCACCGCCGCCATGGTGACCGGCCGCGTGCCGGTGCCGGGCCACGCCGACGCGGTGGCGCGCGTCGAGTCCGCCACCAAGGAGCACCTCTGCGTGGACGCGCACGCGCTGTCGGAGGCCCTGTTCGGCGACCACATGCCGGCCAACCTGCTGCTGCTCGGCGCCGCCTACCAGCACGGCTGCCTGCCGGTCGGCGCGGCGGCCATCGAGCGGGCCATCACGCTCAACCGGGCCGCCGTCGAGCAGAACCTGGCCGCCTTCCGCTGGGGCCGCGCCGCCGTGGCCGACCCCGAGGCCGTCCGCGCGGCCGTCCTGCCCGACCCGGAGCCGGAGCCGCAGGGCCTGGAGGAGGCGGTCGCCACCCGGGTCGCCGACCTGACCGGCTACCAGAACGCGACCTACGCCCGCACGTACGCCGAGGACGTCCGCGAGGTGACCGCCCTGGCCACCGAGCGGGCGGGCGCCGGGTCCGGCTCGGCGATCGGCCTCGCCTACGCCCGCGGCCTGCACAAGCTCATGGCCTACAAGGACGAGTACGAGGTCGCCCGCCTGCACCTCGACCCCGTCGAGAAGGAGCGGCGCGAGCGCGAGTTCGGCCCGGACGCGGTCGTGTCGGTGCTGCTGCACCCGCCGGCGCTGCGCGCGATGGGCATGAAGCGCAAGATCAGGCTGCGCCGCTCGGCCGGCGTCCTGTTCCGCGGGCTGCGGGCCGCCCGGGTGCTGCGCGGGACGGCGTTCGACGTGTTCGGCCGCGCCGAGGTGCGCCGGGTCGAGCGGGAGCTCGTCACCGAGTACCGTGACCTGGTCCGTACCGCCCTGAACCACCTCACCCCCGCCACCGCCGCCGCCGTCGAGGAGATCGCCGGCCTGCCGGAACTCATCCGGGGGTACGAGGACATCAAGCTCGCCCGGGTCGCCCGGTTCCGCGAAAGCGCCAGGACCGCGCTGGAGCGCCTGGACGAGTCCGCCCCCGCCGTCTGAACCGCCAGGAGTGACCGATGACCGTCGACCGCCTGCTGCCCGACCAGGACGCCCAGGATCTCATCGAGCTGACCCGGGAGATCGCCGACAAGGAGCTGGCGCGCCGGGTGGACGAGCATGAGCGGGCGGAGACCTACCCGGAGGGGCTGTTCGCCACGCTGGGGGCCGCGGGGCTGCTCGGGTTGCCGTACCCGGAGGAGTTCGGGGGCGGGGCGCAGCCGTACGAGGTGTACCTGCAGGTCATCGAGGAGCTGGCGATGCGCTGGGCGGCCGTCGCCGTCGCCACCAGCGTGCACACGCTGGCCTGCTTCCCCGTCCACGCCTTCGGCACCCCCGAGCAGCGCGACCGGTGGCTGCCCGACATGCTGGCCGGGCACCTGATCGGCGGCTACAGCCTGTCGGAGCCGCAGGCCGGGTCCGACGCCTCCGCCCTGACCTGCAAGGCGGAGCGGGTCGAGAGCGGCTACCGGATCACCGGCAACAAGGCCTGGATCACCCACGGCGGCATCGCCGACTTCTACGCCCTGTTCGCGCGCACGGGAGAGGGCTCGCGCGGCGTGTCCTGCTTCCTGGCGCCGGGGGCGGCCGACGGGCTGACGTTCGGGCGGCCCGAGGAGAAGATGGGCCTGCACGCGGTGCCGACGACCAGCGCGCACTGGGACGGGGCGGTCCTGGAGCCCGAGCGGCTGATCGGCGAGGAGGGGCAGGGGCTGCAGATCGCGTTCAGCGCCCTCGACTCGGGCCGCCTCGGCATCGCCGCCTGCGCGACCGGCCTCGCCCAGGCGGCGCTCGACGAGGCCGTGGCGTACGCGAAGGAGCGGCAGACGTTCGGCAAGAAGATCATCGACCATCAGGGGCTCGGGTTCCTGCTGGCGGACATGGCGGCGGGGGTGGACAGCGCGCGGGCGACGTACCTGGACGCGGCCCGCCGCCGCGACGCGGGACTGCCGTACGGGCGGCAGGCGAGCGTGGCCAAACTGGTGGCCACGGATGCGGCGATGAAGGTGACGACGGACGCGGTGCAGGTGCTGGGTGGATATGGGTATACGCGGGAGTTCCGGGTGGAGCGGTACATGCGCGAGGCCAAGATCATGCAGATCTTCGAGGGCACCAACCAGATCCAGCGCATGGTCATCAGCAGGCATCTGGCCCGTTGAGGTTCGTCCTGGAGGGGGCTGGTGAGGGCGGCTGTACGGTGCCGCCCCCGAGTCGTTCGGGGTCAGCCGGGTAGGCGGGCCGGCTCCTTTTGGGATGGTGTGTACGGTGGGAGGCCGAAGCGGGTGCGGATGGTCTGCTGGACGGTGGTCTTGTCGGCCCTGGCGTCGATCGTCAGCACATACTCCTTGCGCCGGAACAGCTCGACCACCGGGTCGATCTTGCCGTGGTAGTCGGACAGCCGCCGGGCCAGGGCGTCGGGGGCGTCGTCCTCGCGGGTGATCAGGTCGCCGCCGCACACGTCGCACCGGCCCTCCACCTCCGGCCGGTGGGCGATGAGGTTGTAGTCCATGCCGCATCGCGAGCACAGCCGGCGGGCCAGGACGCGGCGGCGTACCTCGTCGTCGGGCAGGTCGAGGTGGACCACCCCGTCGATGTCGTAGCTCTCCAGGAAGAACTCCGCCTGGCGCCGGTTGCGGGGGAAGCCGTCGATGATGAAGCCGTAGTTCCAGTCGTGGAGCTGGAGGCGGTCCCTGACGACGTCCTCCACCAGGTCGTCCCCCACCAGCTCCCCCGCCGTGACCAGGCGGCGGACCTGGGCGCCGAGTTTGGTGTGGTTCTTGACGTGCCAGCGGAAGATGTCGCCGACGCTGATGTGCACGAGGTCGAGGTCGCCCGCGAGGAGCGCGCTCTGCGTGCCCTTGCCGCTCCCTTGTACGCCCATGATCACGTATTTCCGCATGTCCCACTTCCTGGGGGTTCATTTCATGTCTTGTGTCACCCTTCCCCAAAAAGTCGGGTGGTGTGGACGTCCGCGCCCAGGTGCCACGCAGTGCGGGCCGGGGCAAGCTCACCGGGGCCCCGGACTGATACGTAGATCTGCCGATGCTTTACCCACCCACTGTGCCTAGTCTCGGCCGCATCAAGAGGCTTTCGAGAAGGTGGGTACATGCGTGCGCTGACCGCGGTCCTGTCCTCCCTGCTCCTGGTCACGACCTTCACCGCTCCCGCCGGTGCCAGGGCACGACCGGCGGACGCGCCCCCTGACGTGGTCTTCAAACGGGCCGACTTCGGCTCGGGCACGTCCGAGGGCACGACGGCGGGCGACGGGCTGGCTTTCGGCTCCGCCGCCGGGACGATCTCCTACACCGACGCGCTCGGCACCAAGACGTGGGAGTACGCCCGCTGGACCGGCCCCGAGCAGGAGATCGGCTTCCCGGCCACCGAGCTGATCGCCTCGTGGACCGCCGACGTCCCGCCGGGGAGCTGGCTGCAGGTCGAGGCTCGCGCGCGCAACGCCGAGGGCCTGACGAAGTGGTATTCGCTGGGCCGCTGGTCCCACGCCGAAGGCGACATCCGCCGCACGTCGGTGGCCGGGCAGGGCGACGCGGACGCCACGGTGGCCGTCGACACGCTGGTGGCGGCGGCGGGCAAGCCCGTGAGCGCCTACCAGCTCCGCCTGACCCTCTACCGCGCGCCGGGCTCCTCGGTGACGCCACGGGTGCGTACGTCCGGGGTGATGAGTTCCAACGTGCCCGAGCGCAAGACCGTACCGGTCAGCCCCGGTGGCGGCGCCTGGGGGACGGAGCTGGCCGTGCCGCGCCGCTCCCAGAACATCCACCAGGGCCACTACCCCGAGTGGGACGGCGGCGGCGAGGCGTGGTGCAGCCCGACCTCGACCACGATGGTGCTGGGCTACTGGGACGAATGGCCGAGCGACCAGGACACTGCCTGGGTCGACCCCTCCGACCCGAACCCGGAGGTCGACTACGCCGCCCGCTACACCTACGACCACGCCTACGAAGGGGCGGGCAACTGGCCCTTCAACACGGCGTACGCGGGCCGCTACGGGATGGACGGCTTCGTCACCCGGCTGCGCTCGCTGACCGAGCTCGAGCTGCTGATCACGGCGGGCGTCCCGGTCATCACCTCGCAGTCCTTCAAGAAGGGTGAGCTGCCCGGCGCCGGATACGGCACCAACGGCCACCTCATGGCGATCGTCGGCTTCACCGCCGACGGCGACGTGATCGCCAACGACCCGGCCTCGCCGAGCAATTCGGCCGTACGGCATGTCTATCCGCGGGCGGCCTTCGAGAACGTGTGGCTGCGCAGCTCCAGCAGCGGCGGGGTGGCCTACGTCATCCACCCGCCGGACCACGCCCTCCCTCCCACCACCCCGGGCCTACCGGCCAACTGGTAGCCCCCCAACCCTGGTTCCAGGCTGGCGCACCACTTCGGCTGCGGCACAGGTCCTTCGAGAGGCGGGGAGGCAGGTGACCGGGCAGGAAGCGGGTGACCGATCGAGATGGGTGATCGGGCGGGGCGGGTGAGCTCCGCGAGGGGTGGGTTGGGCGGGGCGGGATGCGCGGCTTCGTTTCCGGCTTGCTTGCGTTTCGCCCCGTCTGCCGTGGCGCCTGCGGGTCACAGGTGCGGGTCCTGGAGGAGGAGAGCCTCAAGGGGTGCGGCTGGGAGGTGTGCGGGTCGGCCGGGTTCAGGCTCGTCGCGCCGGAGGCCGGGGCGTGATCCTGGTCCGCGCCCAGCCGGTCGCTGGAGCTCGTCCGGAAACGCGTCTTCGCGGTGCTCCCCCAGCACTCCCCCGGTGACCGGCCCCTCGACGGCCGCCGCAGACGTGCGTAACCTTACAACCGGGAACGGCGGTCTCTCCCGCCGTTCTCCTCTGCGATACGCGCCGATCGGGGGGTCGTCCGGCCCAGTCCGGCTTGTCCGTTGAGCTGAAGCTGTCGCCGCGTACGGCGCCCTCGACAAGCTGTGGCCGATTGACCTTCCACGCCGTGGAGCGCCGGATGACCGAGGACGAATCTGCGACGCTCGAGAAGACCCGGTTCGTGCGACCCCTCCGATGGAACGGTCCACCTCTGCTGCTGGCGTCCGAGGGCGTCAGAGTGCTGGTGGCGGGCACCGGGACGCACCGGGCCTCGTCGCGTCTGCCGCTGGTGCCCGCCGTGCCGGCGACCGTCAACGATCTCGGCACGTGCCTGGTCGAGCGGGCGGGCGTGGCGCCGGGAAACCTGACCGTGCTGCTGGACCCGGCGACCCCGGCCAACCTGGGTGAGGCGCTGGAGCGGGCGGCGCGCGAGGCGACGAGTGTGCTGATGTTCCACTATGTCGGGCACGGGCTGTTCGGGCCGGACGACGAGCTGCACCTGGCCACCCGGGCCACCGTGGACCTCGGGCAGGGGGTGCCGGGGTATCAGGCGCTGCCGTACGGGGTGGTGCGGCAGATCCTGGCGGCGTCGCGGGCCGAGCTGGTCGTCGTGGTCCTGGACTGCTGTTTCACCGGCGGCGGCGCGCGGCCGGTGGCGTCCAGGGCCATGGACAGGACCCTGGACAAGGTGCTGGACACGGCCTGGCCCGGCGCGTACGTGCTCGCGTCGTCGAGCAAGGACGAGAACGCCTGGGCGCTGCCGGGCGTCAGGCACACCGCGCTCAGCGGGGCGCTGCTCAGGCTGCTGAACGAGGGCGACCCGGCGGGACCGCCGGCGTTCACGCTGGACCACGTCCACCACCACCTGGCCCGTACGCTGCCCGGCGCCGGATTCCCCCGTCCCCGCCGCCAGGCCGGGGAACTGGGCGACCTGCCGCCGCTCGCGGTCAACCCCGCCCACGCGGGGCCGCGCGCCCGTCCGGGGCCGCCGATCGCGGCCCCCGGCGACCTGGACTGCCCCTACCGCGGGCTGGCCGCGTACGGACCCGAGCACGCCGAGCTGTTCTTCGGCCGTGACGACGAGGTCAGGTCGCTGGCCACGCGCGTGCGGCAGGCGTTCAGGGAGGCCGGGCCGCCGGTGGTCATCGGGTCGCACGCGTTCCAGACCGGCGGCCCGCTCGTCCTGACCGGCCCGGCGGGCTGCGGGAAGACGTCGCTGCTGGGGGCCGGGCTGATCCCGGCGCTGCGGGAGGAGCGCGGGCGGTGCGTCGTGCTGACCCCGGGCGCGCGGCCGGTGGCCGGGCTGGCGGCCGTGCTGGCGGGCCTGACCGGGAGGGACCCCGAGCGGCTGCGGGCGATCATCGAGTCCGACCCGGAGGCCGTGCGGCGCGGCGTCCCCCAGCGGTCGCTGGTGGTGGTCGACCCGTTCGAGGAGGTGTTCACCGCCTGCCCGGAGGAGGCGGAGCGGCGGCGCTTCGTCGAGGCGCTCGTGGAGTTGTCCCGGTCGGCGGCCGTGGTGATCTCCGTACGGGGTGACTTCTTCGGACGCTGCGCGGCCTACCCCGGGCTGCTGGAGACGATGCGGCGGCCCGAGATCGTCGCGCCCATGGACGAGGCCCGGCTGCGCAGGGTGATCGAGGAGCCGGCCGCGCGGTCGGGGCTCACGCTCGAACCCGGGCTCACCGAGCTGATCCTCGAGGAACTGCGCGCGCCGGACGGGACCGCGTACCCGCTGCCGCTGCTCTCGCACGCGCTGCTGGCCACCTGGCAGCGGCGTACGGGCGGGACGCTCACCATGGCCGGCCACCGGGCGGCGGGCGGGGTGGCGCGGGCCCTGGCGATGACGGGCGAGGAGACGCTGCGGCGGCTCGGGGCGGAGTCCGAGCCGGTCGCGCGGGAGCTGCTGACCCGGCTGGTACGCGTGGACGAGCAGGCGGACGGGCTGCGCAGACGGGTCCCGATCGCCGCTCTGAGCCCCGGCGCGGCCTCGGTGGAGGGCCAGGTGCTGGCGGAGTTCGTCCGGGCGCGGCTCGTCACCACGACCGGGGCCGGAAACCGGGGCAAGGACGAGGCTGAGCTCGCCCACGAGGCGCTCATCCGGGCCTGGCCCCGGCTCGGGAACTGGGCCGAGACCGCCCGTGCCGCCCTGGTCGTACGGCATCGCCTGGCCGAGGACGCGCGGATGTGGCAGCACGACGGCCAGAACCCGTCCTACCTGTACACCGACGACCGCCTCACCATCGCCCTGGCGGCGGTCGCGGAGCCGCCGGAGGCCGCGGATCGTGACCCAGGCGACGGCGGGGCCGGGCCGGTCGAGCGGGAGTTCCTCAGGGCGTCACGGCGTCGCCGGCGTCAGCGGTCGGTGACCGCCCGCGGCGCGATCGCCATCCTCGCGGTGCTCCTCCTCGTGGCGACCGCGGGCGGCATCACGGCCCTGCTGCGGACCAGGGAGTCCGGTCGCCTGGCCGCGGACGCCACGAGGCTGCGCGACCAGGCGCTCTCCCGCCAGGTCGCCGCCGGCGCCAACGCCGCCCAGGACACCTCGCTCGGCGCCCAGCTCGCCCTGAGCGCGTTCCGGCTGTCGGCCACCCCGGAGGCCCGGGGCGCGCTGCTCGGCTCGCTCTCTCGCCCGGTGGGGGCGCGGATGATCGGGCACGCGGCCCCGGTCGAGCGGGTGGCGTACCGGCCTGACGGGCGCGTCGCCGTCACCGCCTCCGGCGACTTCACCGCGCGGCTGTGGAACGTCGCCGACCCCCTCCGTCCCAAGAGCGCCGGCGTGGTCAAGGGCCACACGGGCAGCGTGGTGACGGCGGCCTTCAGCGCGAACGGCCGGGTCCTCGCGACCGGCTCCGCCGACGGCACGGCGCGGCTGTGGGACGTCACCGACCCCGCCCGTCCGCGCGCCCTGGCCACGCTCAAGGGCCACAAGGGCCAGGTGAGCTCGGTGGCGTTCGGTCCGAAGGGGGACGTCCTCGCCACCGTGTCCCGCGACATGTCGCTGCGGCTGTGGAACGTGGCCGACACCGGCGAGCCCCGGCAGCTCTCCGTCCTGCGGCAGACCACGGAGCCCACCAGGGCGGCCTTCAGCCCGGACGGCCGCCTGGTCGCGCTCACCTCCGCGGGCGGGAGCATCACGCTCCTGGACGTGCTCACCCCGGCCCGGCCCACCAGCCTGGCGGTGCTGACCTCGCAGGACGGCGCCGTCAGGAGCGTGGCGTTCGCCCCGAGCGGTGTCCACCTCGCCACGGCCTCCGCCTCCGGGACCGTGCAGGTGTGGGACATCACGGGCGCCAGGCTCGTCGGCACGGGCCGCGGGCACGCCGCCGCCGTCGAGGACGTCGCGTTCAGCCCGGACGGCGACGTGCTGGCCACCGCCTCCGCCGATGCCACCGTCGGCCTGTGGAGCATGGAGAACCCGCGCGAGCCCGAGCTCACCGCCACGGTGGCCGGCTTCCCCGACGCGGTGACGGGGGTGGCGTTCAGCCCGAACGGCCAGAACCTGGCCACCTCGTCGGCGGACGGCATCGCCCGGCTCTTCAACGTGGCCAACGCCGCCCGCGCCGCCCCCCGCGCCCGGCTCGCCGCCCACACCGGGCTCGTCAACGGGCTGGCGATCGCCGGGAACGGGCGCACGCTCGCCACCGCGTCCGACGACGAGACGGTCCGGCTCTGGGACATCTCCGATCCCGCGGTGGCCGCGCCGCAGTCCACCCTGACCGGGCACACCGGTCTCGTCCTGGCGGCCGCCTTCAGCCCCGACGGCCGCCGCCTGGTCACGGCCTCCCTCGACGCCACGGCCAAGATCTGGGACGTCTCCAAGCCCGCCACGCCGAAACTCCTCGCCACGCTCACCGGGCATACGGGCGGGGTACGCTCGGTCGCGTACGGGCCCGGCGGCAAGACGGTGGTGACCACGGGACGGGACGGCGAGGCGCGGCTGTGGAACGTCGCCAAGCCCGCCGCCCCGAAGCAGGTGTCCTCGCCCGGCGGCACCGACGGGCGGCTGAACGTGGCCGTGTTCCGGCCGGACGGCCGCGTCCTGGCGACCGGCTCGGGCACCTCGTCGGTACGCCTCTACGACGTGTCCAAGCCCGCCCGGCCACGCGCCCTGTCCGGCTTCGCCGCCCACCCCGGCGGCGTGCTCGACCTGCGCTTCAGCCCCGACGGCAGGACGCTGGCCACGGCGGCGTCGGACGGCGCCGCCCGCCTGTGGGACGTCACCCGTCCCGAGCGGCCGAGGCGCGTGGCCGAGCTGCCCGGCCACACCGCGGACGTGACGGGCCTGGCCTTCAGCTCCGACGGCCGCACGCTCGCCACGTCGTCGCAGGACATGACCGTCCGGGTGTGGAACGTCGCCAACCCCGCCGCCCCGTCGCTCTGGGCGGTGCTGGCCGGGCGCGGCGCGGTGACGGACGTGGAGTTCGGCGCGGACGGCACGGTCCTGGCCGGCGCCACCGACCGGGCCGCCCAGTTGTGGGGGCTGAACGTGGAGCAGGCGAGCGCGAACGTCTGCGAGGCGTCGGGCACGTCGATCACCCGGGCGGAGTGGGCGAGGTACGTCCCGGGCCGTCCCTACACGCCGCCCTGCCCCGCCTGACCCGATAAATAAAGACGTCGGAGCCGGATTCGTGGGCGGCGAGCCAGCCCCGGTGCCGCCCGCGGATCATTTGAGGCTGCCCAGGGTGACACCCGACTGCCAGTAGCGGCGCATCGCGATCATGAAGACGGCGAGCGGGACGATGGCGAGCAGGGAGCCGGTGAGCACGAGGGCGGTCAGGTCGGTCTCGGCCTCGGTGCGCTGCAGGTTCCAGGCGTACAGGCCGAGGCTGAGAGTCCACTTGTCCTCTCCGCGCAGCATGGTCAGCGGCAGGTAGAAGCCGTTCCAGTTGCTCACGAACGCGAGCAGGAACACGGTGGCGGCGCCCGTGGTCATGAGGCGGGTGACGATCTGGAAGAAGATCCGCAGCTCGCCGGCGCCGTCCACGCGGGCGGCCTCGAGCAGTTCGGGCGGTACGGCGCCGTCCACGTACACCTTCGACAGGTAGACCGAGAACGGGCTGATGAAGGCCGGCAGCAGCACCGCCCACACGGTGTCGACCAGGCCGAGCTTGGCGAACAGCAGGTAGAGCGGCATGGTCAGCATGGCGCCGGGGATCAGGAACGAGCCGATCACCAGGGCCAGGCCGGCGCCCCGGCCGCGGAAGGAGAAGCGCGACAGCGAGTAGCCGGCGGCCAGGGAGATCAGGGTGCAGACGGCGGCGCCGACGCCGGCGTACAGGAAGCTGTTGAGCACCCAGCGCAGGAAGATGCCGTCGCCGTAGGTGAAGACCTGTTCCAGGTTGCGGCCCAGGTTGAAGTCGGCGAACCAGAGCCCGTTGCCGTAGAGCATGTCGGTCTGGGACTTGGTGGCCGAGACCACCAGCCACCAGACGGGCGCGACCGAGTAGAGGGCGAACAGGCCCAGGCCGAACAGGATGAGCACCTGCGAGGTGCGTGACTGGGTGGCTCTCATGGTCGCTGGGCCCTGTTCGTGACGCGGTAGAAGATCATGGAGATGACGCCGACGACCACCGCCAGAATGATCGACAGCGCGGCGGCGTAGTTGTAGTCGTTGCCGTCGAAGGCCTCGTAGTAGATCAGCATGATCGGGGTGAAGTCCTTGGTGACGACCTCGGGCACCACGTTGCGGAACAACAGCGGCTCGTTGAAGATCTGCAGCATGTGGATGATCGACAGCATGCCGGTCAGCACGAGCGCGCCCCGCACGTACGGGATCTTGATGGACAGCGCGACGCGCAGCTCCGAGGCGCCGTCCATGCGGGCGGCCTCGAAGATCTCGCGCGGCACCGACTGCAGCGCCCCGTAGACGATGAGCATGTTGAACCCGGCGCCCACCCAGGTGAGCAGGTTGCCCATGGAGACCCAGATCAGCTCGGAGGCGAAGAAGTCGATCCCGGTCACGTCGATGAGCGGGCCCAGGCGGGGGCTGTAGATGTACATCCACATGAGCGCCGCCACGATCCCGGGGATCATGTACGGCACCAGGAACGCCAGCCGGTACCGATGCGCGACCGGCCTGGTGACCGCGTCGAGCAGCAGCGCCATCGTGAGCGACAGCGCCAGCATGATCGGGATCTGGACGGCCGCGAAGAGGCTCACCCTGCCCACGGCCGCCCAGAAGGTGGTGTCGGACAGGCCGCGGGCGAAGTTGCCGAACCCGGTGAACACCTCCTGCCGGGGCCCGATGCCGAGCCCCGAGGTGCGCATGGTGAACAGGCTCTGGTAGGCGGCGTACAGCAGCGGGAGCACGAACAGGCAGGCGAAGCCGATGAAGAACGGCGCGGAGAAGGCCGCGCCCTTGCGCCGAGTGGACATGAGGGGTTCCTTGGCCAGGCGTGAGGGAGCCGCGACGGCCCCCTCACGGCGCTCATCCGACGACCTTGACGCCCTTGCGCCTCAGGTCCTCGACCGTCCACCGCTGCATGTGGGTGAGCACGTCCTCGACCTTCATCTCGCCGTTCATGGCCTTGCCCCACTTGTCGGCCAGTTCCTCGTACATGGCGGTGGAGTTGGGCCCGTACACCCAGCCGTCGGCGAAGCGGGCCGAGTCGGCGATCACCTTCTTGCCGGCCTCGGCGTGCTCGCCCCAGAGCTGCTTGGGCACCACCGCGTCCAGGAACGGCGCCGGGTCGGCGACGGCCGGGTACCAGCCGGAGCCGGCCACCGGGTCGGCCATCGCGGCCACGGACGCGCGGTCGGTCGCCAGCCAGAGCGCCGCCTCGGCCGCCTTCGCGGTGTCCTTGCACAGCGACGGCACCGCCAGCGCGCCGGTGTCGGCGGCGGAGACGGGGGCGCTCTGGCCCCTGACGACGAGGTTGGGGCCGGCCTCCCACTTGCCGAGGGAGTCCTTCATGTTGCGCTGGTGGCCGGCGAGCTGCCAGGTGGAGACCTGGCGCATGGCGATCTTGCCCTGGTCGTACTCCTGCATCATGGCGGCGTACTCGGCGTAGGAGATCTTCTCGACGAGGTCGTCGTCGAGGAGCCGCTGCATGATGCCGGCCGACCACTTCGACGCGTCGTCGGTGAAGTCGATCTTCCAGGCGTCGCCCTGCACGGAGTACCAGCGGGCGCCCGCCTGCCAGGCCAGCCCCATCATGGTCGAGGGGTCCTCGCCGGCCAGGTTGAAGACCGCGATGCCGTCCTTCTTCAGGTGCTTCTTGCCGATCTCGATGAGCTCCTCCCACGTCGTGGGGTACTTCAGCCCGCGCTCGGCGAAGATCGGCTTGTAGTACATGCTGAACAGCGGGTCGCGCTTGTCCGGCACGCCGTACGTGATCCCGGCCAGCGTCAGCGCCTCGACCCCGCCCGGGGAGAACGTGGCCGCGCTCCCGCCCACCTCCTTGGTGAGGTCCTTGATCACGCCCTCGGCGAGGAGCTGGCCGCCGTTGCGGTTGTCGGTCTGGGCGATGCACGGCATGGCCGCCCCGTCGCCGGCCTTGTGCGCGTTGCGCAGGTTCTTGACCAGGTCGGCGGCGGGCACCTTGACGTACCTGAGCCGTACGTCCTCGTGCGCGGCGTTGAACGCGGCGACCGCGGCCTCCGAGCCCTGCTTGTCGGTCCAGTAATCCAGCGTGACCGGCCCCGGTCGCCCCTGGCCGACGGGCGGGGCCGCCGTTCCCTGGCCGCACGCCGCCAGGCTCAGCGCCGTCATGGTCAGTACGGCGGCCGTGGCAGGCCATCGCGGGATCGTCATGTGTACTCCTCGGGGGGGTTATGTGAGCGTGAACATCACAGCGCGTGGTAAGTCGTGTCGTGGTAGACGGCCCGGCAGCCCTCGCCCGCGAGGTCCTGCACCCACAGGCCGGCGAAGGCGCCGGTGAAGCCGAAGGAACGGATCTGGCCGTCGATGATCTCGTCGGCGTACTCGTCGGACAGGGTGGTGGCGTCCAGTTCCACGGGGATGGTCGTGCCGTCGCAGGAGAAGCGCAGCACGGGGCCGTCGAACTCGAGCCCGAGCCGGGTCGCGGGCCCGCCGGTGGGGTGGCCGGTGGGGTGGCCGGTGGGGTGGCCGGTGAAGTGGATCGTGCGGGCGCCGCGGTCGCTGCCGGTCAGGACCAGGCCGCCGGTGGTGAGCGCGAGGTGGTACCAGGTGCGGGAGTTGTAGTAGGCGGCGATCCCGGCGGACTGGTGCACGCTGCCGGGTTCGAAGGTGACGGTCGTCTCGAGCGTGCACCTGCCGCCGGTCACGGGGCGGGCGACGAGGCTGGGGGCGCGCAGCCCGTACGGGGACTGGCCGCCCTCGATCGTGATCCGGTCGCCGTCGAAGCGCACCCAGTCGGGCGAGGCGGGCCGGCGCAGCGTGCTCCACCCGTACCCGGCCGCCGGCTCCCACGGATGCGGCGGGAGGGCGGGCGCGGGCACCTCGACGGCGGGCACTCCCCCGGTCACCCGGGGCCAGCCGTCCTCCCACTCGACCCGCTGGATCGCGCTCTCCCGGCCCAGCACGCACCTGCCCCGGGGTGTGACGGGCCGCGCGGCCAGGTGGGCGAGGTACCACTCGCCGCCCTGGGTCTCGACCAGGCACCCGTGCCCGGCCTTCTGCAGCTCCAGGGTGGGGTCGTGGCGGGAGGTGAGCATCGGCCCGGCGGGGTCGTCCTCGTACGGGCCGTCGAGCGAGCGCGAGCGCAGCACGCTCACGCGGTGCTCGTAGCCGGTGCCGCCCTCGGCGACCATCAGGTAGTACCAGCCGCCGACCCGGTAGATGTGCGGCCCCTCGGTCACGCTCCGGTTCTCGAGGATCAGCCGCGGCTTGCCGCCCGCGGCCAGCGGCTGCAGCTCGATCCCGGCGAAGCCGTGCCCGGGGCGGGAGTCGAAGACCATGTTCAGCAGGTACGAGCCGCCGTCGTCGTCGTGGAAGAGCGCGGCGTCGAACCCCCGCCCCGGCAGCCTGACCGGGTCCGACCACGGCCCCTCGATGGCGGGCGCGGTGACGAGGTGGTTGGCGATGTCCTTGAAACCGTGGCCGTAGTTGTCCATCACGCCGTACACCAGGTGGAACAGCCCGTTGGCGTACGTCAGGTCGGGCGCCCACACGCCGCCGGAGTCGGGCACGCCGGACAGGTCGAGCAGCCTGCGCTCGCCGAGCAGCCCGCCCAGGGGCCGCCAGTGGACCAGGTCGCGCGAGTGGTGGACGCGGACGCCCGGATACCACTCGAACGTCGAGGTGGCCAGGTAGTAGTCGTCGCCGACGCGCAGGATGGACGGGTCGGGGTGGAAGCCGGGCAGGACGGGGTTGCGGATCATCGGGTCTCCACGGAACGGGGTTCGGACGCGGCCGGGTCGAGCCGCGTACGCAGCCTGGAAGCGCGGTGGATCATCGTGGCGGCCGGTGGTCCCTGATGTTCATGCGTTGCCTCCAGTGACAGAAACCGATCGCTGCGAACGCTACGACTCCTCACCATCCACCACAAGAACGCGTTACCGACACGTTACATTTATCAACATGAACCCAGTTCGACGGGCATCTCTCCACCACCGTTGACCAGAACACCGAGCACTCCTACGGTAGAGACCGGTTTCTATGACGTTTCCGAATGGAAGGCCCAGCCCCGTGCTTCACCGCCCCAAGGCGCTGTTCGCCATGCGCGCGGAACACCTCGCGACGCTCTTCCCCGCGCCCGCCATGGCGCGGTTGCTGAGCATCGCCGACATCGACGTGTCGCTGGTCGCGGAGCGCTTCGACGATCCGCGCCTGGCCCAGGTGCTCCCCGGCGTGGAGGTCCTGATCACCGGCTGGGGCTGCCCGCCGCTCGACGAGACGGTGCTGGCCGCCGCGCCCCGGCTGCGGGCCACCCTGCACGCCGGGGGCTCGGTGAAGGGCCTGATCAGCCCCGCCTGCTGGGACCGCGGGCTGCTCGTCTCCTCGGCCGCCGACGCCAACGCCGTGCCCGTGGCCGAGTACACCGTCGGCGCCGTCCTGCTGGCCGGCAAGGGCGTGTTCACGCTGCGCGAGGACTACCGCCGCCGGCGCTGGTTCCCGCTGGGCGAGGTGCACCCCTCCGTCGGCAACCACGGCCGCAGGGTCGGCGTGGTCGGCGCCTCCCGCATCGGCCGCCGGGTGATCGACCTGCTGGCGCCGCACGACCTCGAACTGTGCCTGTACGACCCGTACACGCGGGTCGAGGGGGTCGAGCAGGTCGGCCTGGAGGACCTGTTGCGCTCGTGCGACATCGTCAGCCTGCACGCCCCCGCCACCGACGAGACCCGGCACATGCTCGACCGGCGGCGCCTCGCGCTCATGCCGGACGGCGCGGTGCTCATCAACACCGCGCGCGGCTCCCTGGTGGACACCGACGCGCTGGTCGCCGAGCTGCGCACCGGCCGGCTGTCGGCCGTCCTCGACGTGACGGACCCCGAGCCCCTGCCCTCCGGCTCCGCCCTGTACGACCTGCCGAACGCCTTCCTGACCCCCCACATCGCCGGTTCCCAGGGCAACGAACTGGCCAGGATGGGCGCCGCCGTCCTCGACGAATTGGAGCGGCTGGCCGCCGGTTCTCCCCTCGCCCACCAGGTGTCCCACGACGACCTCGACCGGGTCGCCTGACCCCGTGAAAGTGGAGCTACGGCGGGATGCCGACCCGATCGCGACACCCCTAGACTTCGGTCAGGTGTCGAAGACCGTGAAGGGCCGCCCTTGTCGCGAAAAGTAAGCACAAAAAGTGTGAGCGCCGACGACGAGCGGGTCACCGTCCGTGACGTGGCCGCGCGGGCGGGGGTGTCGGCCACCACCGTGTCCCGGGTGATCAAGGGCGACTACCCGGTGGCCCAGTCCACCAGGACGCGGGTGCTGCGGGCGATGCGCGAGCTCGACTACGTGCTCAACGTGCACGCCCGCGCGCTGTCGGGGGCCAGCACCAAGATGGTGGCGTTCGTCCTCGACGACGTCACGGGCCCGTCCTTCGCGTACGTGGCCAAGGGCGTGGAGCAGCAGGCCACCGCCGAGGGCCGGCTGTGCATGGTGTGCACCACCCACGGCGACCCGGCCCGCGAGCTGGCCGTCGTCGAGGCCATGCGCGAGCAGCGCGCCGACGCGGTCATCCTGGTCGGGGGCGGCTCTCTCGACGACGCCTACGTCGAGCGCATGACGCACTTCGCCCACGCCCTCGACAGGGCCGGCTCCCGGCTCGTCCTGTGCGGGCGCCCGCCGCTGGGCCGCGACGTGCCCACCACGGTGGTGGAATACGACAACGAGGGCGGCGCGTACGCCATGACCAGCCACCTGCTGTCGCAGGGCCACCGCCACATCGCCCTGCTGGGCGCCGACTCCCCCGACGACGCCAGCACCACCAAGCTCGACCGCGTCCGCGGCTTCGTCCGGGCCCATGAGTCGTTCGGCGTTCCACACGACCCGGCGCTCGTGGTGCCCACCGGCTTCGGCCGCGCGGACGGTTACGAAGGGGCACGGCACCTGATCGCGCGCGGGGCGGAGTTCACGGCGGTGTTCGCGGCCACGGACATGGTGGCCATCGGCGTGCTCGCGGCGTTGCGGGAGGCCGGGCTGAGGGTCCCGGACGACGTGTCCCTGGCCGGCTACGACGACATCCCGTTCGCCGCCGACCTCGAGCCCGGCCTGACGACCGTGCACATCCCGACGGAGGAGCTGGGCCGCACGGCGGTCCGGCTGGCCCTCAACCGCAGGGAACGCCAGCACGTGGTCCTCGGCACCCACATCGTCGTGCGCAACTCGGTCCGCCCGCCCACCCGCGAACGCGTGAGGTGAGGTCAGGCGGCTCTCGTCACCTCGTCGAGCAGCCCGTTGACCAGCTCCACCCGGCGCTCGGTGTCGTCGCCGACGGCGAGGAGCACGAGGCTCAGCCCCAGGAGCGGAATCCGGGCCTGCATGGCCCGCAACCCCCGCCAGCCTCCCCCGTGCCGATAGACCCTGTGCCCGCCGTGCGACCGGACGCCCATTCCCCAGGCGTAGTCGATGACCGTGCCGTCATCGAGGCGGCCCGGGGTCTGCATGAGAGCCGAGACGCCGAGTTCGTCGTCGTTGAGCGCCCGGCTCCACCGCAACAGGTCGGCGGCCGTGCTCCACACCCCGCCGTCGCCCAGTGACAGGGGCGCCGGGTGCCGTGGGGTCAGGGGCACGGCGCCGGGAGGCGCGGGAGCGGGACCGGGCCAGAAGGACGTGTAACGCATCGCCGTCGGCGCGAAGATCCGCTCCCCCGCGAACGAGGGAAGCGCCTGACCGGCCGCCCGCGCCACCACTTCGGCGAGGCAGACATAGCCGGCGTTGGAGTAGGCGAACGCGTGCCCCGGCTCGCCCTTCAAGGTGGGAAACCGGCGCAGAGCTCCGATGACGCCTCGACTCGTCCGGTCGGCGCCGCCGCCGGGCATCGCGCCGTCGAGCTCGTCGTCAGCGGGCAGGGCGGCGGTGTGGTGCAGCAACTGCCGGATCCGGACCCCCTCGGCCCAGGCCGGCAACCGGGGCAGCCACCGCGACAGGACGGAGTCCGGCTCCAGCGCCCCCTGCCGCACCAGCAGCGCCACGCAGGCGGCGGTCACCTGCTTCGACAGCGAAGCCGCGTAGACCAGGCTGGTGGGGGTGAGGCCTTGCGCGTGAAAGGTGGGCGGCTCGTCGCGTAACTGAACCCCGACCACCAGCGGTTCGTCCTCACGGTAACCGGCCTCCAGGGCGAGGGCGGCCAGTCTCTGCTGCTGCGACGAGGGCTGTGACATGCGGGAAGTCTTCCACTTCTGACGATCATCGCCCACCGGGCACCTGCTCCAGGTGACAGGGCCGGGGATCCCGCCGCGTCGTCAACGGCCTGACCACCACGATCTGCGCCACGGCGAGCAGCAGGCACACGCAGGCCAGGGCGCCCCACAGCCCTGCCGGGCCCGCGCGTTCGAGGAGCTGGGTGCCGCACAGGGGCGCGAGGACGGTGGCGAAGCCCCAGGAGGTGCCGAAGACCGACAGGTAGCGGCCCCGGGCGTTCTCGGGGGCGATGCCCGTGACCATGGCGTAAGCGCGCCCGAACATCAGCGCGTCGCCCGCGCTCCACACCACCGTGGCGGCCAGGTGCCCCGGCAGGTCGCCCGCCATCGCGTAGCCGGTCAGGCCGGTGGCGAGCAGGAGGTAGCCGCAGGTCATCGCCGTGTGGTGGGACAGCGCCGCCGTCCACCTGAGCAGTGGCTGGCAGAGCACCAGGACGACGGCCGAGACGGTGGACAGCAGCCCGGCGTCGGCGGCCGGCAGACCGCGCAGCTCCAGGGCCAGCGGCAGGGCCATCACGACCTGCATGTAGACGAGCGCGAAGAAGGTGCCGGACGCGAGGAGCACGAGGAGCGAACGGTCCCGCCAGGCCGATCGCGCTCCCTCGGCCCGGGGTGCGGGGGCGGGCTCGGCGCCGGACGCCGGTGGGGACGCGGGAAGGACGAGGCGGACCACGATCGCGCAGGCCAGGCAGGTGGCGGCGTCCACGACGAACAGCCAGCGCAGGTCCCAGCGGCCCAGCCCCGCGGCGATCAGCCCGGCGCCCATGCCGCCGACCGCCAGGGCCGTGTTGAACAGGCTGAACGCCTGCGCCTGCTGCGCCGGCCGTACGGCGTCCGCGATCATCGCCTGGGACGGCGGCTCGTAGATCTCGAAGACCAGCCCCAGCAGGACGGCGAACACGGCGATCATCGCCAGGGAACCGGAGACCGCGATCCCCGCCTGCGCCACCGCGCACGCGACCAGCCCCGCGACGATGGCCCGGCGGCGGCCGAACCGGTCGGCCAGCACCCCGCCCAGCAGCCGGGACGGGATGGTCGCCAGCCCGAACGCGGCGGAGATCAGACCGGCCGTGACGGCACTCGCCCCGAACTCGGTGGTGATCAGGACGGTGAGGAACCCGAGGGAGAAGGCCCCCAGCCGGTTGACCGCCCGCGCCAGGACGAGCCACCACACGGTACGCGGCAGGCGCCCCGTACGGCCGCCGATCGGCACGTCAAACCCCCCGCGTGACCAACGAAACTGCTAACGTCAGTCACGGACACTAGGCCGTAAGGAGTGACCAGTCAAGTGATGTTCGATAGTCACGTGGCGATCCTGCTCGACACCGCGGTATCGCTCGTGAACGTCCTGACCGACGGCGACGACGGCGGCAGACCGTACGTGGCGCCGAAAGGCGAAGCGCTGCCGTCCGCCATCGGCGCCGTGCTGCCCGGCGAGGTGACGGTCTCCATGGAGGAGGCCCTCTACCTGGCCGGGACCACCCTGAAGGTCCGGCGGGTCTTCGAGGCCATGCACGATCACCAGGACGACGAGGCCGCCGCCATCGTCAACGCGCTGGTCATCAGCACGGGCGCGCGCCCCCAACTGAACCGCGCGCCCGGCGAGCCGTGGCAGGTGCACTTCCACGGCGCCGACGACACCCTGGCCGTGGGGTGGAGCGCGGGCTTCGCGTCCGCCCTGACGCTGGCCATCGGCAGCGACCTCGGCGGGCGGCTCGGCGTCTGCCAGGCCAGGCAGTGCGACCGCGTCTACGTCGACGCCTCCCGCAACGGGGTCCGCCAGTTCTGCTCCCGCCCCTGCCAGAGCCGTACCAAGGCGGCGGCCTTCCGCGCCCGCTCGGCCACGCGCCGCCCGGCCTGACGCGCCGGCGGCCCGGGCGGGCCCGCCTACCCCCGTGGCGGGGCGGTGGACTCCCGGACGATCAGGCGGGGCGGCGTCAGCGCGATCTCCGGCTGGGGCCGGCCCGCCAGTTCGGCCAGGGCCGCGTGGAAGCAGGCACGCCCCAGCCCCACGAAGTCCATCCGCACGGTGGTCAGCGCCGGGGTCCAGAACGCCGAGCCCGGGATGTCGTCGAACCCCACGATGCTCACGTCGCCCGGCACGTCCTTGCCCGCGTCGTAGAGGGCCCGGCGCACCCCCTGGGCGATGTCGTCGTTGCCGCACAGGATGGCCGTGACCTCCGGCCGCCGGGCCAGCCGCCGCCCGGCCGCGTACGCCGACTCGATGTCCCACCCGCACGCCAGCACCTCGGGGAGCTCGGCGCCGGCCTGGCGGAGGGCGTCGCGCCAGCCCGCCTGGCGGCCGCCCGCCTGGCCCTCCGAGGGGATGGCCACGTGGTGGACCGTGCGGTGGCCCAGGTCCAGCAGGTGCTGGGTGGCGTCGGCGGCGGCGCGGCGTTCGTCGAGGGCGATCGAGACGCGGCCCAGGTCGGGCGCCACCGGCTCGGCCGCGACGATGGCCGGGAGGTGCGCGGGCAGCACCTCCAGCACGGCGGTGCCCAGCGGGTCGAACGCGATGACCACCAGGCCGCCCGCGCTCGGGTCGCTCACGTAGTCGACCGTCTGCCGGACCTCGGCCGACTCCACGACCCTGATCCCGACCGCCACGCCCTCCGTCCTGGCGGCCTCCTCGATGCCCTGCAGCGTGGCGGCGTATCCGTACAGCATGGTGTTGGAGGTCACGACGGTGACGCCGCTGGCGCGGCCGAGGCCGAGGGTCCGCGCGGCGCGGTTGGGGCGGAAGCCCAGCCGGTCGATCGCGGCCAGCACCGCGGCGCGGGTGGCGGGCCGCACCCGGGGAGACTCGTTGAGCACGCGCGAGACCGTCTGGTGCGAGACGCCGGCCGCGGCGGCCACGTCGCGGATGCTCGGCACGGCCCCTTTACGGACTGGCCGGGGGCTCGCGTTCACGATCACATGGTAGTCGCGTCTCACCCGCTCAGGCGGAGCACGCCCCAGTGGCCGGTGTCGAGGTAGCCGCGGCCGGTGGCGTCGTTCCAGGTCACCGCACTCGTACGAGCCGCGCCCACGGCGTCGTTGACCTGGACGTCGAACCCCAGCAACGTCCCCTCCGCCAGCGTGATCGTGGGCAGGGTGATCGCCGCCTCGACCACGTACCCGCCGGGCACCGCCCGCGCCGCCGCCCGCACCTTGTCCCTGACCCCACCCGCGTCGAACGTCCCGCCGACCGTGACCCTGCCCGTGAAGCTGACCCGGTACTGCCCGTCGTCGTCCTCGTACCCCTTGGTCTTGCCGTTGCCCGGGTCCACGAAGATCTCGACGGAGTCCTGCTCCCACGCGTTCGCCGGCTCCTCGCTCAGCACGGGGTCGGCGACCTGCGCCAGCACGTACAGGGTGGAGCCGCTCCACAGCGACCGCACCTTCGCGGTCGCCCCGGAGGACCCCTGGATCCAGGTCGCGGTACGGATCTCCGGCGCGGCCCCCCACGCCCGGTCCACGACCCCGTCCAGGACGGGCGCCGCCCTCCGGACGGCCGAGGTCAGCCTGATCGCGGGCACCGCCGTCACCTGGCCCGTCCAGGAGATCGCGGTGCCCCGGTCGCGTACGGTCACGTCCACGTCCGTGCCCTTGCCCACCAGGGCCTCGACGCGATACCCGGTGGCGGTCCTGGTGACCCCCCGGTCGCCGCGCCCGACGCTGCGGGCGGTGCCGTCCACCGTGAACGTCACCCGGTCGGCCTGGTCGGCGGTCGGGTCGGTGACCTCGGCGAGCACGTACAGGCCGGCGGCGGACGAGCGGGCCTGGAAGCCGGCGGAGACGTTCCCGACCCGGGCGATCGGCGCGTCGGGCAGCAGGTCCCATTCGAGGTCGCGCCTGCCGTCCACCTTGATCGTGCCGGCCGGCGCCTCCAGCCGGCGCACGAGCGGCGCCAGCCTGGAGGGGTCCACCACGCCCCAGTACGCGGGCTTGGCCTGCAGGTCGTCGTCGAACAGCAGTGGCGCGTTCAACCGCGGGATCGGCCACGTGCGCAGCCAGCTCACGTCATCGGACTCCCCCCACACCGTGACCGAGCCGAGCCGGTCGGCCTGCCGCCGGAAGACGTCGAACAGCTCCTTGTACCGGTGCCCCTGCCGGACGAGCAGCTCGGCCGGGATCGTGTCGTAGGACGACACGAAGTCGGTGTAGACGCTGACGTCCAGCTCGGTGACCTGCTGGTCGACCCCCAGCGTGGCGAAGCGCTCGATGGTCGCCTCGACCGCCGAGGCCGGCGGGTGCTCGATGTTGAGGTGCAACTGGTGGCCGACGCCGTCGATCGGCACCCCCTCGGCCTTGAGCCGCTCGACCAGGTCGTACAGGGCCTCGCGCTTGCGCGGGAACTCGGTGTTGTAGTCGTTGATGAACAGCTTGGCGTCCGGGTCGGCCTCGCGGGCGACGCGGAAGGCGGTGCGGATGAAGTCCAGGCCGGTGATCTCGTACCACGGGGAGCGCCGCAGGCCGTCGGGCTGGTTCTCGTCCACCACCTCGTTGACCACGTCCCAGGCGGCGATCCTGCCCTTGTACCGGGTCACGAGCGTGCGCACGTGCGTCTCCAGGCGCTGGAGGAGCACCTCCTTGGAGGCTCCGGCGAACACCCAGGCGGGCGTCTGGCTGTGCCACGCGAGCGTGTGACCGCGCACCTGCATGCCGTGCGAGGTGGCGAAGTCCACCAGGTAGTCGCCGTCGGTGAAGGTGAACTCGCCCTCCCGGGGCTCGGTGGCGTCCCACTTCAGCTCGTTGCCGGGCGTCAGGCTCCCGAAGTGCCGGGCGAGCAGCTCGCCGTGGACGCCGAGCGTGTCCGGGCGGGTGAACGCCGAGCCCATCGTGAAGGGCACCGCGTCCCTGACCCGGGGGATGTCGGTCTGGACGGGCTTGGGCTCGATCCACCTCATCGTGAAGTCGTCGAGGTGGAAGGGGAAGGTGCCGGTGTCGGACTCGACGTACAGGCTGAGGAACTCCACGTCGTACGCCAGCGTGTACGTCCCCGAGAGCTGCACCCACTCCCCCGCCGGCACCTCCTTGGGCGTGACGATGCGCTCGTAGCTCGGGGTGCCGCCGCTCCTGCGCTCGATCGACAGGCCGAGCCGGCCCGCCGGGGTCTCCGGGCCGAGCCGCACCCAGACCGACAGGGCGTATTTGTCGCCCTTGCCCATCCGGCCGAGCACGTTGAGCGCGGGGCCGTCCCAGGAGGCCGACCGGCCGGTCACCGTGAGGCCGCGCGTGCCCGCGTGGGCGGTCGTGCCCGGCTCCAGCGTGGCCGCCGCGCGGGACGCCCAGTCCTGTGCGGTGCCGTCCTCGAAGTCGCTGGTGATCGGCTCGCGCGTGGGGTCGCCCTGCGGGCTGATGACGATGTCGTCCAGGTGGTACCGGCCGGTGGCGTCGGAGCTCTCCACGTAGAGCTGCACGTCGGCGGACTCGGCGGTGAACAGGTAACTCCCCGACAGCCGCACCCATCCGCCGTCGGTCACGGTGGCCGCCGCGACCCGCTCGTACGTGGTGCTCCCGCCGGTCGGCGTGCGCTGCACGGTCATGGCGATGGTGGCCGCCGGCTGGCCGCTCACCAGCCGGGCGTAGGCGGTCACGTCGTAGCCCACGCCCCTGGCGAAGGGCGCGGGGATCGACGCGCCGTGCCAGGTGGCGGTGCGCCCGCCGACGAGCAGCCCGCCGGTGCCCGTACGCGCCGCGTCCGCCGTCGCGGTGACGGTGACGCCGTCGCCCCGCGGCCCCCAGCCCTGCGCGGTGCCGTCCTCGAAGTCGTACGTGAGGTCCGCCGCCGCGTGCGCGGAGAGCCCTGGCACGAGACATAACAGGACGGCGACCAGCAGGATGCGGAGGGAGCGCACGGTACTCCTCTGAAAGTTTCAGGGATACGCCGATAAATATCAGGCGACTGTAGAACCGGGGCGGTCACCGGTCAAGGGCCCAGGCTTCGAATCTGCAACCGCTTGTTGCAGGAAAGGTGCAGTTTCACGGCCTTCCATTGACGAGGTGCGCTCCATTACGTCAACGTTTCATGCAACCGATTGCCGTGTCCGCAAGGGCACCTACCGGCAGCAGGTCGTCATCCCGGCCGACAAACCGCACATCACGCTGGCCGGCGACACCAGGGACCCGCGCCAGGTGGTGCTCACGTACGACGTCTCCGCCACCACTCCCAGGCCGGACGGCTCGGGCCCGTACGGCTTCCTGCTCTACCGCGGCCACCTGACCAGCGACGCGCCCGCCCGCACCGTCCACCTCGGCCGCCCCTGGCCGGCCGGCGGCTCCGTCACGGCGCGCGGCCAGGTCCTGGTGCGCGAGTCCTGGCTGGGCCAGCAGGTCAAGGCCGCCCCCTGGACCGACATGTCCGGCCTGAACTGGCGGGAGGCCCGCCTGTCCGAGCATGAAGCACGGCCCAGGAGCGGGCGTCAACGACGACCGCCCGCAGCTCACCACCGAACAGGCCAGGCGGTTCCCGCCGGAGAGGTGCCTGGCCAGCGCCGGCGCCGGCCGCCGGCGCTGACGAAGGCGGCCTCCCCTGGGGGCCGCCTTCCTAGGAGCGACGCGGCCACCCTGAGCGCTCAACCGGCTCCGCTCCGTGTCCTAGCCTCGATGTCATGGACACGAAAGTCATTCTGATCACCGGCGCGAGCAGCGGCATCGGCCACGCCACCGCGCTGCGCCTGGCCGCCGAGGGCCACCGCGTGGTCCTGGGCGCCCGCCGCGAGGACCGCCTGGCCGAGACCGCGAAGGCGATCGAGGCCGCCGGCGGCCAGGCCGACGTGCGCCGCCTCGACGTGACCGACCGCGCGGACGTCGCCGCGTTCGCGGACGCCGCAGCCGAGCGGCACGGCCGGATCGACGTGATCGTCAACAACGCCGGCGTGATGCCGCTGTCCCGGCTGGACGCGCTGCTGGTCGAGGAGTGGGACCGGATGATCGACGTCAACGTGCGCGGCCTGCTGCACGGGATCGCCGCCGCCCTTCCGCACTTCCAGCGGCAGGGCTCCGGCCACTTCGTCACCGTCGCCTCGATCGGCGCCCACCAGGTCGTGCCGACGGGCGCGGTCTACTGCGCCACCAAGTACGCGGCCTGGGCCATCACCGAGGGCTTGCGCCAGGAGCTCGACCCGAGCATCCGCGTCACCACCGTCTCCCCCGGCGTCGTCGCGTCCGAGCTGGCCGACTCCATCTCCGACCCGATCGCCCGCGAGGCGATGCGGACCTACCGCGCCGACGCCATCCCGCCGGACAGCATCGCCGACGCCATCGCGTACGCGATCGGCCGGCCGCCCGGCGTGGACGTCAACGAACTCGTCATCCGCCCGGCCAGACAGCGCTGAGCAGCCGTCGCACGACGCCGAGCCGGCCGCCGGCGCGCCGCGTCAAGTGCCGTTGTGCAGGCCCTCACCCTCCGGCTCGAGCGCGAACGCGATGCCCGCGTCGATGTCGCTGTCGAAACCGGTGTGGTAGGCCACGTGGTAGGCGTTGTCGCCGAGCGTGTCGCGGGCCTGCTCCTCGCACGCCTGCCGGGCGCTGACCCAGGCGGGGACGTTGGCCCGCGCCTGCCCGTGGGTGCTCCAGATCCGGTCGGCCAGCCCCAGCAGCCGCGCCGCGCGCGAAGCCCGCCCGGCCCCACCCGCCGCCAGGGCCAGCAGGTCCACGGTCAGGCCGATGCCGAAGCGGTCGTGCAGCCGCCGCTTGACGCGCAGGGCCTCCTGGCCGTAGCCGACGGCCGCGTCGAGGCGGCCACCGGTCAGCTCGGCCTGCCCGCGCAGCAGGTCGGCGTGGGAGCGCATGTGCTGCTCGCCCCGCTCGTCGCACAGCGAGCGCAGGTCCTCCAGCACGGCGATGGCCTCGTCGATCTGGCCGTCCACGGTGAGCACGTGGGCGCGGCAGATCAGCGCCAGCAGGTCGGCGATGGTGAGCTCCCCGCCGTCCCAGCGCGTCACGTACGCGCTCTCCGACTCGGCCATCGCCTGCAACAGGTCCCCGCGGATCACCCCGGCCGACGCCCTGAGCGCCCTGACGCACTTGGCCGCGTAGGCGTCGCCGGGGGCCGCGGCCCGCTCGCACTGCGCGGCCCTGGTCTCGACCTCCTCGGCGTCGCCCAGCGTGGCGGCCAGCAGGCCGTCGGCCCACAGGGCCTGGACGAGGGCGGGGCTGGGGCGGGTGGTCAGGTCGAGGGCCTGGCGCAGGTAGTGGCGGCCCTCCTTGGCGTAGCCGCAGCCGTACCAGAAGAAGGTGAGGGTGCCGGCGAGCTCCACGGACGGCAGGCCGTCCTTGGCGCCGAGCGCGACCTCGAGGGCGGCGCGCAGGTTGTCGTGCTCGCCGATCATGCGGTCGTACCAGGAGACCTGGCCGGGGCCCAGCCAGCCGGCGGCGCCCCTGGTGGCCAGCGACAGGTAGTGCTCGCGGTGCCGCTGCTTGAACCGCTCCTGCTCGCCGAGGTCGCGCAGCCAGCCCGCGCCGTATTCGCGCAGGGTGTCGAGCATGCGGTAGCGCTCGCCCGCACCGGTGGGCAGCCAGGTCAGGATCGACTCGTCGGCCAGCGCGTCGAGCAGTTGCGCGATGCCGGCCTCCGGCAGCAGGTCGTCGGCGCACACCTGGCGCACGGCCTCGGTGTCGAAATCACCGGCGAACACCGACACCCGCGCCCACAGCAGGCGCTCGGCGGGCTCGCACAGCTCGTGGCTCCACCCGATCGCGGTGCGCAGCGCCTGGTGCCACGGCGGGTCGGACTGCGCCGCCGCCGGATCGTCCTTCTCCAGGGTGGCGAACCGGTCGTCGAGCCGGTCGGCCAACTGCTCGACGGGCAGCTCGCGCAGCCGCGCCGCGGCCAGCTCGATCGCCAGCGGGATGCCCTCCAGCCGACGGCACAGCCGGGCGACGGCCTGCTGGTTGTGCTCGGCCAGCTCGAAGCCGGGCACGGTCTCGGCGGCGCGCTCGGCCAGCAGGGCCACCGCGTCGCCGACGACGGGCCCGCCGTCGGTCTCCGGCGGGACCGGCAGCGGCTCGACCACGATCACCAGCTCGCCGGGCGCCTCCAGCGTGCGGCGGCTGGTGGCCAGCACGCGCAGCCCCGGCACGGCGTCGAGCAGCGTCTCGACGGTCGCGGCGCAGGCGCCGACCAGGTGCTCACAGGTGTCGAGGACGATGAGGACCTCTTTGCCGAACAGGTGCTCGGCCAGCACCTCGGTCATGGGCCGGGTGGTCTGGTCGGTGAGCCGGAGCGCCTCGGCGATCGCGTGCGGCAGGAGCGTGCCGTCGTCCAGCGGGGACAGCTCCACCAGCCACGCCCCACCGCCGAACTCGGGCCGCAGGTCGGCGGCGGCGCGCAGCGCCAGGCGGGTCTTGCCGACGCCGCCCACACCGGTGAGGGTCACCAGCCGGGAGCGCCGGCAGGCCCGGCGCACCTGATCCAGCTCGCCGCGTCGTCCGATCAGGCTCGTCAGTTCCGCCGGGAGATTGCCCGCCTGCCACTTGCCTGCCATCGTGATCGCCACCCATCGGCCGAAGCTATGACAGAAGCTTGCCTGATGCGGAGGCGGCCCGTCACTAAAAGTAAGAAAGTAACTACTCCGCTACCTTGAGGAAGGGGCGTGCCCGCCGCCGCGGGCACGCCCCCTCTCTTCCGTCGTCCGTCAGGCGCCGAAGGCCCTGACCTCCAGCAGGCCGACGGAGCTGGTGCCGGTGCCGGTGAGCAACACCCGCAGCCGGGTCGTGCTCGTGGCGGAGAAGGTGACGGAGTTGAAGGCGTTCTTGGTCAGCGTGTACGCCGAAGCGCCGGGCACGTCCACGTACGCGCTGCCGTTCCAGTACTGCAGCTTCCACGACGCCGGCATGTCGATGCCCTCGTCGTCGTCGAAGAAGTACACTTCGGCCCGGTTCAGGTTACGGGCCGAGGACCAGGTGAGGTCCACCCACTGCTGCCCGGTCTCGGGCCAGCAGCCCCAGCGCGGGTTGACGGTGTCGTTGGAGGAGGGCGGGTCGATGCCGTCGTTGACGGCGGCCACGCTCTCCCACGACGAGGTGTAGGACGCGGTCGGGGTCGCCGACGTCGCCAGGTTGGCGGGCGGCTGGACGCCGCCCCGGTTGTGGACCTTGACCTCGGTGAGCCCGGTCCGGGCGCCGGAGGCCGCGGTCGCCAGCACGCGCACCCGCTGCGCGGTGATCGCGGGGAACTGCGCGACGTTGTAGTTGCCGCGCGGTGTGGCCGGGGACTTGGCCTGGGAGGGCACGCTGACCCAGGCGCTGCCGTTGTGGTACTGGATGTCGTAGGACGCCGGCGCCCGGTAGGTGGAACTGGCCGGGCGGCTGTCCTTGAAGTAGAGCCGGACCTCGTTGAGCGTGCGGGCGGCGCCGAAGTTGAGCTCGTACCAGTCCTGGCCGGCGGTGGTGCCGCCCCAGAACGGCTCGTTGATCGGGAACCCGTCCACGGCGCCCGCGGTGGAGCTGCCCGAGGCGGTGGTGGAGGCCGTGGCGGTGGCTCCGGCGGCCAGGTTGGTGAGGTTGGCGGTCAGGTCCACGCCGGCCTTGCCGAGCATGTCGACCATGCGGGCGCTGGTGTGGCTGACCTGGGCGGGGGACTGCAGGCCCGCGACGGCCACGTTGTGGGTGACCGTGCCGGACGTGGTGACGGCGCCGGTGGCCGGGTCCCAGGTGAACGGCACCAGCGACGACACCGTGGCGGCGCGGCTGCCGTTGACGTAGATGGAGTAGCCCTCGGGCACGCCGGGGTAGCGGACGACGCCGTCGGCCGGGTCGTCCCAGACGATGGTCAGGTCGGCGTTGCGGTAGCGCAGGTTGTTGACGGTGAAGTGGGTCCAGCCGATGTTGATCGGTGAGAGCTCCACCTTGGCGTCGTTGCGCGGCCGGAGCCCGGCGACGTCTTCGATGACGGTCCAGTTGCTGCTGCCCAGGATGTTGTGGTGGATCCAGGAGCGGTAGGTGATCGAGGAGCCGTTCCAGTCGGCCCAGAACTCGTTGGCGTCCGGCCACTGGGTGTTGCCGTTGACGTACTGGGCCCAGGCGTTCCAGTAGAGCAGCTTCTTGTACCAGGTCGTGTCGATCCACTCGTTGGGGTAGTTCCGCAGCACCGAGGAGAGCAGGCGGAACTGCACGGTGGAGTTGATGGTGGAGAAGTTGTTGCTGCCGGTGCCCGAGGCCGCCTTGTCGGCCTGGTTGGCGGTGTAGAAGGGGAAGATCGGATACTGCGCCGGATCGTCGAAGAGGCGCAGGGCCTGCTTGTAGGTGGCGGTGTTGGGGATCGCGCCCACGGCGAACGGGTAGTAGTTGTTGATCTCCTTCCAGGGCACCCACTCGTTCGTGGACTTCAGCCGGTGCTCGAAGAGCTGCCGGCCCGGGTTCCACAGCACGTTGACGATGGCGTTCTGGATCTGGGTGGCCAGTGTGCGCATCTCGGTGGCCTTGGCCGTGTTGCCGATCGCCTCGTACGCCTGGGCGGCGGCCAGCGCGCCGCTGTACTGGTAGGCGCCCTCGGCGCGGTCCATGCGGCCGGGCTTCCAGTGGAACGACACGGCGTCGGCGTCGTTGCCGGTCAGCGCGCCCCAGTCGTACTCGATGAGCTTGTTGTTGTCGGTGTCGTAGAAGGAGAGCTGGCCCTTGACGTCCTGCTCGGCGTAGCGGGCCAGGTTGGCGGCGATGGCGGGCTGGCCGCCGTGGATCTGGTAGCTCTTCCAGGCGGCTTCGCCGATGTACTGGGTGTAGCTGTTGGACCAGTTCTCCGGGTCGCCCGGGTTGTCGAGGAAGCGGCCGTTCTTGGAGGTCTGGCCGGTGCTCAGCCAGTCGCCGTAGGAGTAGATCGGGTTGCGCAGGTATTTCAGGTCGTCGATGTGCATGGGCTGGGTCAGCGCGATCGCGTTGTTGTAGCCCAGCACGCCCTCGGTGGAGATGGGGAACTGGAACGTCTGGCCGGGGATGTCGGCGTCGAGGTGGTTGAAGCGCATCAGCCACCAGCGGTAATAGATGTTCTTCTTGATGGCCGGCTCGGGGACGTCGATGTAGGGGACGTTCTCGGCCCACCAGCGGTTGTAGGCGCGCACGTGGGTGGCGAACGCGGTGGCGGCCGAGTAGCCGGCGTAGGCGTCGTAGTCGGTCCGCGAGGCCGGGATCTCGTTGGTGACGAACCCCATGACGACCTTGACGGTGACGGTCGCCCCCGCCGTGATCGTGACGGACCGGTTGAGACCGCCGCTGGAGACCGTGAACCCGTCGCCGGTGAGCCTCGGGAAGAGGGTGGTGAGGTTGTTGTAGGCGTTGACCTGGCCGGTCAGCTCACTGCCGCTGCCGCTGGTCGCGTACGGGGAGGTGGCCCTGACCTGCAGCGTCGTCGAGCCGGTGCCGCCGTTGGTGATGGCCAGGTTGGCCACGGCGACGTTGTTCTCGGTGATGAACTTCGTCTGGTCGACCGTGATCGAGCCGCTGGTGTGGCGGCTCTTCCAGTGGCTCGGCGCCTGCCGGCGGGAGCTCACCTGCTCGGTGAAGGTGCCGGGGGTGACGGCGACGGTGAAGGCGTTGTTGTTGTTGATGCTCTCCCAGTAGGCGGACTGCCCGGCGAAGCCGAGGGTGCCGGGCGTGTGGGTCTTCATGAACAGCGCCCGCCCGCGCGTCATGAGCCAGGTGCCGGCCGGGTCGTTGCCCGAGCGGGCCAGCAGCCGGTCCATCCAGAAGTCGGTGCCCGAGCTCTCGGCGTCGTAGATGGCCTGCATCATGTTGCCGGTCGTGTACGACCCGGGCGGCGCCGGGATCGCCGGGCCGTTGAACGTCGGGTAGCCGATGGTCTGGTCCGCGTGGGCCGGCGCGCCGGCGACGACGAGGCCCGCGACGAGCAGCAGGGCGAACAGGGCGCGCCTCATGAGAAGGCCCTCCATTCGAGCACACCGGTCGAGAAGCCGGCTCTGGAGGTGATGTTCAGGCGTAACCGGGTCGTGCTGATCGCGGTGAAGGTGGTGGTGTTGAAGGTGGCGGCCGAGACGCCGCAGCCCGACGCGCCGGGCATGTTGACGTACGCGCTGCCGTTCCAGTACTGGAGCTGGCACGAGGCCGGCAGGTCGATGCCCAGGTCGTCGTCGAACCAGTACACCTCCGAGCGGCGGATGGTCTGCGCCGTGGGCCACTGGTACTCGATCCACTCGGTGCCCTGGTGGTTCCAGTTGCCGTAGGCGCCGTGGCTGTGGTCCTGGGAGTTCGCCGGTGTGTAGCCGTCGTTGATCGCGCCGAGCGTCTCCCAGGGCGAGACGTAGGAGGTCGAGGGCGTGGCACTGGCCGCCAGGTTGCCCGGGGTGGTCGGGCCGCCGGTCTGCACGACCTTCTGCATGGTGCCGTCGGCGTTGAAGTAGAGCCTGTCGATCGTCACCGAGCGGCGGAAGTTGCCTCCGCCGGGCGCGGCGGCGTTGTGGTAGACCATGTACCACTGGCCCTTGAACTCGACGATCGCCGGGTGGTTCGTGGTCGAGCTGACCTGGTCGAGCACGACCCCGCGGTGCGTCCAGGGGCCCATCGGGTTGCTCGCAGTGGCGTAGCGGATGCACGCGTAGCCGGGCTGCGAGCAGGCGGAGTCGTTGGCCGAGTAGGCCAGGTAGTAGACGCCGTTGCGCTTGAACATCCAGGGGGCCTCCCAGAAGTTCGACACGCCGCTCGGGGCGACCACCGAGCCGACGGTGGAGGTCATGCCGGCGTTCAGCCGGACGGCGCGCAGGCCGTAGTAGGAGCCCCAGTACATGTAGACCTGGCCGTCGTCGTCGGTGAAGACGGTCGGGTCGATGTTCAGCGGGGAGGAGTTCGGCGTGCTGTCGCTGATCAGCGGGCCGCCGATGGCGTCGGTGAACGGACCCGTGGGGCTGTTGCCGACGGCCACGCCGATGTTCATCCAGCCGGGGCCGTTGCCGTTGATCGAGGTGAACCAGTAGTAGCGGCCGTCGGCCCCGCGCTCGACCTCGGCGGCCCAGGCGTCGGCGCCGGCCCAGGAGAAGTTCGAGATCGCGAGCTTGGCGCCCTGGTCGGTGAAGGTGGTGGCGTCGGAGGAGGTGAAGACGTGCCAGTCGCGCATGACGAAGTTGCCGCCGCCCGCGGGGGCCTCGTCGTGGCCGGTGTAGACGTACAGGGTGTCTCCGACGACCAGCGCGGCCGGGTCGGCCGTGTAGATCGCGGTGGTGATCGGCGGGCCCGCGAGCGCGGGCCGGCCGTTGCCGAGGAGGAGCAGGAGTGCCGCGGCGAGGGCCGCCGCCCATCGTCGTCTCATGAGTTCGCCCCTAGTGGACTGTGAGCGCTAACATCATCGGCTCGGGCTGACCTAAAAGGTTTTCGGGAAGGTAGAACGACCAGATGGGGCCTGTCAATGAGTCATTGCGCGCGATTGCATAGCCCGTGAGCTGCGCTTTGCTTACGTCGCCGTCGCTGATCAGCTCCAGAGCGGATGATTACAGTTTGATATCGCCGAAAAGGCTTTCGGGCGCTGCTCTTTTGAAATGACACGCAGCCACGCCTGCCGGGAAAGCCTCCCGGCCCGTGAGAGGTTCGAGGCGTGGAACACGATCACGAAGGTCAGCGGGTCAGCCGGCGACGGCTGATCACCGGCGTCAGCTCGATCGGGCTCGGTGGCCTCATCGCCGCCTCGGGACCCGGGATCAGGGCCACGGCCACGGCGGAGTCCGTGTTCGCCGGGGCCGGCATGTGCACGCTGACGCCGAGCGCGACGCAGGGGCCCTTCTATTTCGACGCCGACAAGATCCGCAGCGACATCCGCGAGGACCGCGAGGGTGTACGGCTGCGCCTGGCCATCAAGGTGAACGACCGCGGGTCGTGCCGGCCGCTGCGCGACGCGGTGGTGGAGATCTGGCACTGCGACGCGGCGGGGCTCTACTCGGGGGCGGAGAAGGAGTCGGCGCTCGACGCCGGCCCGCCACCCGGCGGCGGCTCCGTGCCGGACGGCAAGTCCGACATGGAAGATATGAAAGACATGAAACCCAGCGACGACAAACGGTACCTGCGGGGCGCACAGGTCACCGACTCAATCGGCGCCGTGGAGTTCACCACCATCTGGCCGGGCTGGTACCCGGGCCGGGCGGTCCACATCCACGTCATGGTGCACGCGGACGAGCGGCGGGCGCTGAGCACCCAGCTCATGTTCGACGAGAAGCTCAACGAGGCGGTGTTCGCGCGGCACCCGTACAACCGGCGGCAGGGGCGACGTGACACGCTGAACACCGGTGACGGCATCTTCCACGACGGCATGCTGCTGAAGGTCACCGAGGACGGCGAGGGCTACCAGGGGGCCATCGTGCTGTCCGCGTAGCTCCCGGCGTTCCTCATGAGAACTTCACGCTCGGCAAAGGAGAGGCCAAGAGGGCGCGTCCTACGGTGTGGTCGACACCATCGACCACGAAGAGGACCACAGTGGGACACGATCACGAAGGCCAGCGGGTCAGCCGGCGGCGGCTGTTCGCCGGCATCAGCTCACTCGGGCTCGGCGGCCTCCTGGCCGCGTGCGGCGGCGGCTCGGGGACGGCGGCCGTCACCACCTCCACCGGAGCCAGCGTGACGCCGCAGGCCACCACGGCCAAGGACCTCACCTCGCTCTTCTCCGGCGCCGGCACCTGCACGCTGACCTCCACCACGACGCAGGGGCCCTACTACTTCGACGCCGACAAGATCCGCGGCGACATCCGCGAGGACCGGGAGGGCACGCGCCTGCGGGTCGCGATCAAGGTGCAGGACAGCGAGACGTGCGAGCCGCTGGGCAACGCGGTGGTGGAGATCTGGCACTGCGACGCGGCCGGCCTCTACTCCGGGGCGGAGTCGCAGTCGACCGGCGGGGGCGGCGGGGCTCCCGGGGGCGGCCCGCCCACGGGAGCCCCGCCCACGGGCGGCACCGGTGAGGGCGGCGGCGGTGACATGGGCGACCTGACGCCGACCGACGACAAGCGGTACCTGCGAGGGGCCCAGGTCACCAACGCCGACGGCATCGTCGAGTTCACCACCATCTGGCCGGGCTGGTACCGCGGTCGCACCATCCACATCCACGCCATGGTGCACTTCAGCAACCAGCGGGTGCTGACCACCCAGGTCATGTTCGACGAGAAGCTGAACGGCGTCGTCATGGCCGAGGCGCCGTACGCGGAGCACTCCGGGCGCGACACGTTCAACGACGGCGACAACATCTACCGGGACGGCATGCTGCTGAAGGTCACCGAGGAGGACGACGGCTATCTCGGCGTCATCGTCTTCGCCGCCGACAGCGACAAGGACGGGGCCTAGACCCGCCGTACGACGTGCAGGAGGTATTCCTTCCTGTCGAGCGGGTTGTGGTCGGTGCGCGGGCGTTCCGGGAGCGGGCCGCGTACGGGCCGGTAGCGGTCGAAGTCGCACTCCAGCACGCCCTCGCCGCGGGTCAGCCCCGGCAGGCGCTGCCCCAGCTCGTGCACCCTGGCGGCCGGGATCTCGCCCTCCACCAGGGACGACAGCCGCGTCAGCGGGACCGCGCCGAGGCCGGCCAGCACGGGCAGCACCGGGCCCAGCGTGTCGGGCGGGAGCTCGAGGCGGAAACGGTGCATCGGCTCGTACACCGTGGTCCCGGCCTGCTTGAGCGCGCTCATCAGCACCAGCGGGACCAGGTTGCGGAAGTCGCCCGCCGTGCTCGACATGCTCTTGTCGAAGACGCCGCCCGCGTGGCTCTGCCGGGCCCAGTAGCCCGAGTGCGTCAGCGTGACCACGCAGTCGACGACCTCCCAGCCGCGCAGGCCGCCCCGCTGGAGCGTCTCGCGCACGGTCTCCTCGATCGTCCGCATGAACGCGTACGGCAGCGACCCGAGCTCCACCTCCAGCCGGAACTCCACCCCGCCGCCCGCCGGGCCCGGCTCGACGCGCAATCCGACGGTCGCGAGGAACGGGTTCGGGTCCTTGCCGATCAGCTCGAACGCGGCGCCGGTGCCCGCGGGGCGCTCGACGCAGATCGTGGTCGTCTCGCGGAAGGTGACGTGCAGGCCGAAGTCGTTCATGAGCGTGGCCTGGACGACCTCCTTCTGCACCTCGCCGTAGAGCGAGACCGACACCTCGCCGCGCAGGTCGTCCTGGCGCAGGCCGATCAGCGGATCCTGCTCGGCGAGCCGGGCCAGCGCCAGGTGCAGCGCGCCCCTGTCCCCGGGACTGCCGGGGACCACGACCGTCTCCAAGGTCGGCGGCGCGAAATGCCCGCCCCGCGCCACCGCCGTCGCCGGGGTCCGCGCCGGTTTCGGCGTGCCGAGGTGGTCGCCGACGCGGACGTCGGCCAGGCCCCAGAGGCGGGCGATGCGGCCGGCCGTGACCTCGGGCACGCGGGCCGCCGCGCCGCGGTCGAAGACGCTGATCGCGGTCACCTTCCCCTCCCGGCCGTCGCCGAAGCGCAGCCGATCGCGGGTGCGCAGTGTGCCGCCGAACATCCGCGCGTACGCGATCTTCTCCCCCTCCTGCCCGCGCTCGATCTTGAAGATCGTGCCCGAGACCGGGCCCTCGGGGTCGCCCTGGGCGGGCGGCAGCAGTTCCTCGATGCCGGCGATCAGCGCCTCCACACCGGCGCCGGTGATCGCCGAGCCGAAGAACACCGGGTGCGCCAGCGCCTGCCCGGTCTGGGCCACGAGTTCGGCGCGCAGCCGCGCGTAGGAGACGGACTCCTCGTCGGCCACGTACGCGGCCAGCAGCTCCTCCCCCTGCTCGGCCAGCACGTCGACGAGCCGCGCGGCGAAGCCGGCCGCGCCGTCGAAGGGCGTGAAGGCGGCGGCGCCCGTGCCGAGTCCCGTGGTCGCGCCCATGGCGACGGCGGCCGGGACGAGCTTGTCCGCGATCTCGCGCAGCACGCCCTCGTGGCGGGCGCCCCGGCGGTCGATCTTGTTGACGAAGACGAGCGTGGGGATGCCGAGCCGGCGCAGCGTACGCATGAGCACGCGGGTCTGCGCCTGCACCCCCTCCACCGCCGAGACGACCAGCACGGCGCCGTCGAGCACGCTCAGGACCCGCTCCACCTCGGCGATGAAGTCGGGGTGGCCGGGGGTGTCGATCAGGTTGACCGTGGTGTCGCCGACGACGAAGGAGACGACCGCGGACTTGATGGTGATGCCGCGCTGCCGCTCCAGGGCCAGCGAGTCGGTCTGGGTGCTGCCGTCGTCGACGCTGCCGACCTCGTCGATGACTCCGGCGGCGTACAGCAGCCGCTCGGTCAGGCTGGTCTTACCGGCGTCTACATGCGCCAAGATCCCCAAATTGAGCATTCGCACCGAACGTCAGGTCCTCCGTAGAGATGGCTCTTCCTTTCCTGGGGGACTCAGACGTTGCACGCATTTCCCGCTCCTCCGGTCGATCGGCTGCCGACAGCACAGCAGAGCGGCTCTCGCGGGGGCAACCGATTTACCGGCGGCGACCCGCCGGGCTCAGCCGGGCGGTCTTCAGCGGCCTCAGCCCTCGACGCGCTGCTTCAGTGCCTCGTTCAGGCGCTCGAAGTTCCGCTGGGTGCCCTCGATCATCGAGCCGAGGAAGGGGACGAGCAGCCCCTTGAAGCGCTCGCTCTGCACGAGGTGCGTGCCCTCGGGCGTCTGGGTGAGCGTGAACTCGTGGATCCCGTCGAACAGCCCGGGGACGATGAGACGCCCGATCCAGCGCAGCGCCCTGCCCGGCTCGGCGGTGAGCACCGTGGGCTTGAACGTCATGGGCCTGCCGCGCTCCGGGTACATGCGCAGCGTCAACCGGCCGCCGACGACCGCCTCACCGGCGCCCTCCCTGATGAAGGGGTTCCAGGAGGCATATGCGGAGAAGTCGGTGAGGACCGCCCACACCTGCTCGGGGGTGGCCTTGATGTCGATGGAGGAGCCGATCTCGCGCATGCGTGGACCTCTTTGCCGAAGGGGGTGCTGAGGTCTTTATATCGCCCATCGGGCGCGTTGCCCGCTCGGGCACCGCCCGCCGGCCGACGACCGCGGCGACGGTGGGCACCCCGGCGAGCGGGGCCACGCCGAGGACGCCGTACGAGAAGCCGCCCTGGCGCTCCTCGAACCCTCGTACGGCGCCCAGCCGGCGTTCGAGCTCGGCTACGAGCGACGGCGGCAGCTCGCTCCAGTCACGCCGCAGGACCCGGCTCATCGAGCCGGGCACCCAGATCCACCTCGTCGTCGCTGCGATCGAGTGCGAGCTTGGCGATCCTGAAGCGGGCGCAGCGCGCCTCGAGTTCGCGTTCGTCCTCTGTGGTCCACTGTTCGATCATGGTCATCGACGTGATCACACGCCCGACTCCGCGGCGGCCGACTTGGCCGAGTCTTGGGCGGTCAGCAACTCGACCGTGCCCCGCTCGCCGTCCACCCTGATCCGGTCGCCGTCGCGCAGGCGCATGGTGGCGTTGCCGGTGCCGACCACGGCCGGGATGCCCAGCTCGCGGGCCACGATCGAGGCGTGCGACAGCGGCGCGCCCATGTCGGTCACGACGGCGGCGGCCCTGGGGAACATGGGCGTCCAGCCCACGTTCGTCAGCGTCGTCACCAGGATCTCGCCGGGCCTGAGCCGATCGCCGTCCTCGGGGCCGGAGATCACGCGGGCGATGCCCTCCACGACGCCCGGGGCGCCGGGGAAGCCCGTCACGGTGTCGCTCACCGGGACGCCGGCGCCGCGCGCGTCGAAGATGTCGGCCCGCCGTCCGGGGTCGGCGGCCCAGCGCACGGGGTCGAAGTGGCCGACGATGAGCGCCGGGTAGGGCGGGAGGGAGGCGTACCGCTCGTACGTCGCCCGCCGCGCCGGCACCTTCTCCAGCGCCGACCGGTCGCCGCGCAGCAGGGCCAGCAGCTCCGGCAGGTGCAGGTAGAACACCTCGTCGCCGAGCCCGGTCAGCTCCCCCGCGCGCACGGTGAAGGCCCGCAGCACCCAGAACGCCCGCATGTTCTCCGAGCGCGTGGACTCCCGGTCGCGCACGACCGCGTTCCACCGCTGAACCCTGGCCCGCATGGCGGCCTCCTTGCGCGGGTAGCGCCGGGCGAAGCGCGCCCACGCCTCCTCCCTGGCCGCGCGCTGGCGCGCGAGCAGCGCCTCGGTGTCGGACCGCATGTCGCGCAGGCCGGCGAGCTGGGCGTCGATCCACGCGGGGTCCTCGCCGGGCCGCGGGATCGACACCTCGAACTCGTGGGGGCCGCGATGCCCGTACGCGCGGGCGAACTCCTCCCGGGTGATCTCCCCGCGGGCCAGCCTGGACAGGCCCATCACGGGCCCCATGCTGGCCAGCTCGCCGTCGGTGTTGACGCCGGTCAGCATGGCCTCCGCGTCGACGTCGCCCATCATCTTGCGCAGCCGGTCACGGGTCAGGACGAGCGTGGTGCCGCCCTGACGGCCCGCGGCCTCCAGCATGCGGCAGGAGGTGACCAGGTGGGGCCGGACCTCCGCCTCCCACAGTCCGGCCAGCTCGGGCCCGGAGCCGGTGGCCGCGATCCGCTCGCGCAGCTCCTCGCAGCGCCGCTGGGACGTGGCGAGGAAGGCGCTCATGCCCTTGATGTTGGTACGGACCCGGCGGCGGAGATGGACCGCCATGGGCAGCACACCCTTGATGATCTCCCAGCGCGACACCCGCGCCAGCGGCACCTCCAGCCCTTCCGGGAGCCTGCCGAAGACCTGCTCGACCGCGCCCAGCCGACTCTGCATGCCCAGGGCCCTGGCGATGGTGTAGGTGACGCTCAGGTTCATGTAGAACCGGCCGCCGATGTTGCCGACCAGGTCGAAGCCGGGCAGCGTGGAGGCGTACATGGCCTCGTTGATGAACAGGCGCACGAACGACCACGTGATCGGCGTCATGACGTCGGGGATGGCCTCGCCCAGGTTGCCGCCGGTCCACAGGTAGTCGCCCTTGAGGCTGTCGTTCCACTCCTCCAGCGGGGGCTTGAGCCCGGTGATCGGGCGCGCCTGCACGATGGCGAACGCGCCGTCGCGCCTGGCCCACTCCACGTCCATCGGGGCGCCGTAGAGGTCCTGGATACGGGCGCCGAGCCCGGCCAGCTCGACGGCCTCGGAGTCGCCGAGGACGGGGCGGGTGCGCAGGTCGCCGGGGACGGGCCGCTCCTCGGTGCCGGTGCCGGTGCGGACGGTCATGACCGTCTTGTCGCTCGTGTGCGACTCCACGACCGCGCCACCGGACACCACGGTCGTGTCGGGGGTGACCTGGCCGCCGACGACCGCCTCGCCGAGCCCCCACGAGGCGTTGACCACGGTCCTGTCGCGGGCGCCGGTGACCGGGTCGGCGGTGAACATGATGCCTGCCGCGTCGGCGTCGACCAGCTCCTGGACCACCACGGCCAGCGCCACGTCTTCGTGCGGCACGCCGTTCTGGTCGCGGTAGGCGATGGCGCGCGGGTTCCACAGCGAGGCCCAGCAGCGCCTGACCGCGTCGAGCAGGGCGTCGCCCCTGATGTTGAGGTAGGTGTCCTGCTGGCCGGCGAACGACATGTCCGGCAGGTCCTCGGCGGTGGCGGAGGACCGCACGGCCACGGGCACGTCGTCGCCGAGCGCCTCGTACGCCGCCCGGATCTCCGCGGCGAGGTCGCCGGGCAGGTCGTGCGCGGCGAACAGCGAGGCGATCCGGTCGGGGTCGTCGGCGGCGGCGCGCAGGATCTCCTCGCGGAAGCCGGCCACGAACGCGCGGTAGGCCCCGGTCGTGATGTGGAACCCGCCGGGGACGGGCAGCCCGGCCCTGGTCAGCCTGGCCAGGGAGGCACCTTTGCCGCCCACGGTCGCGAGGTCGGCCGTGGCGTCGTCGAGGGGGAGAACGACCCTCACTTCACACGCTCCTTAGAGCCCAGGGAGAGCGCCAGCCGCTGCTGGGCGACCTCCACCATGGCGTCGAGAAAGGCGAGGGTCGCCCGGGTGGCGGCGTCCGGGTCGGATGGCGGGCGGCCCGTGCCGAGGGCCCGCTCGATGGTGTCGGCCACCAGGTCCGCGATCCGGTCCTCGGTCGGCCTGTCGCCCGCGGGCCGGCCGTCCGGCAGGAACAGGAACCCGTACACGATGGAGCCGATCACCACGACGTGGTCACCGGGGTCCTCGCGCACCGCGCCGTGCTTGACCAGCTCCGTCACGTAGCCGTTGAAGGGCGCGCCGAGCTCGAACCCGGTCGGGCCGCCCCGCTTGCGCCGGCTGAGCTTGCCGAGCACCTCGGAGTCGCCGCCCAGCACCGCCCGCAGCAGCGGGCGCCGCAGCAGGACCCTGGCGTACTCGCCGAACAGCTCGCTCAGCGTCGCCGGCGCCTGGTCGCGCACCTCGGTCAGCAGGAGCACCCGCTCCCGCCGCAGCAGCGCCGCGAAGATGTCGTCGCGGGTCTTCCAGTGCAGGTAGATGGTCCCCTTGGCGACACCGGCGCGCTGGGCCACGTCGTCGATGGTGGTCTTGTCGTAGCCCCAGCGCAGGACGAGCTCGGTGACCGCGTCGAGGATCCGGTGCGCCCGCTCGAGCTGGCGTGCCGGATCCTGCGGCGGTCGTCCGACCTTGGCCATCGTCTCACCTCGTTTGTTTGACTAGGTGAGACTAATCGGTCATTTAATTATGGGCAAGCGGCGTTCACCTGATCCTGGCCAGCAGCGTGCCCGCCTCCTCGGCGAAGGCCGGGTCACCGGTGTCGGACGCCTGGCGCAGCAGCCGCCTGGCCAGGTCCAGGTCACCGCGCTCGTACCGGATCTCGCCCAGCCGGAAGGCGGCCTCCGCGATCAGGTCGTCCTGCTCGGTCAGCCCCAGTGTCAGCTCGTAGTAACGCAGCGCCCCGTCGCGGTCCCCGAGCCAGTAGCACAGCTCGCCGAGGTGCGCCGCGGCCATCCCCGACTCCGAGTCCCCCGCGTCGATGACCCGCTGGTACCAGGTGAGCGCTTCGGGGAAGTCCCGCTTCCGCTTGGCCAGCGCGCCGAGGTACATCGCGCCGAGCGCGCTCGTGTGCCCCTCCCCCGCCTCGACCGCCTTGCCGTACCACTCGCGCGCCAGCGCCTCGTCCTCGTCGTGGTACGTCTGCCCGATCGCGATCATCGCCCGCGCCGCGAGGTCGTCGTCGCCGGCCTCCAGCACCCGCAGGTACGCCTGCCGCCCCTCTTCGACCTCCCCCGCGTTCAGCAGGGTCTGCCCGAGCACGCTGAGCGCGGTCGGCTCCCCGCTCTCCGCCGCCACCCGCAGTGTGCGCAGCGACGCCTCGGTGTCGCCCTGGCGGTCCTGGAGCATGCCGAGCAGGCTGCCGAACACGCCCTGCACCGGGCTGTCGGCGTCCCCGGCCTGCCGCTCGGCCAGGTTGTAGAAGGCCTCCGAGTCGCCCTCGGCGTCGAGCAGCGTGAGCAGCCGGCCCCCGGCCACGAACCGCACGTCGGGGTCGTCGTGGTCGTTCATCCGTTCGTAGATCGCGCGGGCCTGCGCGGTCTCGCCCAGGGCCTCCAGCCGCTCGGCCACCCGCAGCTCGGTGAACGGGCCCTGCCCGGCCAGCTCGTAGTACTGCCGCACGGCCGCCGGGTCCTCGCACACGTCGCCCAGCTCGCGGGCCTGCTCGGCGGCCTGCGGGCCCATCAGCGCCAGCACCTCGGCGGCCAGCGCGTGCTCGCCGCGCCGGCACGCCTGGTAGGCCAGGGCGTCGAGGTTGTTCAGCGCGGTCTGGGAGAGGTCGGTGCCGGCCTCGGCCGCCGCGGCGAACGCCCGCGCCGCGCCCAGGTGGTCGCCGTCCTCGTGCAGCCAGACGCCGAGCTGCATGCCGCCCCTGGACACGGCCTCGGGGGCGCCGGACTCGATGGCCAGTCGCACCTCGCGGCCGGCCGCCGCCGTGTCGCCCAGCTCCCGCAGGGCCTTGGCGAGGTCGACGCGCATACTGGGCGTGGTGTCGGGGAAGCCGGTGTCGACGCCCCTGCCGTACAGGCGGGCCGCGTCGGCCAGGTCGCCCCTGGCCTTGCGGGCGTCGCCCCACGTCCAGTAGCCGAGCGCGACGGTCTCCGGGTCGCCGCACCCCACGGCCAGCTCCGCCTCGGCGGTCAGGGCGTCGTAGTCCTGCTCCTGGAGCAGGTGGACCAGCAGCCGCCGGCGGCATTCGAGGTCGCCGCCCGCCGCCCCGGCGGCGAGCACCTCCCGGACCCGCGCGGTGTCGCCGCACTCGTCCAACAGCTCGGCGACGAGGACGGCGGTCGCGGGCAGCGCGGCCTCGGCGGCCGTCACCGCGCCGTCGAGGTCGCCGCGGCGGTGACGGACGACGGCGATGTTGCGCCAGGCCATCTCGGCCGTGGCCGGTTCCCGCGTGGCGGGCAGGAAGCACAGCTCGGCGCGGCTGTGGTGGCCCTCGTTGGCGAGGATCGCGCCCAGCTCGACCCTGGCCTCGGCCGCCGCCGCGGGCTCCCCGAACTCGGTCACGAGCTGGAAGAACGGCTCGGCGGTGTCGTCCTCCATGACCTGGGCCTTCGCCATGACCTCCGGTACGGCCTCCGCCAGCCCCTCGGGCCCCGCTTCGGCCAGGAGGCGGCGCAGGCCCCGCACGTCCTCGTCCTCGATCGCCAGCAGCACCCCGGCCATCAGCTCCGACCCGGTCCGCTCGGTGAGGACCGCCAGCGCGCCCTCCCGGTCGCCTTCGGCCGACAGCACCCAGGGCAGCTCGTCGGGGGCGGCCCGGCCGAGCAGGTGGCGGGAGACGGCGGCGGAGTACGTGTCGTGCTCCTGCGCCGCCGCCCGTTCGAACGCGAAGTGCGCGGCGTCGGCGTCCCCGGCCGCCAGCAGTGAGCGGCCCGCCGCCAGCATGGTCTCCGGCTCCGACTCGGGGTCGATGGCCGCCGCCCGCTCGAACGCCGCCTTGGCCGACTCCAGGTCCCCCGCCGTGGCCAGCAGGGTGCCGAGCAGGCGCTCGGACTCGCCCGTGATCTCGGGCGGCGCGGCGGTCATGACCTCGAGCGCGCGCCCGGGGTCGCCGTGGTCGCGCAGGAACCTGGCCAGGTGCAGGGTCGCGCCCCCGCCGAACGCCCCGGCCAGCACCTCGCCGGCCTCGTCGGCGCGGCCGCAGGCCGCCAGCGACTCGCCCAGCCGCAGGGCCACCTCGGCCTGGCGGCGCTCGTCGCCGGTGACCGGCACGCGGGCGTACATGTCGGCGGCCTCGGCGTACTCCCCGAGCTCGCACAGCACGTTGCCGGCCGCCCGCAGCGCCACCCCGTTGAGGTGCTCGTCGTCGCCCACCGCGCGCCGCCAGGCGTCGATCGCGCCGTGCCGGTCGCCCGAGTCGTTGCGCAGGGCCCCGAGGAAGCAGCCGGCCCGCTGGCGCTGCTCCGGGACGCCGACCGCGGCGACCAGCGAGAGCGCCGCGTCGGCGGCGGCCGCGCGGCGCGTGCGCTGCCAGGCGTGCGCGCACTCCATGGCCAGAGCGGTCGCCATGACGGCCGCGTCACCCTCGGGCAGCGCCCGTGCCGCCGCCTCGAAGTCCTCGTCGAGCAGCAGCCGGCCGAACGCGCCGAGCCCGTCCGTGGCGAGCGCGAGCGCGGCCCGGGCGGCCTCCATGTCGTCGAGCCTGACCCGGGTGAACGCCAGTGGCAGCGCGCTGTTCTCGTGCCCGTCCTCGGCGATCAGCCGCTCGTGCAGGCGGCAGGCGGCCAGCAGGTCGCCCTGCCGCTCGAACAGCCCGATCAGGTCCGCGGCGGCCTCGATCCGCAGGCCCTTGTGCCCGGTCTCCAGAGCCTCCTCGTACGCCCTGCGCGCCTCGCCCGGCTCGTCCTCGCCGACGAGCTCGCCCAGCATGTACGCCACCCAGGCCGCCAGCGCGGGATGCCCCGCCGCCCTGGCCCGGCGCAGCAGCCCCGCCGCCTCGGCCTCGTCGGTCAGCACGTCCTTGCAGATCACCGCCGTGTACGACAACGCCAGCGGGTCCCCGGTCTCCGCCGCCGCCAGGAACAGCTTGGCCGCCTCGGACAGGTCGTACCCGAACGAGGCCAGCACCTGCGCGAACACGGCCGTGCCGATCGCGGAGACGGCAGGGTCGGGGTGGTCCATGGCCGCCCGGTACCGGACCAGCCCCTCCTCCCTGCCCAGCCGCTGGTGCTCCAGCATGGCGGCGAGCACGGGATGCAGGTCCTCGTCCGGCCCGCCGCCGGACTCGCGCAACAGGTGCAGCAGGAAGGCGGCGTTGAAGCCCTGGAGGACGTCGTCGCCCTCGGCCACGTACGCCAGCAGCTCGTCGGCCTGCTCCCGGTCGCCCTCGCCCATCTCCAGCTCGGCCAGCATCACCATGGCCCTGATCGACTGGGTGGGCGCGCCGGAGTCGATCGCCCGGCGCAGCAGCCGCCTGGCCTCTTCCAGCTCGCCGGCCTTCAGGCAGGCCAAGCCGTCGTCGGTGTCCTGCAGCGCCTGCTCCTCGACCGGGTCGGCCAGCGGCTGCTGCCTGGCGGCGTGCTCGATCAGCAGCGCGGCCTTGAACGCGGCGTCGGGGTCGTCGTGCCGGGACGCGAGCGCGGCCAGCTCCATGATCTCGTCGTGCGCCTCGGGGTGCTGTTCGAGCAGCAGGCCGAGCAGGGTGACGCAGATGGAGGCCCACTCGTCCTCGCCGGCCTCCAGCACCGCCCGCAGCGCGGCCAGCGCCTGCGCCGTCTCGCCCGCCTCGGTGTGCATCTGGGCCAGGCACGCGTGCGCCTGCACGACGTACTCGGGGTGGCCGCTGACGATCACCCGGCGGAAGATCGCCTTGGTCTCCTCCTCGCCGCCGAGCCGCGCGGTCACCTTGGCCAGCTCGATGAGCGAGGGCAGCCGGATGTCGGGCCTGGGGTCCTCGGCGGCCACGCGGTAGGCGGCGGCCGACTCGGCGTACTCGCCCAGGTCCACCAGCACCGCCCCGAGCAGCTTGTACGCCATGGGCAGGTGGTCGGGATGCCCGACGGCGATGGCGTGCTCGCACACCTCGCGGGCCGCGGCGAACTCCTCGTCCTCGGCGTAGATCTGGTAGAGCCGGAACGCCGACAGCGACACGATCTCGGGGTCCCCGCAGGTCAGCAGCTCCCGGTAGTCGTCCTCGTCCTCCGCCTCGTCGTACAGGTCGCGGGCCGAGGCCGGGTCCTGGTCGAACTCCGGCAGCTCCAGCCGCGCGGCCAGCTCGGCCACGGCTGCGCTGTTGCACCTGCGGGCCCGCTCCAGCGACGCCTGCGCGCCCTGGGCGTCCCCCATCTGGGTGAACACCAGCACCAGCGCCGTGTCCGCGAGCGCGGCCACCTCGAAGTCGGCGCCGTCGGAGGCGATCGTCAGCACCCGATGCGCCGCCGGCCACTCCTTGGCGTTGACCAGCATCATCCCCATGGCGATGGCCGAGCGCTGCCCGAACACCGGGTCGCCCGACTGGATCACCGACCGGTGCGCCGCCTCCGCGCCCTCCAGGTCCCCCTGCTCCTGCAGCAGCCCGGCCAGCAGATGGGACGCTTCCGTGTCCCCCGTCGCCGCGATCTGCCTGAACAGCACCGCGGCCTCGTCAAGATCTCCAGATTTCCAATGGTTCATGGCCGCGTCGAGCTGTTCTGACGCCATCGATCACTCCAAGTTCATACAACAATGTGAAAAAGCTACACATCTGTCACCCGGGTCACAGGGCATTCCGAGATCTCCGGTCCACCCGCCGGGAGGTACGGGAGCGCCGTAGCGTAGTCCTCATGGGCAAGGCGTTCTGGATCGATCAGGAGTTCGACAGGGACCGTGACGGGCGCTACGCCGTACACGTGCGCAAGAACCTCGACGAGTTCGAGTGGGGCGACATCGCGCCCGTGCGGTTCGCCTGCACGGCGTGGGAACTGGCCACACCCCCGTCGCTCACCCCCGGTTTCGTGCGGTGGGACCGGCGCATACTCGACGCGACCTGTCACCGCAACACCTGGGACGGCACGCTCTACGCCCGCGTCCGGGTGGTCTCCCCGCTGCCGGAGGAGCTGCGCAAGTCACGGACCTGGTGGCGCGACCGTGGCTGGCTGGGCTGGCAGGAGACCTTCGGCCAGTACGTCGAGCCGACCCAGCAGGACCTGGCCAGGATCCCGTTCCTGCGGGCCACGCTGCTCGTGGAGGCCCCGGTGCCGCTCGACGACCTGCCGCCCGAGCCCGAAGGCCCGCACGAGGAGGTCGAACAGCGCGCGCACCGCGCGGTGACGGTGCTGGCCCGCGAGCTGAACGCCCTGGTGTCACCCGTGCTCGACCATCTGGGATAGTCGCGTCACGCGTGGGTAGCACGGGGTGCATGAGGATGCCGCTGATCGTGCTCGCGCTGGCCCTCTGCGCCGCCGCATGCGCCGTCGACACGGCCTCCCCCGCACGCGCGGCCGAGCACTTCTCCGCCGCCCTCATCACCCACCAGGAGGACACCGCCTGCCGGATGCTCGCCCGCCGGACCGCCGAGAAACTGCCCGACTCCGGCCAGAGCTGCGCCGACGCGCTGCGGGAGCTGGCGCTCGCCCCGGGCGGCGCGGTGACGGCGGTGAGCGTCTGGGGCGACGAGGCTCAGGTCCGCCTGTCCGGCGACACGCTCTTCCTGCACCGCTTCACCGACGGCTGGCGGATCAGGGCCGCCGGCTGCGAGCCGAACGGCGATCTCCCCTACGTCTGCGAGGTGGAGGACTGATGCGCGTGATGTTCACGGTGACCCTGCTGGTGATCGTGGTGGGGCTGGCGTCGATCTTCGCGATCGGATGGTCGCGGCTGTGAGGTGGCTGAAGGAGAACTCGCTGTCGCTGGCGTTCCTGCTGCTGTTCCTGCTGGCGGTGGGCGGGCAGGCCGTGGCGGGGCTGCTGCAGTTCAACGACCGGCAGGTCGCCCAGGGCGCCGAGCCGGTCTCGCTGACGCACTACGTGACCTCGTCGTCGTTCGCGGTCGACGTGGCCGAGAACTGGCAGTCCGAATACCTGCAGTTCTTCCTGTTCATCATGCTGACCGTGTGGCTCGTCCAGAAGGGGTCGCCCGAGTCCAAGAAGCCGCAGGACGCCGGGCCGGAGTCGGACGAGGAGCAGCGGATCGGCCCCTACGCCGGGCCGGGCTCGCCGGCCTGGGCCAGGGTCAAGGGTGCGCGGCTGTGGGTCTACAGCAACTCGCTCGGGCTCGTGATGGGGGCGATCTTCCTGCTGTCGTGGCTGGCGCAGTCGGTGGCGGGGCAGGCGGCGTACAACGCGGAGCGGCTCGGCGACCTGCGCGATCCGGTCACCTATGGCGCCTACGTCACCTCGCCCGAGTTCTGGAACCGCAGCCTGCAGAACTGGCAGTCGGAGCTGCTGGCCGTGCTGTCGATGGCGGTGCTGTCGATCTATCTGCGCCAGCGCGGCTCGCCGGAGTCGAAACCGGTCGGGGCGGCTCACACGGCCACGGGCGTGGAGGGCTGACCGGTGACCACGGCGACGACGCGGGTGCCGGGCGCGAAGGCGCCGCGGCGGGCGAGATCGAGGATGCCGTAGAGCATCTTCGCGACGTAGACGCCTTCGACTTGATGTTTCGCGATAAATCCCGCCAGAGCGGGCGTCGACTTGGCGTAGCCGCCGAAGTGGTAGTCCAGGTTGACCGACCAGTTCGACCACGTACGCCCGTACGCCTCCCGCTGCAGCCTGGCCACCTCCCCCTCCAGGAACCCGGCCCCCTTCAGCACCGCGAACCCGAGCGCCCGCTTGCCCTCCGGCAGCCCCGCCGCGATCCCGGCCAGCGTGCCCCCGGTGCCCACCGGGCAGCAGACGACGTCGTAGTCGCCGGCGATCTCCCCCGGCAGCTCGGCGCAGCCGCGCACGGCCGCCGCGTTGCTCCCGCCCTCCGGCAGGATCGCCACGTCCGCGCCCCACCGCGCGCGCAGCCGGGCCCGCACCTCCTCGGTGTCCTTGCGCCGGTAGGAGGCGCGGTCGAGGTAGGTGAGGGTCATACCGCACTCGGCCGCGCGCGCGAGCCACGGGTTCAGCGGCAGGTGTTCCTCGCCCCTGATGACCCCGATCGTCTCGATGCCGTGCCGCGCCCCGGCCTCGGCCACCGCCCTGATGTGATTGGAGTAGGCGCCGCCGAACGTCAGCAGCCGGCGGTGCCCGAGGTTGTACCTGAGCTTGCGCGGCTTGTTGTCGTCGTCCATCAGGAACACCCGGACCTGGCCGAGCCCTGGATCCAGGAGTTCCTCCATGGCGCTAGTCTACGGTCGGGCCTTTGTTGAGGAGTGTTCGGTTATGCGCGTTGTTGAAGCTTTTCGTGCCGCCTACGGTTCGTCCCCCCAGACCGTCTGGCATGCGCCCGGCAGGGTCAACCTGATCGGCGAGCACACCGACTACAACGACGGCTTCGTCTTCCCGTTCGCGGTGCCGTGGGGGGTGACGGCCGCGGTCACGCCGCGTACGGACACGACCGTCCGCCTGCTGTCGCTCCAGTCCTCCGGCGAGCCCGTCACAATCGCGAGCCACGACGAGTCCAAGGGCTGGACCCGCTACGTCGTGGGCGTCCTCGCCATGCTGGGCGACCGGGCCGGGGGCGCCGACATCGCGATCGACGGCGACGTCCCGCAGGGCGCGGGCCTCAGCTCCAGCGCCGCCCTCGAGGTGGCCGTCGCCTCGGCCCTCAACGACCTGCACGGGCTGGGCATGACGCCCATGGAGATCGCCCTGCTCAGCCAGAAGGCGGAGAACGACTTCGTCGGCATGCCCTGCGGCATCATGGACCAGGCCGCCTCGGCGCTCTGCCAGGAGGGGCACGCGCTGTTCCTCGACTGCCGCTCGCTCGGCTCCAGGAACATCCCGCTCGACCTGGCCCCCCACGGCCTGAGCATGCTCATCATCGACACGCAGGTGCACCACGAGCACGCGGGCGGCGAATACGCCAAGCGCCGCGCCGAGTGCGAGTCGGCCGCCCGCAAGCTCGGCGTCGCGGCCCTGCGCGACGTCACCGACCTGGCCGGCGCCCTCGACCGGCTGCAGGGCGCCGAGCGCAGGCGCACCGAGCACATCGTCACGGAGAACCACCGCGTGGAGGCCCTCGTCGGCCTGCTCCGCGCGGGCGCCGTCACGGAGATCGGCGCCCTGCTCAACGCCTCCCACCTGTCGCTCAGGGACAAGTACGAGGTGTCCTCGCCGGAGCTGGACGTGGCGGTGGAGGCCGCGCTCAGGGGCGGCGCCCGGGGCGCCCGCATGACGGGCGGCGGCTTCGGCGGCTCGGCCATCGCCCTGGTCCCGGTCGACCGCCTGGAGAGCGTCCAGGAGTCGGTCTCGGCCGCCTACGCCGACCGGGGCTTCCAGGCTCCCCGCTTCCTGCCCGCCTCCCTGGCCCCTGGCGCCCACCGCGTCGCCTGAGCCCTCGGCGGAGCCCGCTCAGAGAGACGGGAAGTTCGGCGGGCGGCGCTCGAGGAAGCTGGCGACGCCCTCCGCGAAGTCCGGCCGCCCGAAGGAGGCGAGCATCTCCTGGGTGGCCGTCTTGGCCGACTCCTCCAGCGTGACGTCCCAGTCGTGCCAGACCTGCCGCTTGATCACCGCCATCGACGCCGGCGAACTGTACGCGGCCAGCTCCCGCGCGTACGCCTGCGCCTCCGCCAGCAGCGACTCCCCCGCCACCGCCCGGTTGGCCAGCCCCAGCTCGTACGCCTCCCGCCCGGTGAACACCCGCCCCGACAACAGCACGTCCATGGCCCGCTGCTGCCCCATGACGCGCGGCAGCACCCACGAAAGCCCGTACTCGGCGATCAGGCCCCGGCGCGGGAACGCGGTCGTCCACTTGGCCTCCTCGGCCGTGAACACCAGGTCGCACACGAGCGCGTGCACCATCCCCAGCCCCGCGCAGGCCCCGTTGACGGCCGCGATGATCGGCTTGCCGATGGTCGTCGGGAACGTGTTGGGCCGCGGGTCGGGCGTCTCGTCGTACGAGCCGGTCTGGATGGCGCTCAGCGTCTTGAAGTCGGCGCCCGAGCAGAAGCCCTTGCCGGCGCCGGTGACCACCACGGCCCGCACCTCCGGGTCCTGCTCGGCCTGCGCCAGCAGGTCGAAGTAGCGCCGGCCCATCGCGTCCGTCCAGGCGTTGAGCGTGTCGGGCCGGTTGAAGGTCAGGGTCAGCACGCCCTGGTCGAGTGTCGAGAGCACGAGTTCCGCCATGCGCTAACAGAACCATGTTCTAGGCAGGGAAGGCAAGGATACGGTGGTCGCATGGACCGGGATCTGGCGTGGGACGGCTGTCACAACGTACGCGACCTGGGCGGCCTGCCGGCGGGCCCGGGCCGGCGCACCCGATGGGGGGCGGTGGTCCGCTCCGACACCCCCGACCGGCTCACCGAGGCCGGGTGGGCGGCCGCGGCGGCCCACGGCGTACGCACGATCCTCGACCTGCGCACGCCCGGCGAGCATCGCGCGAAGCCCGGCCACCGCCCGCCGGGCATGACCATCGTCAACGTGCCCCTGAGCACGGGCCTGGACCGCCACCACCACGACGGGACACCGCTCTACCTGCGCTCCTTCATCGAGCGCCGGCCGGAGCGCTGCGCCGCCGCCCTGCGCGCGATCGCCGAGGCGCCGCCCGGCGGGGTGCTCGTGCACTGCGTGGCCGGCCGCGACCGTACCGGGCTGGTCGCGCTCCTGCTGCTCGCGCTGGCCGGGGTGGCGCCCGGCCACATCCTGGCCGACTACGAGCGGTCGACGGCCCGCCTGAGCCGCCTCTACGCGCTGCTCGGCGAGCCCGACGACGCGCTGCGGGTCCAGGCCCGCCTCGACGCCGCCGGGACCACCACGGCCCAGGTCGTCGGGGCGCTGCTCGCGGAGCTCGACGTCGAGGCGTGCCTGACGGCGGGCGGTCTGACGCCGTCGGAGCTGGCCGCGCTGCGCGAGCGGTCAACGGTGGTGGACGAACCTCGGGGTCAGGACGTGGGTGTCGTAGTAGCGATGGAAGACCGGGGTGGCGCTGCCGGATAGCGGCGGCACGATCCACGACCAGTCGGCGGGGCAGACCCGCCCGGCCTTCTCCTCCCGCGACAGGTGGGTGAGAAACCGGCGCGACTCCGTGTGGTGGTCGGTCATCGTGACGCCCGCCCGCTCGAAGGAGTGCAGCACCGCCACGTTCAGCTCCACCAGCGCGTGGTCGCGCCACAGGCAGCGCTCGTTGGAGGTGTCCAGGCCCAGCCGGTCCGCCACGGCCCGGAGCTGGTCGTATCGGTCCGCGTCCGCCAGGTTGCGGGCGCCGATCTCGGTGCCCATGTACCAGCCGTTGAAGGGCGCGCACGGGTAGCAGACGCCGCCGATCTCCAGGCACATGTCCGAGATGGCCGGTACGGCGTGCCAGCGCAGCCCCAGCTCCGCGAACCACGCGTATTCGGGATGGACCAGCGGCACCTCAAGCACCGCGTCCCCGGGCAGGTTGCACAGCAGCCGATCCCCCAGCCCCGGCTGGACGATCAGCGGCAGCACGTCGAACCGCCCGCCCCGGCCCCGCCATCCCAGGGCCTTCGCGGTCTTCGTGAGCTCGACGTTGCGCGGGTCGCCCACGACGCCGTCCGGGGTGCGGTAGCCCGCGTAGCGGATGAGCTGGTCGTTCAGCACGCGGGGCCCACGGCGGGCGGGGGTGTCGGGGGGCAGCACGGTGACGGTGGGCCTGATCCTGCCGTTCCCCGTGGCCTCGCGCAGGTGGGCCACGCATTCGAGGGCCACCCCCTCGGCCGTGCTCACCTGGCGGCGGTCGCGTACCTTCAGCGAGCGCCAGTACAGCCGCCCGATGCACCGGCTGCTGTTACGCCAGGCGACCCGGGCCCCGAACTCGAGCTCCTCGTACGTGTGCGTGTAGGCGCCGGTCCTGGCGACGTCCCTGGCGACGTCGCGCAGGCGGGCGTGCAGCCCTCCGGCGGAGGGGTTCTCGGCGTGGTAGAGCCTGATGAAGCGCTCCGCCTCACGCAGGTCGGTGGTGCGCTCGAGCACCGCCTGCGCGGCGAGGGCGTCGAAGGGACGAAGGGACCTGATCCAGGTAGGCACGCGACAACCAGCACTTCTCCGTCAGCGGAGCGCCCCGCCGATTCCGGGTCGGCGACGCCTCCTGATGGCGGCGCCCTCTCCTCGCCACCCTCATCGGCTTCCCGCGGCTCCGGCCCGTGGACCGGCCCAGCCATCTTTCCCCGGCCCGGCCTGCCCTGTCCCGCGAACGCGAAAACGTGTGATGATCGCGTTACATAGAGTGAAATAAGCGGGCGCCCCCGGGCAGCCCCGGGGACGCCCTCGGCCCGCCTACCGGATCGAGCGGTCGTCCCAGACGCAGGTCAGGTGGATGACGCGGCCGTGGTGCCAGCGCTTGCCGGCCACCTTGCGCGCCACGGAACGCGGCAGTTCCCGGGCGGGCACGCTGATCGACAGCCGGTCCTCGGGGACGATCGCCACGCCGTCCTCGATGACGGTCTCGGCCAGCTCGGGCTCGATGTACCTCTCGTCGATGAGCTCGGCCACCTTGGCCTTGGAGAACCTCACCGCCTTGCCGTCGTTCAGCCAGCATCTGAGCTCGCCGCCGTACAGCACCGGCTCGTCCGACCCGCCGTGCACCCGTACCGGCCCGTCGTCGGCCAGCGCCGACCCGGCCATACCGCACAGTCCGAGTGCGGCGGCCGTGACGACGATCGCGAGGCGTCGCTTGAACATCGGGATCTCCTCCCCGAGACGATTGGACGATCCCGAGGGTGCCGCGCCGCACCTGAAGCGAGCCTTAAGACAGCCGAAGAGATCTTCAGGTACGCCTCCGCCAGACGGGAAGAGGCGGCCCTCCGCGATCCCTCAGGTGCGGGCTCCTTGATCGCCGTGGACGAACCGCCTGACGCCGGCGAGGGTGTCGGCGGTCAGGTCCGCGCAGCGGAGGGTCAGGATCTCACCACGGTAGGACCGCACCTGGAGGTGACTCTCGGGGCTGGACGTGGCCAGCAGGGGCAGCAGCCAGGTGAGGTCCTCCAGCTTGCCGGTCCTGAACTTGGCCTGCCGCATCGTGGTGCGGTCGCCCCTGTTCGGGAACGGGCCGTCCGCGCTGCGCAGGTCGAACCTCAGGTCGGTCACCGGGCAGGGGTCACGGTCCCAGGCCGAGTTGGGCAGCGCGCCCCGGCCCTCGATCCGCGCCTCGGCGAAGGTCTCGGTGTCGGCGTCGCCGATCTCACAGTCGTGGATCGGGAAGACCCAGGCGACGCGCCCGCCGTGGACGTTCCGGCTCAGCATGGGCGAGCAGAACAGCGCGTGCGTGAACGGGCCGATCGGCGTGTCCAACGGCACCTTGTGATGCGAAGCGCCGTCGAAGGCCAACTCCCTGCGCGGCTGGAGGAAGTCCAGGAACGCCCCGGCCAGGCCGGGGTCGTGGGAGCGGCCCCTGACGTTGAACACCAGGGCCCTGCGCTCGTCGCCGGTGAGCACGAGATAGTGCCAGAAGCCCATGTCCGCCCGCCTGCCGGAGAGGCCGGCCCTGACGTACACGCCCGCCCGCTCGCCGAACGGCTCGTAACCGTCCAGGCCGGCGCCGGCTCTCGGCAGGTCGAGCAGCTTGACGTCCCGGAACGGATCGGGGTCGGGGTCGGGCGCGGGTGCGGGTGCGGGCTCCGGGCCGGGTTCGAGCGCGGTGTCCACGACCTCGGTGTAGCCCTGGCGCCGCTTCTCGCGGATCTTCTGGTGGAAGTGGCGTTCGGCATGTGCCTCGTCGTCGAGGGTGGTGCTGCTCCCGCGCAGGACGCCGCCCGCCACACCCCACGACATGTGGCAGCGGATCCCCTCCCGTTCGATCTGCCAGAGCCGCACCACGTCGTGGGCGCGCTTTTCGAAGGTTCGTGATTCCGACATACCGGTGGAGTCTCCATCTCGGCGTGATCACCGATCAACGTTGAAGGGACTCCAGCCCACCAGAACCCGGTATGTTCCGGGCATAGAACGCCCGACCCCCGGCTCATGAAATTGTTCGGTTTCAGGCTCGTCCGGGAAGCGCTGTTCCAGTACGGCAGATCGCTCACGCCAGAACAGTGCCGCGACTCAGCTGGGTAGTGGCTCGCGGAACGACTCAGGCCCCCTGTCCTGGATCTAGGAAGGGGGCCTGAGTCTTCGCGCTGTCGAAGCTCCCGCGATAGGACTCGAACCTATAACCTGCCGGTTAACAGCCGGCTGCTCTGCCGTTGAGCTACGCGGGATCGTCCGTTTGCGCACTTCGCCGGGGCTGGTGGGCCTCTTCGCTGCGCGCAGGAATAGATTAGCGCACTCCGGGAGTGCGTGTCGCATCGCGATCGGGGTAGGCCCGGAGTCAGCGGAGGTGCAAAATGCGTTATCGGATGACATTCGTGCTTGGTCTGGCCGTCGGCTATGTGCTGGGCAGCCGGGCCGGTCGCGAACGGTACGAGCAGATCAAGCGGTCGGCGCAACGCGTCGCCGACAATCCCAGGGTCCAGGAGGTCGCCGGGGTGTTCGGCGCGCAGGCGTCGAAGTTCGCGGGGATGGCCCGGACGAAGGTGGGGGACACGCTCCAGCAGCGGATCCCGTTCCTGCATTCGGACGACCACAATCCCGACACCGGCACCGGCTGGCCCGACGAGGACGTGATGGACAAGAAGGCCCGCGAGAGCGGCCTCCCCTACTGAGGGGACGAGCATGGGCCCGGGTGAGCCGTACACCCCCGCACGCCTGCGGCTCACACGCCCATGCTGCGCCGCACGCCCTCCAGGGCCTGCTCGGCCTGCGCGCGCAGACCCGGGTCCTCGGGGTCGAGCCCGTCGTCGAAGACGAGGGTCCAGCCGAGCACCTCACCGCCGGGCGGACGCCTGGCCACCAGCCGTACGCCGCCCCTTCCGGGCAGGCTGACGTGCTTGTTCACCACGATCGTGGCGTTGACGCGCTCGCGCACGGTCTCGGGCAGCACGCGCGGCTCGCCGATCCGCTCGAAGTGCCGCCGGCCGTCCGTGGTCAGCACGCGCAGCCCCTCCTCGTCCCACGACGCCCGGTCGATCTCCTCGTACGGCACCCGCGTCCCGTCGGTCAGGTGCAGCGCCAGGTTGGTGGCCACCACGTGGCCGTCGTCGTCGGTGCGGGCGAAGGTCAGCACCCGCTCCCCCCGCTCGGTGTTCAGCGACTTGCGCACGTCGGCGGGCAGGCGGTGGAAAAGACTCATTCCACCACGGTATCGGCGAGCAGATCGAGGGTGAGCGCCGCGCTCCACGAGAAGTCCCGGCAGCCGCGCCCGCTGCCGTCGAAGGGGTCGAAGCACTCGCGGAAACCGGCCTGCCGCACGAGGCGCAGGGTGCCGTTGGTGAGCTGCTGGGCGAGCTGGTCGAGCGAGTGCACGGCGGCGGCCCGGCGCAGCAGCCAGTTGGTGTTCACCCAGGAGGGCCCGCGCCAGTAGCGGGTCCGGTCGAACTGCGCGGCGCGGATCTCACAGCTCGGCACGGGATAGCCGGTGGCCCCCATGAACCGGGCCGACTCCAGCACCTCCACGGCCGCGCGCAGGTGGTCGCTGGGCAGCCCGGGATCCAGCAGCGGCCCGAACGCGCCGACCGTGCACACCTTGATCAACCGGTCGGTACGCAGGTCCCTGGCGTAGTAGCAGCCGTCCCAGAGGCGCTCGATCATGGCCTGCCTGATGTGCTCGGCCTGTTCGGCGTGGGGCTTGGGGTCGGCGCCCGCCAGCGGCGCCAGCTCGGCCAGTGCCTGGCAGGAGGCCAGCCAGATGCCATTGAACATGGGGTCCTCGACCGCGAACGGATGCTCGTCGCGCAGGTAGCCGGGGCTGTAGCCGGCGTCGCGGTAGCGCATGGCGAGCCAGACGTAGCGGTCGTGGTCGCTGTCGGGGTGGCGTTCGTCGAGTTCGACGTTGCGGTAGCCGTACCTGATGACGGGCAGCGCGGCGAGCGGCTGGTCCCAGGCGGGGCTGTCGTCCATGCCCGACTCCCAGGGGTGCACGATCGCGGCCAGGCCCGCGCCGCCGAGGTCGCGGGCCGAGGCGAGGTATTCGTGCTGGGCCACCAGCGCCGGGTACGCCTTCCTGACGAAGGCGGCGTCACCGGTGTGCCGGTAGAGCCACCACAGCGCCAGCGCGTGCAGCGGTGGCGCGGTGAGTCCTGAGGTGAGCACGTTCGGCGCGGCGTCGTGCTCCTGCGAGAGCCACACGGAGGGCCCGGGGAAATACGCCTCGCGGGTGTGGAAGACGATGTGCGGCACCATCCCGGTCGCCCACTGCCCGCGCAGCAGGCTGAGCAACTCGTCGCGCGCCCGGTCCGGCCGATGCCTGGCCAGGCCGATGACGACGAACGCGGAGTCCCAGCTCCATTGGTGCGGGTAGAGCCCTGGGGCGGGCACCGTGCCGGCGCCCGTCCAGTTCGCCTCGAGCACGCCCAGCGCCTCGCGCCCGAGCGCGGCATCGTCGACTGCCGGCCGCGCCTCCATCACCCAACTATGACGAAGGATGTCCCAGGAAGCTATGTCCTCTTGGCCCACTTCGACAGGAACATGACGCCGAAGGCCACGGCGCCGATGATGAGGCCCCACTTGAGCAGCGTGAGGGCGAAGCCCACGAGGGGGCCGAGCAGCACGAGCGCGGCGACGACCGCCGCGATGATCAGAAGTATGCGTCCCATGTCCTGAACGCTACGAGATCCTTTAAGCGGATTGCAGGCGAGACAGGGTTGAATCAGGGACAACTCAGGGTTCCCCCGAGCCAAAGGAACTTAATAGCCAAAACCCGCCGTTGAGCCGATATAAAGGGGCATCGGGGGGCCTCTTCACGGGGAGCGTGATGAGCCTGGGACCACCTATGAGCAGGGAAGGCGCTGAGCACGCGCTGCGCGCTCGGGCTGACGAACGCGACCGCATCTCAGGCGACCTGCTCGATCTCGAATCCCACACCACCTACCAGTTGTTGAAGGGCGCCTCCTTACGCGGGGCGACCGGACGGCGCTGGGCCACGGCGCACGAGTCGCTGGCGACCCTGTGGTCGCTGAACGACGCCTACCGGGCGGTGCTGCGCGACGCCGAGCAGCTCAGGGCCGGACGCGCCAAGCTGAGCGCCGAGCAGCTCGCCGAGCTGACCGGGCTGCTCACGGGCCCCGCCGTCCTGCTGCGCGCCGCCACCAAGCCGGTCGAGCAGCGCTCGCTCCTCCCCCAGGCGGACGAGCGGCTGACGCTCGACCAGACCGTCACCCGGATGGACGCCGCCTTCCGCGACGTCACCTCCACGCTCAACGACATCGACGCGGTGTGGAACACCGTGCTGCCCCGCCTCGACGACGCCGACGCCGTCCTGCGCCGGATCCGCGAGCTCGAGCGCGAGCTGGGCGAGGCGGCCGGCCTGGCCGCCCAGGAGGCGGACCTGAAGCGGATGCGCGCCGACGTGGTCGAGGACCCGCTCGGCGCCGCCGTCGAGCAGGACCTCGACCGGCTGACCCGCCTGCTGGCCGGCGCGAAGACGGAGCTCGAACTGGCGATCGTGGTCAAGGGCGAGTACGCCAGGCGCCGCGAGGACCTGGTGGCGGCGCTCGACCGGGTACGCGCGGCCGAGAGCGAGGCCAGGCTGGCCCACGGCTCGGTCGTGGTCAAGATCGCCCTGCCGCCGCAGGCCCAGCCGCGCACCAGGACCACGGCGCTGGAGGCCGGCCTGGACGCCCTCGACGCCTCCGCCGACCCCTGGGTGCTGCGGGCCAAGCGGCTCTCGGCGCTGGAGGACGAGGTGCGCAAGGCGGCCGAGCAGTCGCAGGCCACCGCCAAGGCCCTGTACGGGCTGGTCGGCAGGCGCGACGAGCTGCGCGGCCGGCTCGGCGCGTGCCAGGTGATGGCGGTGCGCAAGGGACTGGCCGAGGACCCGGCCGCCGCCGAGCTGTACGAGCGGGCGCGCCTGATCCTGTGGAGCGCTCCCTGCGACCTGACGAAGGCGGCGGCGGCCGTCGAGACCTACCAGCGCGCGATACACGGAGGTAAGCGATGACCCGCTGCGCGCAGCCCGGCTGCACGGGAACGATCGAGGAGGGCTACTGCGACCTGTGCGGCCACGCGGCGAGCCCGTCGCCTGTGTCCGCTCCTGGGTCCGGCTCCGGGCTCGGCTCCGGGTCCGCCCCTGGGCCCGCCCCGATGTCCTCCCCGATGTCCGTCTCCGTGAACACCCAGCCCGTGAGCAGGTCGGCCAGCTCGCCGGCGAGCAGCGGCAGGTCGCGGGCCGGGGTGCTGGCCACCATCGCGGACCTGCCGTCGGTGCCCTACCGCGACCCGGCCACCGCGATCATGGCCGACCCGCAGGTGCCCGAGGACAAGCGTCACTGCGCCAACCCGGCGTGCGCGAAGCCGGTGGGCCGCTCGCGGGAAGGACGGCCGGGGCTGACGGACGGGTTCTGCCCGCACTGCCGCACCCAGTTCTCCTTCACCCCCAAGCTGGACAAGGACGACCTGGTAGCCGGCCAGTACCGCGTGCTGGGCTGCCTGGCGCACGGCGGGCTCGGCTGGATCTACCTGGCCTCCGACGAGAACCTCGACGGCCGGTGGGTGGTGCTCAAGGGCCTGCTCAACACCATGGACGCCGAGGCGCTCGCGGCGGCGGAGGCCGAGCGGAAGTTCCTCACCACGGTCGACCACCCCAACATCGTCAAGATCTTCAACTTCCAGCGCTCGGCCGGGCTCGGCTACATCGTCATGGAGTACGTGGGCGGCCAGTCGCTGCACGAGCTGCGCCGCCAGGGCCCGCTGCGACTGCGCGAGGTCCTCATGTACGGCAGGGAGATCCTGCACGCCTTCGGCTACCTGCACGAGAACGGCCTGGTCTACTGCGACCTCAAACCGGCCAACGTGATCAGGGTCGGCAAGCGGCTCAAGCTCATCGACCTGGGCGCGGTGCAACCCTTCGGCTCACCGGTGGGCTCGTCGTGGGTCACCACCGGCTACCACGCCCCCGAGCTGGACCGGCAGCCGTCGTCGGTGGCCTCCGACCTCTACACCGTGGCCAGGACGCTGGGGGTGCTGGCCATGTCGGGGTGGAGCCCGGCGTCGGGCGGCTCGGCCAACCCGCTGCCGGTGGACTGCGGGCATCCGTCCTTCACCCGCCTGCTGCGTAAGGCCACCGCGGCGAACCCGGCCGACAGGTTCCAGAGCGCGTGGGAGATGGAGGAGCAGCTCGTCGGGGTGCTGCGGGAGGTCAGCGCCCTGGAGGACGGGGTGCCGTACCCGGCGCCGTCGACGTTGTTCGGGCCCGAGCGGACCGCGGTGGGGACAGCGCTGTCGGAGACGGGCGACCAGGTGTTCGGGCCGCTCGACCCGGTCGCGGCGGCCGCGGCGCTGCCGGTGCCGCTCGTTGATCCGGCCGACCCGGCGGCCGGGGCGCTGGCCGGGCTGCTCGGGCGCGACGGCAAAGAGCTGATCGAGCAGCTCGCCGCGATGCCGCAGACGCCCGAGACGAAGCTCATGCGGGTCAGGTTGCTGGCCGAAGAGAGCGCGGCCGAGACGCCCATCCTGCTCAACGAGCTGGCCAGGGAGTTGCCGGGCGACTGGCGGGTCACCTGGTACCAAGCGGTGCTGGCCCTGGCCACGCGGCAGGCGAACCAGGCGGTGGCGCTGTTCGACGCCTGTCTGTCGGCACTGCCCGGCGAGCTCGCGCCCAAGCTGGCGCTGGCGTTCGCGCTGGAGTGCGCGGGCCAGCCGGCCGCCTCCTGGTACGAGTGCGTCTGGCGGACCGACCACACCTACGTCAGCGCCGCCTTCGGGCTGGCGAGGACGGGCCGGATGAGCGTGCTCGACGAGGTACCGGCCACGTCGGTCTACCGGGTCGCGGCGCAGGTGGCGCTGGCGGCCTCGGTGGTGCGGCGGCCGGACCTGAGCGCGCTGCAGCCGGCCGACCTGGTGGGCGCGGCCGATCGGGTGGCCGGCCAGGCCGACCTCGACCCGCGCCGCCGCGACCTGCTCACGGCCGAGCTGCTGCACTCGGCGCTGGCCTGGCTGGAGTCGAGCCCGCCGCCCAAGGGCCTGCGGCTGGCCGACGCGCCGTTCACGGAACCGGGGCTGCGCAGACGGCTGGAGTCCATCTTCCGCAAGCTGGCCGTGGCCGCGGAGACCCGCCAGGAACGCCATGCCCTGATCGACCAGGCGAACGCCGTAAGACCGAGGACGTGGCTGTGAGCGAGGACGTGACCGTGAGCGGGGACCCGGAGGGCGCGGCGACGTGTCCCGTGTGCGAGGCGCCCGTGGTGGCGGGTGACACCTACTGCGAGGCGTGCGGTCACGCCCTCGGGGCTCCGGCGTGCTCGTCCTGCGGGGCGGCGGCCGTGGACCCGGAGGGATACTGCGAGCGGTGCGGGCTGCGGCAGCCCACCGGCCGGGATCACGCCGAGACCGTGCTGCCCGGCGGCGCGGCGGCCCTGACGGACAGGGGCCTGCGCCGCAGCCGCAACGAGGACGCGATGGCCCTGCTCGAGGCCGGCACCGCGGTGGTGACCGTGGTCTGCGACGGCGTGGGCAGCTCGCCGCGCGCCGACGAGGCGTCCGCGGTGGCCGTCGAGACCGCCTCCGCCGCGCTGGCCAGGGGGTTGTCGCAGGAGGAGGCGTTCGAGCTGGCCGGACGGGCCGTGACCAAGCTCGCGACCTCCGTGGACGACGCCCCGGCCTGCACGTACGTCGCCGCCGTGGCCGAGCCGGGCCGGGTGACGCTGGCCTGGGCCGGCGACACCCGCGCGTACCTGCTGCCCGAAGGCGTCCCGCTGACCGAGGACGACGCCGTCGAGACCGGTGAGATCACCGCCTGGCTCGGGGCCGACGCCGTGGACGTCGGGCTCCACGTCCGGACCTTCACCACCCGCTCCGGCCTGCTGCTGGTCTGCAGCGACGGCCTGTGGCGCTATCTGGACGGCTACGCCTTCCCCGTGACGGGCGCCCCGATCGAGATGGCCCGCGAGATGCTGCGCCACGCGCTGGACTCCGGCGGCCAGGACAACGTGACCATTGCTCTGATCCCCCTAGGAGACACCCATGGCTGACCAGCCCGCTTTCACTCTCAACATCGACCAGAACAAATATCTCCCCACCGACGGCCGCGAGGTGCACGCCATTCTCACCGTGGGCTCGACCGGCGGCGCGCCCGCGCGGGCCGGCGACGCGGAGGCGGCCGAAGTGATCATCATTGACACCTCGGGCTCGATGAGCGGGAGCAAGATCCGTGAGGCCAGGCAGGCCGCCGCGACCGCCGTGCAGACCCTGCGCGACGGCGTCTATTTCGCGGTGATCGCCGGTACGGAGTCGGCCAAGGTCGTCTATCCGGGCGGCGCCCCCAGCCTGGTCAAGGCCACCCCGGCCACCAGGTCCGAGGCCGAGCGGGCGATCAGCCGATTGCTCGCGCACGGCGGCACCGCCATGGGCGAGTGGCTGAAGCTGGCCGGTCATCTGCTCACCTCGCGCCCGTCGGCGATCAGGCACGCGCTGCTGATGACCGACGGCCAGAACAACGAGCGCCCCGACGTGTTCGGCGCGGTGCTGGCGGGCTGGAGCGGCAAGTTCGTGACCGACTGCCTGGGCGTCGGCGACGACTGGGTGCCCGCGGAGCTGCGCAAGGTGGCCGAGGCGATGCTGGGCACGTTCGACTTCGTCCGCAACCAGGGGGATCTACCGGAGTACTTCCGCCGGCTGACGCAGACCTCGATGAGCAAGACCGTGGCCGACCTGTCGCTGCGGGTGTGGGTGCCGCAGACCGCGCGGCTGAAGTTCGTCAAGCAGGTCTCCCCCACGCTGCTCGACCTGACCGGCAAGCGCACCGACGTCAACCCGCTGACCGGCGACTACCCGACCGGCTCGTGGGGCACGGAGGAGCGCGAATACCACGTCTGCGTCGAGGTGCCGCCGGGGCAGATCGGCCAGGAGATCAGGGCCGGTTGGGTCAAGCTCGTCCGCCCCGACACCCAGGAGGTCGTGGCCAGCGGCAACGTGCTGGCCCAGTGGACCGACGACCTGGCCCAGTCCACCCGGATCAACGGCAAGGTCGCCCACTACACCGGCCAGGCCGAGCTGCACGAGCTGATCCAGGACGGGCTCAGCGCCCGGGCCATGGGCGACGTCGACACCGCGACCGCGCGGCTGGCCAAGGCCAGGCAGATCGCCACCGAATCCGGCCGCGAGGACACCGCCAGGCTGCTGGAGCGGGTGGTCGAGGTGGACCCGGCGACCGGCACGGCCAGGCTGCGCAGGAATGTGGAGAAGGCCGACGAGATCGAGCTGGACACCGGCTCCGTGCGTACGAGCCGGTTGCGCAAGGAAGGAAGCTGATGGCGACCTGCCCGCAGGGGCACCCGTCGGGGGCCGACGACTACTGCGACGTCTGCGGCACCCAGATGACCGGGGCGCCCCAGCCCGTACCGCAGGGGCAGGCACAGGGACAGGCTTCAGCAGACACGGCGGCCGAGGGCTGTCCGGTCTGTCAGACGCCGCGCGCCGGGCAGTTCTGCGAGGTGTGCGGTCACGACTACAGCGGCAACGGCGTCTCCGTCCAGGTTCCGGTGACCGGGGCCCGGTGGGAGGCGGTGACGGCGGCCGACCGCGCCTACTACGAGAAGGTCATCGCCGAGGGCGGGCCGGACGCCGACGCGGTGGCGTTCCCGCCGTACTGCCCGGAGCGGTCGTTCGGGCTGCTCGGCGAGCAGGTACGCATCGGGCGGCGCAGCAGGGCCAGGAACCTGGCGCCGGAGATCGACCTGACCGGGCCGCCCGAGGACCCCGGCGTCTCGCACCTGCACGCCGTGCTGCTGGCCCAGCCCGACGGCTCGTGGATGCTGGTGGACCCCGGCTCGGCGAACGGCACCCAGGTGAACGGCCGGCCACTCAAGATCAACGTGCCGATCCGGGTCGGTCCCGGTGACCGGATCCACCTGGGCGCCTGGACGGTCATCACGATCAGGGAGGGGACACCGTGACCCTGGTGCAGACCCGGGGCGCGCCACCGGCGGCGCACCGCAGCGGGGTGCCCGGCCGGATCCGGATCATCTCCGGCATCACGGTCGCCTCGCTCGCCCTGCTCTTCGCCGCGCTCGCGGTCGGCAGCTCAAGCGCCCGTGACGGGCTGCGGATCATCGGCCGCGACGCCGGACCGCAGGTCGTCGCCACGGCCGGGCTCTACCTGGCGCTGAGCGACATGGACGCGCAGGTGGCCAACGCCATCGTGATGGGCGACGCCTACCCCGGCCAGCGCAGGGACGCGCTCGCCCGGTACACCCAGCGGCGGGGCGAGGCCAACACGGCGCTGCTGAAGGCGTTCGAGCTGTCGAGCGACAACCAGGCCGAGCGGATGACCGTGCAGTCGGTGCTCGACGGGCTCGGCCAGTACGAGCGGCTGGCCGGGCAGGCGCTGCTGCTGGACGAGCGCGCCGCGCACGCGCCCGGCCCGCCGCCGGCGGAGGTCGTGCGCACCTATCGCGCGGCCACCGACCTGATGCGGCTGGTGCTGCTGCCGCAGGCGTACAACCTGACGCTGGAGAGCGGCACGATCGTGCGCAGCACCTACGACGACAAGGCGCTCATGGTGCCGCTCGTGCGGGTCGCGGTGGTGCTGGCCGGGCTGATCGCGCTCGGCTGCCTGATCTGGCTGCAGGTCTTCCTGGCGCGGCGCTTCCGGCGGGTGTTCGGGCCGGCGCTGCTGGTGGCCACGATCGCGACCGCGGTCGCGCTGGTCTTCGGGGTGAACGTGCTCGGCCAGGACGAGGAGGCGCTGCGCACGGCCAAGGGGGCCGGGTTCGACTCGGTGCTGACGCTGGCCAAGGCGCGGGCGATCAGCAACAGCATGCAGGGTGACCAGAGCCGTTACCTGCTGGACAAGGAGCGGGCCGACACCTACGAGCACACGTACCTGGACAAGTCACTGTCGATCATCTACTTCGAGGCCGGCAACCTGCGGACGTACCACAGCGAAGTGGGCAAGGGGTCGAAGGACTTCTTCGGGATGCTGGGGCCCGAGCTCGTCGGCAAGGAGGGGCAGGACGTGTTCCGGGCGTACCGGACCTTCCAGGCGACCGACCAGCGCTTCCGGGGGCTCGTCGCGAGCGGGCGGACCAATGACGCGGTCGACGAGCGGCTGAAGGCGGTGACGACGGCGTTCACCGCGTACGACGAGGCGCTGATGGCGCTGGCCGAGCGGCACCAGAGCGTGTTCAAGCGCGCGATCGACACGGGCGAGGGCGCGCTGGACCGGCTGTGGGGGCTGCTTCCGTACGCGATCGGCGCGATCGGCCTGCTGGTGATCGCCGGCGTGTGGCCACGACTCAAGGAGTACCGGTGAAACGGGTGCTGGCGGTGGTGCTGGTCCTGGCCGCGGCGGTCGTCGCGGGCTGCGGGATGGGCGGGCAGGAGTCGATCCTGGACAAGGAGCGGCTGGTCATCGGGGTACGCTCCGACCTGCCCTCGGTCGGGTTCCGCAAGCCCGACGGGACGTACGACGGCTTCGACGTGGACGTGGCCCGCTACATCGGCCTGAAGCTGGGCAAGGACTTCACGTTCCTGGGAGTGCTGGCCGCCGACCGGGAGAAGGTGCTCGGCAACGGGCGGGCCGATCTGGTGGTGGCCACGTTCACGATCGATCAGGAACGTAAGACGCGGGTGTTGTTCGCGGGGCCGTACCACATCTCCTATCAGGACATCCTGACGCGGCAGGGAGAGACGATCTCCAACGTGCGCGACCTCGAAGGACGCCGGATCTGCGAGGTCAAGGGATCGAACGCGGCCCAGCGGGTCGTGGACGAGCGGGAGGTGGCGGCGCAGGTCGTGCCGTTCCCCGACTACAAGCAGTGCCTGGCGGCGCTGAAGAGCAAGCAGGTGGACGCGGTCACCACCAACGACGTCATCCTGGCCGGCCTGGCCGCGCAGGACGGCTCGGGGCTGCGGCTGGCCAACACGCAGTTCAACGAGCAGCGCACGGGGGTCGGGCTGGCCAAGGGCGACGTGCCCGGGTGCGAGGCGGTCAACCGGGCGATCACCGCCATGTACCAGGACGGGACCGCGGCCAAGCTGCTGAGCAAGTGGTTCGGGACGTCGGGGCTGAAGTTCGGCACGATCGCGGTGCCGCAGTTCGAGGGCTGCTCCTGAGCAGGCGTGCTCCGGGACGGGGCCGGGCGGCGAGTCCGGCGGGCCGCCCCTGAGCGAACGGAACGGGCCCGGGCCGAATCGGCCCGGGCCCGTTCCGTTGGCGTCAGTCCAGGTAGTCCCGGAGCATCTGCGCGCGCGTCGGGTGGCGGAGCTTGGCCAGGGTCTTCGACTCGATCTGGCGGATGCGCTCCCGCGTGACCCCGAACTCCCTGCCCACCTCCTCCAGCGTGCGCGGATGGCCGTCGGCCAGGCCGAAGCGAAGCTGGATGATGCGCTGCTCGCGGTCTGACAGCGTGGCCAGGATGTCGTCGAGCTGGTCCTGCAGCATGATGAAGGCCGCGGCCTCCATGGGCACGACGGCGTCGGCGTCCTCGATGAAGTCACCGAGGTCGGAGTCCTCCTCGCCGATCGGCGACTGCAGCGACACGGGCTCCTGGGCGATGCGCTGGATCTCCACCACACGATCGACAGGGAGGTCCATCTCCTTGGCGATCTCCTCGGGAATCGGCTCGCGGCCGAGGTCCTGGTGGAGCTGGCGCTGGACTCTGACGAGTTTGTTGATGGTCTCCACCATGTGCACGGGAATGCGGATCGTCCGCGCCTGGTCGGCGATGGCCCGAGTGATCGCCTGTCTGATCCACCAGGTCGCGTAGGTGGAGAACTTGTACCCCTTCGTGTAGTCGAACTTCTCGACCGCACGGATGAGGCCCAGGTTGCCCTCCTGGATCAGGTCCAGGAACAGCATGCCGCGGCCCACGTACCGTTTGGCGATCGACACCACGAGCCTGAGATTGGCTTCGATGAGCCGCTGTTTAGCCCGGGTGCCCTGCCAGACGAGCTCCCTGAACTCCGGGAAGGCCAGACGCGAGACCCCGTTGGCCAGCTTGTCCTCGGCGAACAGACCGGCTTCGATCGACTTGGCGAGCTCCACCTCCTCCTCAGCCGTCAGCAGTGGCACGCGGCCGATCTCCCGCAGATATATACGGACAAGATCACTGGTCGGCGCCCGCTTGCCTACGTCTTCCTCATCGGCGCGGGTGGTCTCCTCGTCGCCCTGGGGCTCGAGGACCTCCACGCCGTTCTCGGCGAGCATCCGCACGACGCGTTCCAGCGCGTCGGACGGCAACTCGGATCGGTCAAGCGCGGCTGCGACGTCATCGACGGTTACGCTCCCGCGCTCCCTTCCCTTCGCGACGAGGTCCGCCACCTGATCTACCGATGGCGGTCCGCTTGGCAGCACCGATGCACCCACGGGAGACAGTCTGCAGTATTGGTTCCAGCAAATGGCAGACCCATTTTTGTCACCGAAGGTAAGACGATCGTGCTTACCGAATTGAGATCGCAATAAGGTTTAGCCCAAGTTTGATCAGGAAAGTAAAGTCAATTACGCGGTCTGGATTCACGCGCCCGGCGACACCCTCAGGTCGGACGCAACTCTTTCGCTGCCTGGATGCCCTTGTCCGTTCGCTTTGTCGCGACTTGGACCGCGCCAAATTCCCTGGTCAACCACCCTGGTATACCGCTTGCGATCGCAGCCGAACTGTTACCAACCGGCGGCCACGCACCCCGCTCTGAGGGGTCCGCGGGGGTCGGCCGCCTCGGTCGCGCCGATGCCTGTGCCGATCACGAGACACCAGGTCGGCGCACCGGTGACCGAAACGGAGCGTCACCTGCCTCCGGCCCACCGCTGGCAGACCGCCCTCGTCCAGGACCGCGCCACCGGGCTGGCGCGCCCGCCCCCCGTCGTGTGGGGGCCCTTCGGAACGACGCAACGCCCCCAGACCCGCCGCCGACCGGGCACCCGGGGACATCCGCACCGGCGGCTCGGTCGGCCCTGAGCGACGACCTCGGCGCTCCGGGCGGGCTGTCTGAGCGGCACCCTGGGGCGCCCAGGACGGCACGCTGGGCGGCCCGCCCTGGGCGGCGCTCTGAACGCCGCTCTGGTCTGCCGCGGGCCGGCCGCCGGGCGGAACGTCGGCCCACCTGGCCGGGCGGAAGGCACCAGGCCGCCGGCGTCGCGGCGCTGACGACCTGTGCGGCGGGCGGTGGCGGTGCGGCCGTCGTGCCGAGACGGCAGCGGTGGCGCGGTCGTCGAGGCGGCGAGTGTGAGGGCTGCGGGTGTGAGGGCTGCGGGCTTGGGCGGCGGTAGGCGGTGATGGCTGCAGGTGTCACTGGCAGGGCGGCCGGTGACCATCGGCTGGGGGTCGGCTGGGATCGTGGCCGGGGTTTCGGCCGTGGCCCGGGGGCCGTGACCCGGGGGCCGGGGGCCGTGACCCGGGGGCCGGGGGCCGTGACCCGGGGGCCGGGGGCCGTGACCCGGGGGCCGTGGCCGGTCAGCCGCCCGCGACGCGGTCGCGCAGCACTCTGCGCTGCTGCTCCAGCGCCACCAGCTCCCCGAACAGCTTGTTGTACTCCTGCTGCTCCTCCACCGGATTGAGCCGCTGGATGCGCGACTTCACCTGCGCGATGGCCCGGTCGACCGGCATGGCCTCGGCGGCGGCCAGGATGTCACGGGCGTAGCGCTCCTCGGCGTGGGTGTCGGCGTGGATCGGCTCCACCGCGAACCGGGTCACCAGCCCCCGCACCCCCTCCTCGTGCGCGTGCTCCAGCAGCCGGTCCACCCACTCCCGCCCGCCGTGCCCGGCCGCCGCCAGGCCGCCGGCGGCGGTGATGACCCGGTGGAGGGCGACGTGGTCGGGCGCCGTGAACGCCTGCGGGTCGAGGGCGTCGAAGCGGGGGCCGAGCAGGGCCGGGCGCTGCACGGCCAGCTTGATGAGCTCGCCCTCCACCCGCACGCTCGGATCCGTCGGCGCCGCCTTGGGCGCCCGCTGCCGGCGGCCCTGCTGGGCGCTGCCGGACATCTCGGCGATGCGCTGCATGACGAACCGCTCGTCCATGAACCCCAGCCACCGGTCGAGGTCGATGGCGTAGCGCTTGCGCAGGCCGACGTCCTTGATGCCGGCCACGATCGGCGCGGCGGCGTCGAGGGCGGCGATCTTGCCCTCGTTGCTGCGCAGGTCGTAGCGGGAGATCGTGCTCCTGATCGCGAACTGGAACAGCGGCTCCCGGCTGGCGATCAGATCCCGCACGGCCGCGTCGCCCTGTTTGATGCGCAGGTCGCAGGGGTCGAGCCCGTCGCTCTGCACCGCCACGTACGTCTGCGTGACGAACTTCTGCTCGTCGGCGAACGCCCGCAGCGCCGCCTTCTGCCCTGCCGCGTCGCCGTCGAAGGTGAAGATCACCTCACCCCGGAACTCGGCCTGGTCGAGCAGGAACCGGCGCAGGATCTTGATGTGCTCCTCGCCGAACGAGGTGCCGCACGTGGCCACGGCGGTCGGAACTCCGGCGAGATGGCAGGCCATCACGTCGGTGTATCCCTCGACGATCACCGCCTGCGCCCGCTTGGAGATCTCCCGTTTCGCGAGATCGATCCCATAAAGGACCTGGCTCTTCTTGTAAAGCGGCGAGTCAGGCGTATTCAGGTATTTCGGACCATCATCGGAATCAAGCAACTTCCGTGCGCCAAAGCCGATCACATCGCCCGTGGCGTCCCTGATAGGCCAGATCAGCCGCCCCCGGAACCGGTCGATCGGCCCCCGCCGCCCCTCCTTGGACAGCCCGCCCTTGACGATCTCCTCGGCGCTGAACCCGCGCCCCAGCAGATGGCGGGTGAGCGCCTCCCACTCGGCCGGCGCGTATCCCACCCCGAACATCTCGGCGTCGGCCCGCTCGAACCCCCGCTCCGACAGGAACCGCCGCCCGGGCGCCGCGTCGGGCCCGAACAGCTTGTCGGCGTAGAACTCGGCGGCCACCCGGTGCGCCTCGATCAGCCGCGCCCGCTCACCGTGGTCGCGCCTGGGAACGTAGCCACCCTGCTCGTACTGGAGCTGGATGCCCGCCCGCTGCGCCAGCCGCTCGACGGCCTCGCTGAACGGCAGATGCTCGATCTTCTCGACGAACGTGATCACGTCGCCGCCCTCGGAGCAGCCGAAGCAGTAGAACATCCCCCGCTCCGGGGTGACGTTGAACGACGGGCTCTTCTCGTCGTGGAACGGGCACAGCCCCTTGAGGTTGCCGCCTCCGGCGCTGCGCAACTGGATGTGCTCGCCGATCACGTCGGCGATGGGGGAACGCTCGCGTACGAGTGCGATGTCGACATCACGGATCCGGCCAGCCACGCCGGTGAGTCTATTCGGCCCCACCGACGCTTCCCGCCCATCCGGGGTGGGGAAGAGGGAAGACGAGCGTCACCTGTGGGTTGCTAAAGGGGGAAAGCGGCTATGCCGGGTCTCTCGGTCGGCTACAAAGGTGAGGGTTGTCGGTGGAAAACGGTGACACGGGTGGAGAACATGCAATCGGGGCATATCGGACGATGGGTGGCCGTCGTGGGCGCTCTGCTGCTCACCGGTGCCTGCACCCAGGCCACCGGCCTGGCGGGGGTCAGCGCGAAGTCGCCTTCCACGGCTCCGGTCACGGGCACGCCCCAGGTCACCGCCACGATCCCGAACACCGTCCCGAGCGCCGAGCATCAGGCCGCCGAGCAGCCGCCGAACGGTGACGACCCGGTCCAGGTGCCGCCGCCGAAGCTGTCGAAGCACACCTACGCGTTCCCCGTGAAGGGCTGCAAGACGACCTACCAGCGCAAGCTGCTCGTGCTGCCCAAGACGACGATCTGGGCCAAGCAGGGGTGCGCGTTCGTGGCGCCGATCGGCGGCGTCGTGGACGAGGTCAACACCCTCAACCGGTGGAGCCCCGCCACCGACGCGGGCTCCGACCGCGAGGGCAAGTTCGTCACGATCGTCGGCGACGACGGCGTCCGCTACCTCGGCGGCCACCTCGACTCGGTGGCCGACGGCATCCGGCCGGGCGTCCGGGTCAAGGCCGGCCAGTTGCTCGGGCGGGTGGGCCGGACGGGCAACGCCCGCGACACCGGGCCGAACCTCTACTTCGCGATCTCGTGGAAGACCGGCCCGGCCTTCTGGTGGGTACGCAGGGGCATGGTCAAGCCGTGGGACTACCTCGACGCCTGGGAGACGGGCAACCGCACGTACTCGCCCCGGGAGGAGACCCTGAAGCTGCGCGGCAAGCTCGGTGAGACGCCGGGCTGCACCGTGCAGTGTGCCGGGACCGTCGCGCGGCAGCAGCCCACGACGGCGCCTCAGTCGAGCACGACGCCGAAGCCGAAGAAGACCAGGAAGGCCCAAGAGCCGGAAGTGATCACTCCTTCGATAGCTCCTTTTGGTCAACAATGACGCCCGACCTGATCAGCTCCTGGATGTCGTCCACGACGTCCCAGACGTTGACGTTCATGCCGGCGATCACCCGGCCGCCCCGCAGCCAGTAGACGACGAACTCGAGGCGCCCGGGGTCACCGCGATAGACGATCTCGTCGTAGCCCTCGATGTCGCCGGAGAACTCCATGCCGAGTTCGTACTGGTCGGTGTAGAAGTACGGCAGCCGGTCGTAGACCACCTCCTGGCCGAGCATGGACCGGGCGGCGGCCGGCCCGCCGTGCAGGGCGTTGGCCCAGTGCTCGACGCGGAGGTGGCGGCCGTAGCGGGGGTGGAAGAACTCGGCCACGTCGCCGGCCGCGTACACGTCGGGGTGTGAGGTGCGCAGGGCGGCGTCGGTGCGGATGCCCTGGACGACCTCGAGCCCGGCGTCGCGGGCGAGCCAGACCTCGGGGGCGGCGCCGATGCCGACCACGACGAGGTCGGCGGAGAGCCGCTCGCCCGAGCTGAGACGCACGCCGGAGTCGGTGATCTCGGCGGCGGCGGTGCCGAAGCGCAGGTCCACGCCCTTTCCGGCGTGCAGGCGGGCGAACAGGTCGCCCAGCTCCGGGCCGAGCGCGCGGTTCAGGGCGGTGGGCTCGGGCTCGACGACGGTGACCGCGCAGCCGGCCTCACGGGCGGCCGCCGCGGTCTCCAAGCCGATCCAGGAGGCGCCGACCACGAGCACGCTCGCGCCGGCGGCGAAGTGGGCCTTGAGCGCCTCGCTGTCCTCGACGGTACGCAGGTAGTAGGCGGGCCCCGGCAGGCGCCTGGGCACGGCGCCGGTCGCGATGAGCAGCTTGTCGTACGGCTGGCGCGACCCGTCCCCGAGCCGTACGACGTGGTGATCTAGCTCGATGCGGGTGGCCCGCAGGCCGAGCCGGAGATCCACGCCGTTGTCCGCGTACCACTCGGGGGCGTGAACGAAGATTTTTTCTCGTTCGCTCTTGCCTTGCAGATAGTCCTTGGAGAGGGGCGGCCGCTCGTAGGGCCGCTCGGTCTCCGCCCCGATCAGCACGATGTCGCCGTCGAAGCCCTCCTCGCGCAGCGTCTGCGCGGCCTTGGCTCCGGCCAGTCCGGCGCCGACGATCACATATGTGGCCATGGGCGCAGTATCCGCCCACCGAGGTCGTCGGGAAAGCGGGTTGTGTCAGGTCGCCAGCCTGCGGTGCCAGGTTACGGCGGAAGTGTCGGTGAGCGAGGCGATCTGGTCGATCACCACTCGTACGCGGGCCGCGTCGTCACGCGCCTCCGCGTACGCGGGCCTGAAGGCGGGCTCCAGCGTGCCCGGCGCGCCCAGGGTGATCATGGAGGCCAGCTCGGCGATGAGGTCGCGCTGCCTGGCCTGGTTGGCGTGGTGGTCGTCGGTGGTCATGACGTAGTGGGCGGTGACGCCTTTCAGCAGGGCGCACTCGAGCCTGGTGGCGTGCGGGACGACGAGGTCGGCGCGGTGGCGGGAGCCGTACACCTCCTTGGTGGCCGTCTGCGCGGACTGGCAGAAGCGGCCGATGAGGCCGCTGGTGAGCGCCTTGAGTCCGGCCAGGTCGGCGATCGTGGCCTCGAAGCGGCGCGGCCAGAGCGGGTCGGCGATCAGCTTGGCGAAGACGTCCTCGAGCTCGTTGAGGTCGGCGCCGGGGGCGTACCAGGTGCGGGTGATCGCGCACACCTGGGTGCGCTCGGCGGAGGACTGCAGGGCCTCGGGCGTGACGTGCCCGGAGTGCAGGGCGTCCTCCAGGTCGTGGACGGAGTAGGCCACGTCGTCGGCCCAGTCCATGATCTGCGCCTCGAAGCTCACCCTCCCCTCCGGCGCCCCTTCCCTGATCCACTCGAACACCGGCAGGTCGTCGTCGTACACGCCGAACTTGGGCGACTTGTCGCACGTCCACGGATATTTGATCGAGGCGTCCAGCGCGGCCCGCGTGAGGTTGAGCCCGGCGCTGCGCCCGTCGTCGGTGAGGACCTTGGCCTCAAGCCTGGTGAGCAGCCGCAGGCTCTGGGCGTTGCCCTCGAAGCCGCCACACGAGGCGGACAGCGCGTTGAGCGCCACCTCGCCGTTGTGCCCGAACGGCGGGTGCCCCAGGTCGTGCGCCAGGCAGGCGGTCTCCACCAGGTCGGGGTCGACGCCGAGGGTGGCGCCCATCTCCCGGCCGACCTGGGCGCACTCGAGGGAGTGCGTGAGGCGGGTGCGCGGGATGTGCTGGCCACCGCCCAGGGTCTCTCCTGGGCCGACGACCTGCGTCTTCGCGGCCAGCCTGCGGAGGGCGGCGCTGTGCAGGACGCGCGCTCTGTCACGTTCGAACGCAGTGCGTCCAGGATTGCCGGGAAGTTCCGGAACCCAACGCTCCTGGTCATGCTCGTCGTAGTACGGCATCGGTGAAGTGATTTTATCCAGTTTCCCGTCTCCGCTAGTGTCAAGCCTCGCGAGAACCCCTTCCCCGGGAGCCCTCACCCCATGACGACAGCGTTCCGAGCAGTGCTGGCCTTCGCCCTGCTCGCCGGTTTCTACGTGCTGGTCGGCCTCTTCCTGGTGGCCGCGATCTTCTTCGACGTCCTGCTTCTCGTCGACTTCCACGCCAACACCGTCAAGGCCGCGATCGTGCTCACGCTCATCGCGGCCGCGCTGGTCCGGGCCCTGATCACGGTGAGCCGCCGCCGGGACGGCGAGCAGCCCGGCGTGCCGGTCGGGCGCGAGCACGAGCCGATGCTGTGGCAGACGGTCGAGGAGCTCGCCCAGCGCGTGCGCACGGCCCCGCCGGACGAGATCCGCCTGGTCGCGGAGGTGAACGCGGCCGTCTCGGAGGACACCCGGTTCCTGGGGCTGAAGGCCACGCGGCGGCGGATGTTCATCGGGCTGCCGCTGCTGCAGACGCTCACGGTCGACGAGATGCGCGCGGTGCTCGGGCATGAGCTCGGCCACTACAGCGGCGCGCACACGCGGCTGGGCGCGCCGGTCTACCGGGGGCGGGTCTCGCTCATCGCGACCGTCCAGGGCCTGCGCAACCACCCGTTCATCCAGCGCCTGTTCACCTGGTACGCCAAGCTCTACCTGCGCGTCTCGCAGGGCGTCTCGCGCAAGCAGGAGCTGGAGGCCGACCAGTTCGCCGTCGCGATCGGCGGCCGCCAGGCCATGGGCGGCGCCCTGCGCAAGATCCACTCCACGGCCCTGGGCTGGGAGCTGTACGTCAACAACTACCTCTCCCTGACAGGTGTCGGCGGGGCCCGCCCCGCGACGGTGTTCGGGGGCTTCCACGCGCTGATGAGCGACCCGGAGCGCCAGGCCGAGCTGGCCAAGCTGGGCGAGCAGCCGGAGGAGGTGTCCCCCTACGACTCCCACCCGAGCCTGGCCGAGCGTCTGGCGGCCATCGAGCACCTGCCGGAGCCGGAGCACGTACCGGACCCGCGCTCGGCCCTGACGCTGCTGCTGGACGCGAACGTGGCGGTGCAGGCGGTGGAGCAGTCGATGTGGTCGCCGCAGGCGCTGGCCTCGCTGCGGCCGGTGTCGTGGGAGGAGCTGATCGAGCGGGGCATGTACGCCGGCCGCAACGCCGACGCCCTGCACGACCTGGCGCTGGCGGGCCAGCAGGTGATGGGGGCCTCGCAGCCGTACCTGGACGCCGCCTTCGAGGCGATCGCGCGGGGCCGGCAGGCGGAGCTGGAGGGCAAATTGCTCGAACAGGGCTGGAACCCGTCCGACACGCTGCTGGCCGGGGTGCTGGGTCAGGCGCTGGAGGCGGTGCTGATCCAGCTCGGCGAGGCCAAGTGGACGCTGTCGTGGGCGGGCCCCGCGAAGCTGCTGTTCGACGACGGGGAGGAGGTGGCGTTGTCGGAGTACGCGGCCCAGGTGGCGACCAATCCGGCGGCGGTGGGCGGGCTGCGGCAGTGGCTCGGCGACCACGGGATGCGCCACGACTACGTCCCCGCGATCGAGCCCTCCCCCGCGCCCTCCGCCAGTTGACCGGCCGTTCAGCGGAGGGCGTGGTCCGGGCGGTGCCGCGCCACCCGGTCGCGGGCGGCCCGCACCCGCTCGCCCGACGGCGGGGTGGGAGCGGCGAATTGTGCCTCTATGGCCAACGCGGGCGGCGAGGCGGCAGGACGGCGACGGGAAACGCGCTCGCGCGGTTTCCGCCGACGACCTTGCCGGAGTGCGATCTGTAGCCATACGGTCACCCATAGCGTTCACCTGACGCGGAGGAGGCATTGGTGGGCAGCTATGACAGCTACGCGGCAAGCCTGGTCACCGGCGCCGGGATCACGTGATGCTGCCGCACATCGCCTGGCGGCTCGAGGCCATGATGGCCACCATCGCCGACCAGCGTCCCCCCGCCGCGCGGCCGATCGAGCAGGCCCTGCGGAAGGTCCCGCGCCACTGGTTCGTGCCCCCGGCGGGCCTCGTGCTCCACGACGACGACAGCGGCACGCCGATCGACCGTGACCTGGACCCGCCCGCCTGGTGGGACGCCGTCTACTCCGGGAAGCCGATCGTCACCCGGTTCGACGAGGGGATCGGCGGCACGCGCTACTCCTGCGTCAATCCCGCCCCCGCCCTGGTCGTGGATCTGCTGGAGCTGCTCGACCCGCGCCCCGGCCAGCGGGTGCTGGAGGTGGGGACGGGCAGCGGGTGGCTGACCGCGCTGCTCTGCCGGCTGGTCGGCGAGAGCGGAAGCGTGACGTCCATCGAAGAGGACGCGCAGGTGGCCGAGCGGGCTCGCCGGGATCTCGCGGCGGCGGGGGTGCGGCCGCATCTCATCGTCGGCGGCGGCAGACGCGGATGCCCTGAGCGGGGGCCGTACGATCGGGTGCTGGCGCTGGCCACCGTGCCGGATTCCTGGGTCTCGCAGGCGCGGCCCGGGGCGGTGATCGTGGGCGGATGGGATCGGGCGGCGCGACTCGTCGTTGCTCCAGACTGAGGCCCACATTACCGAGGACTCCCTGAATATTGAAGGGCGACGAGGAGCTTTGGGCGCGTTCCTTGCTTTGGGGCTTGACTTAATTTGCATGGACTCCATGATTAGTCGCAAGTCCGACACTCCCCGCCGGTCTGCCTAGGAGCCCCATGCCAAAGCTCGCACGCGCCCTCACCCTCCTCGCCTTCCTGTGCGCGTCCGTCCTCGTCGCACCCTCGGCGGCGCTGGCCGCCATCACCGGTCCGTCGGCCACCAACACGGCCACGACGGTGACGTACCAGTTCAGCTACACCGGCAGTCCCGCCTACGCGCGCGCGTACGTCGACACCGACCGCAACCCCGCCACCGGCTTCGCCCAGGGCGGCGCCGGAGCCGACTTCTTACTCGAGAACGCCTCCCTCTACCGCCACAACGGCTCCGGCTGGAGCTGGACCCTGGTGGGCACGGTCACCTACTCCGCGTCCGGCGGCACGGCCCGGTGGACGGTGCCGCGGGCGGACCTCGGTGAGACCGCCACGCCGAACGACGCCGACCTCGTCTTCCAGGTCGAGTCCCCGCTGGAGACCTCCGCCAAGCTCACCCATGTCTACAGCGGAGGCGGGGGCGGCGGCGGTTCCGTGACGTACACGCCCACCACCGCGGACATCGCCAACCCCGAGCGCGGCCTCTACCACCACACCGGAGACTGCGACAAGAACGACTTCTCCCTCGCCACCCTTCAGGGCTACCGCACCGGTCAGAACATCTCGCTGGTGATGTGCGTCTTCTACCTCGCCGAGTTCAGGACCACCGCGATCAGCCAGGCCGCGCTGGACCAGTTGCAGCAGCAGCTCGACACCGTACGCGCGGCGGGCCTGAAGATGATCCTGCGCTTCGCGTACACGACCTCCACCGACGGCGCCGACGCCTCCAAGACCCAGGTGCTCGCCCACCTGAACCAGCTCGCGCCCTACCTGAGTGCCAACAAGGACGTCATCTACCTCATGCAGGCCGGGTTCATCGGGGCGTGGGGCGAGTGGTACTACACCCAGAACTTCGGCAACGCCGGCACGGTGACCGCGGCCGACTGGGCCAACAGGAAGGCCGTGGTCGACAAGATCCTCAGCGTCCTGCCCTCGACGCGGATGGTGCAGCTCCGCACGCCGAAGATCAAGCGCACGATGTACACCACCACGCCGGTGACCTCCGGCCAGGCCTACAACGGCTCGGCGGTCGCGCGGCTGGGGCATCACAACGACTGCTTCCTGGCCAGCCCCGACGACTACGGCACGTACGAGAACGCCGCGGTCGAGTATCCGTATCTGCAGTCCGAGACGGCGTACCTGGCGATGGGCGGGGAGACCTGCAACCCCAACCCGCCGCGCTCGGACTGCCCGACGGCCAAGGACGAGCTGTCGCGCTTCCACTATTCCTACCTGAACACCGACTACCACACCGGTGTCCTCGCGGGCTGGAACACCGGCGGCTGCCTCGCCGAGATCACCCGTAGCCTCGGTTACCGCTTCGCCCTCCAGAGCGGCACGTACCCGAGCACGGCGAGCCGCGGCGGCGCGCTGCCGATCAGCATCACCGTCAAGAACGACGGCTACGCCGCCCCCTTCAACCCGCGCGGGGCCGAACTCGTCCTGCGCGACACCTCGACCTCGGCCGTGTACCGCCTCCCCCTCAACGCCGACCCGCGCAGGTGGGCGGCCGGAGCCACGAACACGATCAGCCAGACGCTCACCCTGCCCGCGTCCATCCCCGCCGGAAGCTACGCGCTCCTGCTCAACCTGCCCGACCCGCTGCTCTCGGCCCGCCCCGAGTACGCGATCCGGGTCGCCAACGAGGGCACCTGGGAGGCCGCGACCGGCTTCAACAAGCTCCTGCACACCGTGACCGTGAGCTGACCTCCCTCCTGCGGCCCGGCCCGCCGTCCTCGGACGGCGGGCCGGGCTTTTCCATGCCGGCGTTTGACACCTTTACGGCTAACCGCTATCTATTGGCTAACCGTTAGGGGGATGGAGTGCAGGACGCGGTGCTGGCGATGCTCGCCAAAGAGCCCTCGCACGGGTACGACCTACGCGGCAGGCTGCGGGCGAGCCTCGGCCCGCTCGGCGAGTCGATGAACCCCGGTCAGATCTACGTGACCCTGGCCCGGCTGGAGAAGGCCGGCCTCGTCGTCTGCGAGCCGGCGGCCGGGCTGCCCGATCGGCCGGAGCGCAAGATCTACGAGCTCACCGCGGCCGGGCACCAGCGGGTGATCGCCTGGCTGACCGAGGTGGGCTGGCCGAAACCGGACCTCGCGGAGTTCCATCTCAAGCTCGTCGCGGCGAACGCGACCCGGCTGGCCGACCCGGTCGAGCTGGTGGCGGCGCAGCGCCGCGAGCTGCTGCGCCGCCTGGGTGAGGCACAGCGCGCGGCCCTGGCCGAGCCGGCGGGGTCGGCCGCGGTCGTGCTGCTGGAAGGGGTCGCGCTGCGGCTGCGGGCGGATCTGCAGTGGCTGGACGCCTGCGAGCGGGCCTGGTCCAAGGTCGATGACGAAGCTGAGGATGCGTGAACGTGTTGAGTGCTGTGGTCCGGGTCCGCGGCCTGGTGAAGGAGCATGGTCAAGGGGAGAGCCGGGTCCGCGCGGTCGACGAGGTCGACCTGGAGGTGCCCGAGGGGCAGACGCTGGCCGTGATGGGGCCCAGCGGCTGCGGGAAGTCGACCCTGCTGCACCTGCTGGGCGGCCTGGAGCGGCCCTCCGCCGGGGAGGTGTGGCTGGCCGGACGGCGCGTCGACACGCTGAGCGAGCGGGCTCTGGCACGGTTGCGGCGCCGGTCGCTGGGGTTCGTCTTCCAGGCGTTCCATCTGATGGAGGAGCTTTCGGCGGCCGAGAACGTGGAGCTGCCCGCGCTGCTGGCCGGGCACTCGCGACGGGAGGCCAGGCGGCGCGCGGGCTTCCTGCTGGACCGGGTCGGGCTCACCGGCCGCGCCCGGCACCTGCCTTCTGAGCTGTCCGGCGGGCAACGTCAGCGGGTCGCCATCGCCCGCGCGCTGGCCAACGAGCCGCTGGTCGTCCTGGCCGACGAACCGACCGGGAACCTCGACACCGCGGCGACCCTCGACGTGCTGAGGATCTTCGAGGACCTGCGTTCCGCCGGGCAGACGCTCGTGATCGTCACGCACGACGAGCGGGTGGCGGCCGCCGCGGACCGGCTGGTGTCGATGCGCGACGGGATGTTCGTGGACGACACCCGGCTGGCCGGCACCGGCACCGGCACCGGGTGGCTCGGTGGCCTGATCGGGCTGGAGGGCTGAACGGCATGGGCCGCACCGTACTCATCCTCCGGCTCGTCCTGGCCGACGTCCGCCGGCACCGGGCCCAGGCCGCGATGCTCGTGCTCGCGGTGACGGCGGCCACCACCACCCTGGCCCTCGGCCTGTCCCTGGGCGGGGCGAACCAGACGCTGTACGAGCAGACCCGGGCGGCCACCGCCGGGCCGGACGTGGTCGCCCTCTCCGGCGACTCGGGCCCCGCCGCGACCTCGGCCCTGACCTCACTGGCGAAAGAGCCCGAGATCGTCGCCCACCATGGCCCCTATCGCATCGTCTACGCCACTCTCACCACGCGCGGTTCCACCTCGTCCCCGGTGGTGGTGCAAGGCTTCGGCGAGACGCCCGGCGCGCTCAACCGGCCGCTGCTGACCTCGGGTCAGTGGGTCCGCTCCGGCGGCACGGTCCTCGAACGCGGCTTCGCCACCGCGCTGGGCGCCGGCGTCGGCGACCGCGTCACCATCGCCGGCCGGTCGTACCCCGTCGTCGGGATCGCCGTGACCGCGGCCACCTCCATCTACCCCTGGGCGGCGCAGATCGGGCCGGGCGGTGGTCCCAGCGACTACAGCGGCCTGGCCTGGATGACCCGATCGGATGCGCGGGCGCTGGCGTCGTCCCGGGACCTCCCGGTGAGCACGGCCGTGGACCTCAAGCTGCGTGACCCCGCCAAGGCGGAGTCCTTCCTGGAGGCCCACCGCGTCCCCAGCCTCAGGGTGAACTTCCACACCTGGCAGTTCACGGCCGACCAGGACATGGTCATCCTCAGAAACACCCAGCCGATCCTGGTCATCGGTAGCTGGCTGCTCAGCTTCCTGGCCGTCACCGGCGTGGCGGCGCTGGCCGCGGGACGCGCCGCCGAGCAGACGCGCCGCGCCGGACTGCTCAAGGCCGTCGGCGCCACCCCCGGCCTGATCGCCGCCGTCCTGCTCACCGAGTACCTGGCGCTGGCGCTGCTGGCCGACGCGCTCGGCCTGGCGCTCGCCGGCCTGACCGTACCCGCCATCGCCAGCCCCACCGCCAGCCGGATCGGCGATGCGGCCGGGCTGACCGGCGCCACCGTGGTCGCGACGACCGTCCTCGCCGTGTTCGTGGCGGCGCTGTCCACCCTGCGCCCCACGCTGCGGGCCATGCGCACGGCGACCGTCACGGCGCTGACCGCCACCGCGCACCAGCCCCGTCACCGGCCCTGGCTCACCGCGCTGTCCGCGCTGCTGCCCACGCCGCTGCTGCTCGGGCTGCGGCTGACCGCCCGCCGGCCGCGCCGCGCCCTGCTGCAGACGTGCTCCACCGCCACCACGGTGATCGCGATCGTCGCCCTGCTGGCCCTCAACGTCCAGCCAGAGAGGGGTTACGGCCTGAACGGCTCCTCCGCCCTGCCCAACCTGCGCGGCGAGCACGACCGCCGGCTGCTGCTCGCCGTCACCATCCTGCTCATCGCGCTCGCCATCGTGAACACCATCACGCTCACCTGGACCACCGCCATGGAGGCCCGGGCGAACATGGCCATCGCGCGTACGCTCGGCGCCACCCCCGGGCAGATCACCGCGGGCCTGTCCGTCGCCCAGCTCCTGCCCAGTCTGCCCGGTGCCGTCCTGGGCGTCCCTCTGGGCATCGGCCTGCTCTCGTTCTTCGCCGCCAGGAACGCGGTGGACCCGCCCACCTCCTGGCTGCTCGGCGCCGCGCTCGCGACCCTCCTGGCGACGGCGGCGCTCACCGCCCTGCCCGCACGCCTGGCGGCCCGCCGTCCCGTGGCACGGACCCTCAGCGCCGAAGCGGCCTGACCGCCCGGCTCAGCAGGCGTCGGCGGCGGCCCGCCGCGCTCATCGGACCAGAGCCGCCGGCGGAACCCGGCCCTCGTGGTCCGCCCCGCGACATTCGATCTGACGGAAAGGGAGCACGAAATGGCATTCGCCACCGCCGGTCTCCGGCGATTCATGGTGGACACCGGGGAGCCCCGCGGATGGGTGTCCCCCAGGACAGACCTGGTGATGGCGCTGCTCGGAATCTGGTTCGGGGTCGGGCTGATGATCGACGCCTGGGCGCACGGCAACCTGACGGAGCTGGAGACCTTCTTCACCCCATGGCACGCGGTGTTCTACTCCGGCTTCATCGTGGTCTCCGGGTGGATCATCTGGCAGGTCTGGGGCAACGTACGCGCCGGGCGGCAGGGCCTGGCGGCCGTTCCCACCGGCTATCTCGCCGGGCTGGTGGCGGTTCCGGCGTTCGCCGCCTTCGGGTTCGCCGACATGATGTGGCACACCGTCCTCGGCATCGAGACGGGCATCGACATCTTCTTCAGCCCGTCGCACCTCGGCCTCGTCGTGACGATGCTGCTCATCATCACGACGCCGCTGCGGTCGCTGTGGAACGCCCCCGGCGTCGGCGCCCGACCGTCGCTCGGCCGCCTGCTGCCGGCGCTGATCGGGCTCGCGTTCGCCACCACGCTGGTGTCGTTGTTCCTGACGTACGGCAACGCCCTGCGGTTCCGCCCGGAGGGCATCGTCCAGGCGTTCTCCATGCTGCGGGACTCGGGCCCCGGCCCCGGCACTGGCCCCGGCCCCGCCCCGGGTGCGGGCCCTGGCGCCGGCCCTGGGCCGGTGGCTCCGAGCGCCGACCGGGTGGCCGTCTCGATGGTCGTCACCAACGTCATCATGCTCAGCCCTGTGCTGTTCCTGGCGCGCCGCTGGCTGTTGCCGTTCGGCTCGGTGACCGTCATGTACGCGATCATGGTGCTCATGCCGGGCGCCCAGACGGGGTTCCGCAACGTGCCGATGCTGCTGTCGTTCGTGGCGGCCGGGTTCGTGAGCGACCTGCTGATCCGCCGGCTGCGGCCGTCGGGCGACCGGCGCGCCGCCTACTGGGCCTTCGCCGGGCTGTCGGCGTTCGCCACCTGGTCGCTGTACCTCGGGGTCGCCTCGGTCGCGGGGGGCGGCCTGCCGACCGTGCCCGAGCTGTGGACCGGCGCACCGGTCATCGCCGGACTGATCGGGCTGGCACTCGGAGCACTCCTCCTACCCAACCCACTCCCCACCGAGCGGGTCTGATCCAAGGTGTTGCACGTATCAGTGAGAGCCGCGCGGGCCGCGTGCGACGAGCGGGCGATCGCCGTCCTGCGGCAGGACCACGACGAACCGCCAAGGCCCGTCTTCGACGCACGCCAAGACGATCGACATCGTGGCGTTGAGAGCATCGGCAACGGACCCTGCGCCGTCGGTCAGCTCCTCCACCCTCGCGTGGTTCCTCGTCAGGGTGGTCGATGGACCGTTGATCCACAAGGCGACTTCTGCGCCTTTGGAAAGTGCGGCCAGCAGATCGTCGCGGGCGCGTCCCTGAGCGGCCTCCTGAATCCTGTTGTGCAGGCGTTCCTGCACGCATGGCCGCGTCGGGGCGGCGTCGGCCCGCCGGCGGCAGTCCCGGCATGCCCGGCGGGCCCGAGGATCGAACAGGTGCCGGTAACGGGTGATCTGCTGCTCGGGAATGCCGCACAACGTCCCGCCGTCAACCGCCGCGTGCGCGATGCCGGATACGCCCTTCACTTGGGCCGTACCGAATCGGGCCGGCTCCCGCGCCATGGTAAACGACCACTCATCGCGCGGTACGCACACCATGCGGACGATCATGCCGCGCTCCAGGAGGTGGGGGATGGGGTCCACAGCCGGTCCACGGGCATCACGAAGAGTCTGTCGTCATGTCTGAACGACTGCTGACCGAGATTCAGCAGGACCCCGCCCACGAAGGCGTCGCCAAGGTGGTCGCGTAGCATGCGCAGGCCACGGAAGTCGGCCTCCTCGATCGAGGATTTCGCCTTGACCTCGACACCGATCACCTCACCTTCGCCGGACTCGACGACCAGGTCCACCTCTCGCTGATCACGAGTACGGAAGTGGCCGAACCGCACGACGGATTCGGCCCAGCCCGCCTGCTTGACCAGTTCGTTCACCACGAATGTCTCGACCACTTTGCCGAACTCGGTCAGCGTCGCGGAGTCACGTCGATTCAGCTTGCGCTGGCTGATGCCGAGGAGGTGCGCGGCGAGCCCGCTGTCGATCAGGTGAACCTTCGGCGATCGGCCGACCTTGCCGCTCAGGGTCCGGCTGTAGGCGTCGAGCCGATGCACGAGGAACACCGACTCCAGCAACGAAATGAAATCGCCGACCAGACGCTGCTCGAGGCCCACCTGCTGGGCGATGTCGGCGGCGTTGGCGACGCTCGCCGTGCGCGCGGCAAGGTGACGCAGGATGAGCGGCAGAACGTGCCGCTGCCTGACCTTCCTGATCTCCAGTACGTCCCGGTCGATCACCATGTCCACGAAATCCTTGTACCAGTGACCGCGTTCGGCGTCAGGCAGGTCCAACACCATCGGGAAGCCTCCGGTGAGGATCATGCGCTCGTATTCGGCACGCGTGGTCTTCGAGGGGATCGCCGTCACCAAGGCACCGGGATCGGCGAACATCGCGTCAAGGAACGTCTCTCGATGACCTGTGAGCTCACCCTGAGACAACGGCCACACGGTCATGATGTGCGCGCGCCCGGTGAGCGCCTGACCGAGGCGCGGAAGCGCGCTGTAGCGGGTTGAACCCGTGAGAATGTACCGGCCGGGTCGCAGGTCGACGTTGAGCTCCGCTTTGATGGCGGAGAGGATCTCCGGCACGTGCTGGAACTCGTCGATGCAGACCGGTTCCAGCGGACCACCTGCGAAATGAGTGGGGTCTTCTGCGACCTGCCGGCGTACCGGCGGGCTGTCCAGGTCGATGACCGGAACCTGATGCTTGCGGGCGCAGGTGTTGAGCAGAGTGCTCTTCCCGATCGTCCGAGGGCCCGTGAGGACGATGACCGGCCGTGTGGCGAGGCGCTGGCAGATCACGTCGATCAGATGCCGTGGGACGAGCGCATCTTGATCCATCGGACCCCTCAATATCAGGACTGTCCAGCTAGTTATATCAGAATCGTCCGGAGCAACAGGCGGGAATTGTCCGGACGTTTATGTCAGAATTGTCCGCGCGCCCGGCCAATGTCGGACAGTGGTCAAACGACCGTCCTGCTGTCGCCGGTGCGGCCGCCCGGGGCCAGGATGGATGGCGAACCCCAGGTCAGGATAGTCAGCGAGGCGGGGTTCGGCTGACTGCTGGGAGAGCGCGAGAGGGCTGGGAGCCCTCTGGCCTCGGGGCTCGGGGCGGAGCCGCGAGCCCCGGATGGGCGCGCCCGAGCGGTGGCGAGGACCGCTCGGGGCGGGTGTTCGTCGGCCCACCGTGTAGCCAGGTCACCGTGGGGTTTTCGGGGGTTCCTGGGGGCAGGGTCGAGTCGTCGAATGGCGCGTAGCGCCCCTGGGTGAGGGCCTTGCGTTTTCTTCCGGCGGCAACGCCGGGTCAGCGGGTGTCGGAGTCGGATTCGGCGAGGGCGGCTCGGCCGGCTTCGAGGCGGGCCACCGGGATGCGGAACGGGCTGCAGGAGACGTAGTCCAGGCCCACCTCGTGGCAGAAGTGGACCGAGTCCGGGTCGCCGCCGTGCTCGCCGCAGATGCCCAGGTGCAGGTCCGGCCGGGCCGCCCTGCCCTCCTCCACCGCGATCCGCACCAGGCGGCCCACGCCCTCCCTGTCCAGGGTCTCGAAGGGGGAGACGCCGAAGATGCCGAGGTCCAGGTAGCGGGAGAAGAAGGCGGCCTCCACGTCGTCCCTGGAGAAGCCCCAGGCCATCTGGGTCAGGTCGTTGGTGCCGAACGAGAAGAACTCGGCGGCCTCCGCGATCTGGGCGGCCGTGAGGGCCGCTCGGGGGACCTCGATCATGGTGCCGATCAGGGCCTCCACGCCGGCCTCCGCGAGGATCTTGACGGCGTCCTCCTTGACGGCCTCCAACTCCTGTACGGCCGCCACCAGCGGAATCATGATCTCCGGCCGCGCCCCGGGCACCTCCTTGGCCGCCTGGGCGATGGCCCTGACCTGCATCGTGAACAGGCCAGGGATCACCAGACCGAGGCGTACGCCGCGCAGCCCCAGCATGGGGTTCTGCTCGTGCAGGCGCTTGACCGCCGCCAGCAGCTTGTGGTCCTTGTCCGTGGCCTCGTCCATGGCGGCCTTGACCGACAGGTCCACGATGTCGGGGAGGAATTCGTGCAGGGGCGGGTCGATGAGGCGGATGGTGACAGGGTCGCCGTCCATAGCCTGGAATATCCCGATGAAGTCGGCCTGCTGGAGGGGCTCCAGCGCGTCCAGAGCGGTCTGGCGCTCCTCGTCCGTCGTCGCCAGGACGAGGTCCTCCACCAGTTGACGCCGCTCGCCCAGGAACATGTGCTCCGTACGGCACAGCCCGATGCCCTGCGCGCCGAAGCGGCGGGCCCTGGCCGCGTCTTCCGGGGTGTCGGCGTTGGCCCGCACGCCCAGCCTGCGCATCCCGTCCGCGTGGCGCATGATCCGGTCCACCGCGCGGACGAGGTCGTCGTCCGGCTCGGCGCCCTCGAAGTATTCGACCACGGCCGAGTCCACGACCGGCACCTCGCCGAGGAAGACCTCGCCGGTCGTGCCGTCGATGGAGATGACGTCGCCCTCGGAGACCACCACGCCGCCGGGCGCGGTGAACGTACGCGCGGACGTCGAGACCTCCAGCTCCTCCGCCCCGCACACGCACGTCTTGCCCATCCCGCGCGCCACCACGGCGGCGTGGGAGGTCTTGCCGCCCCGGCTGGTCAGGATGCCCCTGGCGGCGATCATGCCGGCCAGGTCGTCGGGGTTGGTCTCGCGGCGGACGAGGATGACGTCCTCGCCCTGCTCCGCCAGCTCCACCGCCCGCTCCGAGGAGAACACGGCCTTGCCGACCGCCGCGCCCGGGGAGGCGTTCATCCCCTTGGCGATCTTCTTCTTCGAGGCGTCGCCGTCGAAGCGGGGGAACATGAGCTGGGCGAGCTGGTCGCCGGTGACGCGGGTGACGGCCTCGTCGAGCGTGATCAGGCCCTGGTCCACGAGCTGGGTGGCGATGCAGAACGCCGCCGCCGCCGTACGCTTGCCGACCCGCGTCTGCAGCATCCAGAGCTTGCCGCGCTCGATCGTGAACTCGATGTCGCACAGGTCCTTGTAGTGGTTCTCGAGGGTCTCCATGATCCGTACGAGCTGGTCGTAGGAGTTCTTGTCGAGACGCTCCAGATCCTCGAGCGGGATCGTGTTCCGGATGCCGGCCACCACGTCCTCGCCCTGGGCGTTCTGCAGGTAGTCGCCGTAGATGCCCTGCCGACCGGAGCCGGGGTCACGGGTGAAGGCGACGCCGGTGCCGGAGTCGTCGCCGTAGTTGCCGAAGACCATGGCCATGATGTTCACGGCGGTGCCGAGGTCGGCGGGGATGCGTTCCTGGCGGCGGTAGAGGATGGCGCGCGGGGCGTTCCAGGAGTCGAAGACGGCCATGACGGCCAGGCGCATCTGCTCGCGGGGGTCGGTCGGGAAGTCCCTGCCGGTCTGCTCGCGGACGATCCCCTTGTACGTGTCGACCAGCCGCTGCAGCTCGCCCGCGTCGAGATCGGTGTCCTGGCGCCGGCCCTTCAGGTCGTCGAGCGCCTGCTCGAACAGGTCGCCGTCGATCCCCAGCACGGTCTTGCCGAACATCTGGATGAGCCTGCGGTAGGAGTCCCAGGCGAAGCGCTCGTTGCCGCCGGCCTGCTTGGCCAGCCCGTGCACGGACTCGTCGTTCAGCCCGATGTTGAGGACCGTCTCCATCATGCCCGGCATGGAGAACTTCGCCCCCGAGCGCACGCTGACGAGAAGGGGGTCGTCGGCCTGCCCGAGCTTCCTGCCCATCTCGGATTCGAGTGCGTCCAGATGCTCGGCGACCTCCTTGTCGAGGCCGTCCGGCGTGGCGCCTTCCGCCAGATAGTGGCGGCAGGCGTCGGTGGTGATCGTGAATCCAGGGGGAACGGGCAGACCGAGGTTGGTCATTTCGGCGAGGTTCGCACCCTTACCGCCGAGAAGATCTTTGAGATTCCTGTTGCCCTCGGTGAAGTCGTAAACATACTTTCCCACCACTGCTCCAATCAACGCCTCTGTCCCGGACTCTACCGGTGGAATTGATGATGAAACTTCACTCCTCGCTTAAGTCAACGTTTGTGCAGGTAGACGGGGTACCACAGGTCTAATCCAATTATACGGCCGAACAACCGAAAATTGGATTAGACCAATTGGTATAAACCAATTCTTGAGAAAGGTCCAGGTTGGGTGCACAATCGGTTCACACCCCCACCAGGAGGCCCCCATGGCCACTCCTACCAAGCCCAGGCGGCGCGCCCAGATCGTCGCCGGTTCGGCCAAGGCCGCGCGTGATTCACTGATCTACCTCGACGACCGGCTGCCTTTCGGGCGCTGGCTCCGGCCGCAGTTGCGCAAACTGTTCCCGAGCCATTGGTCGTTCCTGCTGGGCGAGCTGGCGCTGTACTCGTTCGTGCTGCTGCTGCTCACGGGGACGTTCCTGACGCTGTTCTACAAGCCGAATCCGGACGTGGCCTACGAGTCGGTCGTGGAGCTCAGCCTCGAGGTGCGCGGCGGGCTGCTGATGCGCCAGTTGCACCACTGGTCGGCGACGGTGTTCGTGCTGGCGATCGTGGCCCACATGTGCCGCGTCTTCTTCACCGGCGCCTTCAGGAAGCCGCGTGAGCTGACGTGGATGCTGGGCGTGGTGCTGTTCGGGCTGGCCCTGTTCGAGTCGTTCCTGGGGGTCTCGCTGCCCGGCGACCAGCTCGCGATGTCGGGGCTGAAGCAGGCGGACGCGCTGCTGCTGTCGATCCCGCTGGTGGGGACGTACCTGTCGGCCTTCGTCTTCGACGGCGCGTTCCCCGGCCAGGTCATCCCGCGCGTGTTCGTCGCCCACGTGCTGCTGGTGCCCGGCATCCTGCTGGCGGTGGTGCCGCTGCACGCGCTGATCCTCACGTGGCGGCAGAAGCACACCGAGCGCCGCGCGACGGCCGCCGGCGAGAACACGGTCACCGGCGGGCCGTTCTTCCCCTACTTCGCCGTCAAGAACGGCGCCACCGCGCTGTTCACGATCGGGTTCATCGCGCTGCTGGCCACGTTCGTGCGGGTCAACCCGGTGTGGGAGCACGGCGCGTACCGGCCGGGCGCGGCACCGCCGTCGGCGCAGCCGTTCTGGTACGCCGGAGTGCTGGACGGCGCGCAGCGGCTGGTCCCCGCGTGGGAGATCCCGATCGGCGGGTACGTGCTGCAGATCGGGCTCTGGATACCCCCGCTGATCCTGCTGGTCTTCTTCGGCGCGCTGTTCCTCTATCCGTTCGTCGAGCGCCGCTACACCGGCGCCGACGGCTACCACCACCTGCTGGACCGGCCGTCGCAGGCCCCGGTGCGCACGGCGCTGGGCGCCGCGGTGATCACGTTCTTCACCGTGCTGTGGGCGGGCATGTGGGTGTCGGCAGCCCCGCCCCCGATGCACACGGCCCCGGGGCTGCCGCAGCCGCCACCCGCGCCCGCCGCGCTGCTGACGGTGCCTCAGAGCACCTACGAGCTGATCGTGGCCGTGCTGCGGGTGGCCGTCTTCGTGCTGCCGGTGCTCGCCTTCCTCATCACCCGGGCGGTGTGCGCCAGGCGAGCAGAGCGGCTCACGCGAGCCGGATGACCCCCTTCGAGACCTTGATCTTCTTACGGGCGAGCGGCTTCTTGGCGGGGCCCTGCACCACCGCGCCGGTGGAGGCGCTGAACCTGCTGCCGTGACACGGGCAGTTGATCGTGCCCCGGCTCACGCTCGCCACGGCGCAGCCCTGGTGGGTGCACTTGGCGCTGAAGCAGCGGTAGACGCCCTTGCTCGGCTGGGTGATCACGTATTTGCCCTTGATGATCCTGCCGCCGCCCAGCGGAATGCTCTTGGTCTTGGCCAGTGCCGGACCCGCGGTGCCGGCCTCGGCCGAGCGCGGCCACAGGAACACGGCTCCTGCGCCCGCGGCGCCACCTCTGGTGATCAACGTACGACGTGTGAGCATGAACATGCCTCCCTTTATCCCTCCACACGTCCGAGATCACCGTGTGGTTCAAGCGAGAGGATTGTCCTCGGGTGGCGATCCGGGCACACCGTCACGCGGGGGCAGCCACAGGACGAATGTCGCCCCCTGCCCGAGTCTCGAGAACACCGCCACCCGGCCCCCGTGCGACTCCACGATCTGGCGGACGATCGCCAGGCCGAGGCCCGTGTGCCGGTCGCGGCGGCTGGAGTCGCCGCGCCAGAAGCGGTCGAACACCCGCGCCTGGTCGGCCTCGCGCAGCCCCGGCCCGTCGTCGCGGACGGCCGCCCACAGCCAGCCGTCCGACCTGCCCGCCGCAGCCCTGATCGTGCCGCCGGGCGGCGAGAAGCGCACGGCGTTGGACAGCAGGTTGGCCACCGCGCGGCGCAGCGCGTCGGCGTCGCCGGTCATGTCCAGCCCGCGCCCCAGGTCGCGGACGAGGGTGACGTCCCTGTCGGCGGCCGGGGTCACGTGCTCCTCGCACGCCTCCCCCACCACCCTGGACAGGTCGAGGTCGGCGTCGGCGAACGCGGTGCCCTGCCGCCTGGCGGTGGCGAGCAGGTCCTCCACCAGCCGGGTCATGCGGGTGGTCGCGCGGTCCACGATGACCACGGCCCTGGTCCGCTCCTCCTCGCTGGCCTGGGGGTCGGCGAGCACGGCGTCCACGTTCGCCCTGATGATGGTCAGCGGGCTGCGCAGCTCGTGCGAGGCGTCGTCGATGAGCTGGCGCTGCGCGCGGAACCCCTCCTCCAAGCGGTCGAGCATGGTGTCGATGGTGTCGGCCAGGTCCTTCAGCTCGTCGCGCGGCCCGTGCAGCTCGATGCGCCGGGCCAGGTCCGTGGCCTGGATCTCCTCCGTCGTACGGGTGATCGACCGTACGGGACGCAGCACCCGGCCGGCCAGCACCCAGCCGATGCCCAGGCTGGCGACGTAGAGGCCGGCCAGGGTGAGCAGCGAATAGTTGCGCAGCGTGGCCAGCGTCTCGACGTTGACCGCGTTCTCGACCTCCTCGACGAAGACCACTTCCTGCCTGCCGACGTACTGGCCGCCGTTGTAGGTCTTGGCGTACCGCGTCGTGTACGGGCGTTCGTCCGTCGTCTTGGAGACCGCGAAGTAGATGCCGCCGAGCACGAACGTGGCCAGCACGAACAGCAGGCCCGAGTACAGCACGGTGATCCGGAAGCGGATGGTGTGGATCATGTCGGCTCCTTGAGCCGGTAGCCCCGGCTGATCACGGTCTCGATCAGGCCGTCCTCCTGCAGCTTGCGGCGCAGGTTGCCGACCGTGACGCGCACGGTGCTGGTGAACGGGTCGGTGTGCTCGTCCCAGACGTGCTCGAGCAGCTCCTCGGCGGACACGACGTGCCCCGGCCTGGTCATCAGGTAGTGCAGCACGCCGTACTCCTTGGGGGTGAGGGCCAGCGACCGGCCGTCCAGCGACACCTCCAGCCGCGCGGTGTCGATCCGCAGGCCGCCCACCTCGAGCACGGAGGTGCCGCCGCCGGCGTCCCTGCGCAGCAGCGCGCGCACCCGGGCCAGCAGCTCGGGAAAGGCGAACGGCTTGACCAGGTAGTCGTCGGCCCCCTCGTCGAGCCCGCGCACGCGGTCGTCCAGCCGGTCGCGGGCGGTCACCATGATGATCCGCACGCCCTGGCCCCCCGACCGCACCGTACGGCAGAGCTGGAAGCCGTCGCCGCCCGGCAGGTTCAGGTCGAGCAGGACCAGGTCGTACGTGTTGACCTGCAACTTCTCGTGGGCCGCCGGGGCGTCGTAGGCGACGTCCACCGCGTACCCGGCCCGGACGAGACCGACGCGCAACGCGTCGACCAGGTCTTCCTCGTCCTCCACCACCAGCAGTCGCATGCCCTGCACCCTAATTTCGGATGATACGTTCCGCGATGGGCGCGGCCCGGTCGATGGGGATGGCGAAGCCGATGCCGATGTTCCCGCCGCCCCGGCCGCTCGCGATCGCGGTGTTCACCCCCACGACCTCGCCGCGGGCGTTGACCAGCGGGCCGCCCGAGTTGCCGGGGTTGATGGACGCGTCCGTCTGCACCGCCGTACGCCGTGCGCCGCCCAGCCGTACCTCCCTGTCCAGCGCGCTGACGATGCCGGCGGTGACCGTGCCCGACAGGCCGAGCGGCGAGCCGATGGCGAGCACCTGATCGCCCACGGACAGGTCCGACGACCTGCCGAGCGTGGCGGGCGTCAGGTCCCGCGGGTAGTTCACCTCCAGCACGGCCAGGTCCTCGTCGTCGTCCTCGCCGATCACCCGGGCGCTCAGGCGGCTGCCGTCGCTCAGCACGACCGTCACCTGGTCGCTGCCCCTGACCACGTGGGCGTTGGTGAGGATGTGGCCGCGGTCGTCCACCACGAACCCGGACCCGCCCGAGCTGCCGCTCTCGATGGAGACGACGCTGGGCAGCACCCGGGCCGCCGTCGCGCTCAGCCCGGACAGGCTCGCCGACGGGTCCGGGGACACGCGGGGGAGGGCGGCGGCGGGGGCCGGCTCGGACCCCTCGGAGAGCCGGGCCCCCGCCACGCCCGCCGCCGCCCCGGTGAGCGCCGCGACGAGCGCGGCGGCCACCAGCAGGCGCCCCCTGTGCGGGCTCCCGGGCCCCGGCGGGGTGTCCCGCCGGGGCTGCGGCGGCGGCACCGGAGGGAATCGCGGCTGCGGCGGCGTCACAGGGGGGAGCCGCGGCTGCGACGGCGTGGCCGGGAGGCGCGGTGTCCCGTTCTGGGCGCTCTCCTGGCGGGCGCCGAGGGGCAGGGTCAGGAACTCCGGACCGCGCGGGTCGCCGAGCCCCCTCATGGCAGCCTCGAGAACCACAGCATCGACGTCGCCGCCGCGATCAGCGCGAAGATCAGTCCCGCCCCCACGAACCACTGCCATATCTCCTGACGTTCGGTGCGGTAGCCGACCGACGTGCCGATGTCCTCGTAGACCGCCTGCAGCTCATCGCCACTGGCCGCCTCGTAGAAGCCGCCGCCCGCCGACTCGGCCAGGCCGCGCAGCGCGGGCCCGTCCACCGGCACCGGGACCTCACGGCCCGACAGGCTGATCGTGCCGTCCGCCGTGCCGTAGGCGATGGTCGTGACCGGGACACCCCTGGAGGACGCCTCGGCCGCGGCGTCGCTCACCGTGCGTCCGGTGGTGTTGGAGCCGTCGGACAGCAGCACGATGTGCGCCGGTGGCGCCTCCTCCTCCGAGTCGAGCGCGGCGATGGCCTCCAGGGAGGAGAAGACGGCCTCGCCGATGGCGGTGCCCGACGCGGTGCTCAGCCGGTCGAGCGCGTCCATGACCACCCGCCGGTCGACGGTGGGCGGCACGGCGACCGAGGCGCTGGACGAGAACGACACCAGGCCCAGGTTGAACCGCTCCGGCAGCCCCTGGACGAACTGCCTGGCCGCCTGCTTGGCCGCCTCGAACCGGTTCGGGGCCACGTCGGTCGCGCCCATCGACGCGGACACGTCGAACGCCACCATGATCGTGGCCCGCTCCCTCGGCACCTGCACCTCGGCCGTCGGCCGGGCGAACCCGACCACCAGCAGCGCGAACATGAGCAGCAGCGCCGCCGCCGGCACGTGCCTGCGCCAGCCTGGCCGCCGGGGCGCGACCCGGTCCAGCAGGTCGAGGTTGGTGAAGCGGACGGCGTACGAGGTCCTGCTGCGCAGTGCCATGACCACGTAGGACAGGGCGAGCAGGGCCACGGGGACGAGCAGCAGCAACCAGAGCGGCGCGATGAGGGTCACGCGACGTCACCTCCGCCTGAGGGTGGGCCCGAGGGTGGGCCTGAGGGTGGGCCGCCCGGGGCTCTGGGCATGGCCGGGCTGGCGGCCAGCGTGGCCAGGCGGCGCTGCCTCATGACGTGGCGGACCAGGTCGCGCACCCAGTCCCGGTCCGTACGCAGCCGCAGGTGCGTCGCCCCCGCCCGGCGCAGCGCCTGCCCGATGGCGTCGCGCTGTTCGGCCGCCGCCTCGGCGTACCTGCGGCGCAGCCGGGCGCTGCCGGTGGCGACCTCGCGCCGCCGTCCCGTCTCCGGGTCGATCAGCGTCAGGATCCCCACGTCCGGCAGGCTCAGCTCGCGCGGGTCCAGCACCTCCACCGCCAGCACCTGGTGCCGGGCGGTGAGCCGGCGCAGCGGCAGCTCCCAGGTCTCGGGCGCGTCGAGGAAGTCCGACACGACCACGACCAGGCCACGGCGGCGGACGACCCGGCCCAGTTGGTCGGCCGCCACGCCGATCAGCGGCTCGCTCACCCCCGGCGGGGTGCGGGGCAGCGCGAACGCCGCCTGCAGCAGCGCCATCAGGTGCGGCCGGCCCGTCCTGGCGGGCAACGTCCTGACGCCGCCGCCGTGCAGCAGGTGGGTGCCGATCCGGTTGCCGGTCCGCTGGGTGAGGAAGCCGACCGCGGCCAGGGCGGACAGGGCCAGCTCCCGCTTCTCCATCGCCGCGGTCCCGAAGTCCATGCTGGCGGTGGCGTCGAGCAGGGCCCAGATCTCCAGCTCACGGTCGGCGACCAGATCCCGCACGTGCGGCTCGTTGGTGCGGGCGGTGACGTTCCAGTCCATCCGCCGCACGTCGTCCCCCGGCTGGTACGCCCGCGACTCCGCCGGCTCGCTCCCCGGACCTGGCACCAGCCCGAGGTGCTCGCCCTGCAGCAGCCCATCCAGCCTCCTGGTGATCGTCAGCTCCAGCCTGCGCAGCGCGGGCTCCGCTATCAGGTACGGCTTCATGCCACGGCTTCCTGCTGCTGCGGGGCGATGATCGGCATCGGTACGGCGGCCAGCACCCGGTCCACGATCTGCCGGGGCATGACCCCGTCGGCGAGCGCGTCGAACGACAGCACCAGCCGGTGGGCCATGACGTCGTGGGCCAGGTCCCGTACGTCCTCGGGCAGCACGTAGTCGCGCCCCCGCATGAGCGCCAGCGCGCGGCCGGCCGCCAGCAGGCCGAGCGTGGCCCTGGGGCTGGCCCCGAACGCCAGCAGCCGCCGTACGTCCTCCACCCCGTACCGGTCGGGGTCGCGGGTGGCGTACACGAGACGGACGGCGTACTCGGCGACCGCGTGATGGACGAAGACCTCCTCGGCGCGGCGCTGCAGCGCGACCACGTGCGCCGGGTCGAGGACGGCGTGCGGCGCCGGCGGGTCCACGCTCATGCGGTAGACGATCGCCAGCTCCTCCGATTCGGAGGGATAGTCCACATCGATCTTCATGAGGAAGCGGTCGCGCTGCGCCTCGGGCAGGTGGTAGACGCCTTCGGACTCGATCGGGTTCTGCGTGGCCAGCACCAGGAACGGCCTCGGCACCTGGTGGGTGACGCCGCCGATGCTGACCTGCCGCTCGGCCATGATCTCCAGCAGGGCGGACTGCACCTTGGCGGGCGCCCTGTTGATCTCGTCGGCGAGCAGCAGGTTGACCATGACCGGCCCCAGCTCGACGTCGAACGTCTCGGTCGAGGGCCGGTAGATCCTGGTGCCGACGATGTCGGCGGGCACCAGGTCGGGCGTGAACTGGATGCGGGCGAAGGTGCCCCCGACGACCTTCGCCATGGTCTCGGCGGCCAGCGTCTTGGCGATGCCGGGAACGCCTTCGAGCAGGCAGTGCCCCTTGGCGAGCACCGCCACGAGCAGCCGCTCGACCATCTGGTCCTGCCCGACGATCACCCGCTTGACCTCGAACAGGGCCCGCTCGAGCAGTGCCGGGTCGGTCATGGCTGCACGTCCTTGAGGGGGCAGTCGTCCACGACCAGCCTCAGCTCCAGCGCGGTCGGGTCAGGATCGGCGAACGCGGCGCTTCCGGTCATGAGCGCCGCGGCCGTCGCCAGCAACACAAGAGCGAAACGTGATGTACGCATGTTCTCCTCGTCCCTCGTATCGGCTTAGGACGAATGTCATCAAGCGACCGCGAAAGCCCGCGTAACCGCCGCCTTTACACGATTTTTCGGTCCGGAGGGTTAGACCTCCGACATGACGCCCATCCAGCGCTATCTCGCAGAAGAGGTCGCCCTCGACCACGTGGACGGCCTGATCCCCCGCCGCGAGGCGCTGCGGCGGCTCGCCCTGCTCGGCCTGGGCCTGCCCGCGGCCACAGCCCTGCTCGCGGCGTGCGGCGCGCCGTCAGAGACCGCCGCCCCCACCGCTTCGGGGACCTCCCCCGCGACCTCTCCCCCGGCCGGCACGCCCACCGCCACGGCCGGCCCCGCCGGACCGTCGCCGCTGCCCACGGAGGCGATCACGTTTCCCGGCCCCGAGGGCACGACGCTCCAGGGCGCCTGGGCCGCCGCCGCGGAGCCGAAGGGCGCGGTGCTGGTCATCCACGAGAACCGCGGCCTCACCGACCACATCCGCTCGGTCTCCGGCCGCCTGGCCGCCGGCGGCTTCTCGGCCCTGGCCCTCGACCTGCTGTCCCGCGAGGGCGGCACGGCGACGTTCGCCGACACCGCGCAGGCCACGGCCAAGCTCGGGGAGATCGCGCCCGAGCGGTTCGTGGCCGACATGAAGGCGGCGGTGGGCGAGCTCTCCAACCGGGCCGAGGGGGCGAAGCTCGGCATGACGGGCTTCTGCTTCGGCGGCGGCATGACCTGGCTGCTGCTGTCCTCCGCCGAGCCCCGTCTGGCGGCGGCCGTCCCGTTCTACGGCCCGCTGCCGGACAACGCCGACATGGCCGGGACCAAGGCGGCCGTGATGGGGGTGTACGCCGAGCAGGACGACCGGGTCAACGCCACCAGGGACGCCGCCAGGGCCGCCCTGGAGAAGGCGGGGCTGACGCACGAGATCGTCACGTTCCCCGGGGTGGGGCACGCGTTCTTCAACGACACGGGACAGCGGTACAACGCGGAGGCGGCGGCGCAGGCGTACGACCGCGTCCTCGACTGGTTCGGCCGCCACCTCACCTGACCGACCCCTCGGAACACACCCGCCGACCCAGCCCCCAGCCCGGACGACCAACCGCCCCCGACCCAACGGCCCGCACGAACGGACGACCATGGCCCGTCCGCTCGGCCGCCGGCCGTACCTCACCCAGAAGGACGGCCACCCCCTGCGGAGGTGGCCGTCCCGTGTGGTGGTCAGCCGATCAGGTAGCGGATCATCTTGCGAAGGGCCGCGTTCCGTTCAGCGTCGTTGCCGAGTTGTTCGAGCCCGAAGCCCAGCAGCACCGTGTCCTTGGTGGTCACGGCCGCCGTCTTGTCGGCCTGGGCCCGGACGAAGTCGCCGCCGCCGGTCGGGCTGCCCGCCGGAGGTCCGGGGATCGCCCACGGCCCGAGCCCCGCCTCGAAGCCCTCGGCCTCGACGACGCCGCCCGTGGTGGTGACCCGGGTGTCGTCGACGAACGCGCCCACGCCGCCGGTGCTGGGGTCGGTCACGTAGCTGATCGACACCTCGACCTGCTGCCCCGCGTACGCGGACAGGTCGAAGGCCACCTGCTGCCAGCCGCCCGAGTCCCCGGTGAACCGGTTCCACGAGCCCGTGCTGCCGCTCGCCGTGCAGGGGTTGCCGCCGGTCAGGTAGTGCTCCAGCCACGGGTGCTCGGCCAGGTAGAACCCCGCCTCGCATTCGGTCGGCACGCCGGTGTCCGTGCCGCCGTTGAGGTCGGGCAGCGTGGTCCAGTTGTCCTGGCCGACGGTGTGGGCCTCGACGATGACGTTGTCATAGCCGGGCTCGGTGTCGAAGGAGAGCTGGAAGGCGAGCCGCGGCTGCTGCGCCGCCGTCACGGACCCCAGGTTGACCGTCCTGGTCAGCCGCATGTACGAGTCGTCGGCGTGCGCCCCGGCCACGTACCACTGGCCCTCGATGGGGTCGAACGGCCCCGGCGTGCCGAGCTGGTAGTCCGCCGCCGGTGTGCCGGTGAACCGCGGGAAGTCCGTCCCCATGGGCAGCAGCACCCCGGCCTCGTTCAGCGGGTTGTCCACCGTGGCGGGACCGCCGAACGTGCCGCTGATGCCCGCCAGCGGGCCAGTGCCGGTGAAGCCGCTCGGGGCGGCCCGCGGGATGCGCCCGGCGAGGCCCATGTAGTACTGGGTGAAGTCGTCGGCCAGCAGCAGGCACTCGTCGAACAGGCCCTGGATGGTGGTGACCACGCAGTCGCCGTCGGGGTTGCCGTCGATGCCGTAGTAGATGCCGCCGACGATCGTGTCGAGAATGCCGTAGTAGCCGGCCGTCTCGCCGGTGTAGAGGAGTTTGCCTCCCTCGTTGAGGTAGTCGCGGACGGAGATGGTCAGGTCCTGCTGCGACCGTTTGACGTCGGCGTCGGGGAGGTTGCCGAGCGGGGTCACGGTGACCACGTCCTGCTGGTCCATCGACAGCCGGTTGTCGCCCAGCTCCCACACCAGGGCCTTGAAGTGCGACAGCACGCCGAGGTGGTGCGGCACGCCCTGGGCGTCCACGTCCCACGTCTCGGAGGCGTAGCCGGCGGCCTGCAGGGCCTGGCGGTACTTGGTGGCGTACTTGGGCGCGGTCACCGAGGGCGGGTAGTCCGGGTTGAAGCCGGTGTAGTCCTCGTTGGCCACCACCAGCACCTTGGCCGCGGAGTCCTTGGCCAGCCGGTAGGTGAAGTGCGAGCTGGAAACGACGCCGGCGCCGGGCTTGAAGCCCTGGAACCAGACCTCGACCTTGTCACCCGGTCTCGCGCCGCTGACGGTGGCGCGGTACTCGGCGAAGTACAGGTCGTTCTCGTCGCCGTACCGCTCGCCGCCCTTCCACTCGCTCAGTGGCCTGGTCTGCGTCGGGCCGTTGTTGATGCGGAAGCGCAGCACCTTGGTCTGCAGCGACCGGCGGGCCGTGACGGCCACGGGCTGCGGGTCGCCGTACGAGAGGGTGAAGGAGTCCGGCGCGAAGTCGGGCACCGTGCGCCCGACGACCGAGACGGGCCGGTCCGGCGTCTGCACGGACTTGGCCGCGGCGACGGCCAGGGGGACGTTCATGAGGAACTCCTCCTGGATGAGCCGTTCGTCGTCGGGGAAGGTGAACCCGAGCCCGCCCGCGCAGGTCTCGAGCGTCCACTCGTCGTCCGGGTACTTCTCGGCCGCCGACTCGCACGTGGACATCTCGGGCGTGATCGACATGATCTTGCGGACGTTGGTCATGTGCCCGTCGGTCTCGCCGTTGGTGGTGTAGAGCTCGGCTCCGATGTCCGGGTCGTACGTCGGCACCGCCGGGGTGGCGTCGTCACCCAGCATGGCCTCGAAGATCAGGTCGTCGGGCGACGGGGTGGCCTGCTGCCAGCCGATCCCGTACAGGAGCAGCATGGCCGCGGAGTGGTAGTTCAGCAGGTACGTGAACCGCACCCGCTTGGTGAGGTTGTCGTACGCCACGGTCTCCGGCTCGGACTGCGGCGCCCGGCCGCGGTAGGTCTGGCTGGAGGGCAGGCTCGAGGAGCCCTCGTCGTCGTAGCCCCACTTGTAGGCGAAGTTTCGGTTGGGGTCGACGCCGTCGGCGCTGGTGATCTGGCCGTCGCCGTCGTTGTCCCGCAGGTTCTTGCGCCACAGCCGGTTGCCGGGCGTGAAGGTGTAGTCGTAGCCGTCGGGGTTGGCGACCGGCATGAACCACAACTCGGTGGTGTTCACGATCCGGGTCAGCTCGGCGTCGGTCCCGTAGCCGTTGAGGAAGTGGTGCAGCAGCCGCCGCACCATCTCGGGTGTGATCCACTCGCGGGCGTGCTGGGCGGCCGAGTACAGCATGGCCGGGCGCTTGCCGTCGGCCAGGCTCCGGGCGTTCTTGGTCACCTTGATCGCGGTGATCGGCGTGCCGTTGAGGCTGTTGCCGAGGTTGACGACCTTGGCGATGCCCGGCTTGGCGTTGGCGGCGGCGACGATCTCCTCGCGGATGCCGCCCGCGCCCGCGTACCGCTTGAAGACCCCGTCCTGCTGCTGCGCCGCCCGGGCCGCCGAGGTCTGGGCGCGCAGGGTGACACCCTGCTCGGCGAGCGTGGCGGCCATCGCGGCGGCCAGGATCACCTCGACGGTGACCTTGCCGTCGGCCCGCTTGACGATCCGCATCTCCTCGCGGTCCACGCCCGAGGCGACGAGCTTGGCCAGTTGGTCGGCGGAGAGCTCGCCGGTGTAGACGAACACGCCATCGGGCCCGGCCGGAGGCTTCGGCACAGCCGAGGCAGGGAGGACGGCGATAGAGGTGAGTAACAGAAGCATGCTGGCGAACATGATGAACGTGCGCTTCATCGCGCCTCCGTGAAAAACAGCCCCCGATTGCCGCTAGAGATGCCCGCAATGTCCGCGTATGCCGGAGATTTGTCAATCAAGGCGGCCACATCTGGTCAAAAATTGGACCACTCTGATCTGGGACGTATCCGGCGTCGAATGACCACGGAGCCGGTGAAGCGTGCGCGCGTCACGGCGGCGCGCCGGTGAGGCGGAGGAGCGTCTCCCTGGAGGGTCGTGCGCCGGGCGCCGTGGGAGGGGTGGGGTGGCTTGCCGTAAAAGGGCGTGAAAGGCCGCCCGCCGATATCGGCGAGCGGCCTTTTCAAACGGCGATCAACCGTTCGGACGCCGGCGCGAACGCGGAACGGCGGTCAGTCGTTCAGGTGCTGGCGCAGGTAGGACTCGACGTTGTCGATGCCGATGCGCTCCTGGTTCATCGAGTCGCGCTCGCGGACCGTCACCGCCTGGTCCTCCAGCGTGTCGAAGTCGACCGTGATGCAGAACGGCGTGCCGATCTCGTCCTGGCGGCGGTAGCGGCGGCCGATCGCGCCCGCGTCGTCGAACTCCACGTTCCACCGGCGGCGGAGCGCCGCGGCCAGGTCGCGGGCCTTCGGCGACAGGTCGGTGTTGCGCGACAGCGGCAGCACGGCGGCCTTGACCGGGGCGAGCCGGTGGTCGAGCCGCATGACCGTGCGCTTCTCCATGACGCCCTTGGCGTTGGGCGCCTCGTCCTCGGTGTAGGCGTCGAGGAGGAACGTCAGCGTGGCCCGGTCGACACCGGCCGCCGGCTCGATGACGTAGGGGACGTAGCGCTCCCCGGTGTCCTGCTCGAAGAAGCTGAGGTCGGTGCCCGACGCCTTGGAGTGGGCGGTCAGGTCGAAGTCGGTGCGGTTGGCGACGCCCTCGAGCTCACCCCACTCCGAGCCGGTGAAGCCGAAGCGGTATTCGATGTCGACGGTGCGCTTGCTGTAGTGGGACAGCTTGTCCTTGGGGTGCTCGTAGAGCCGCAGGTTGTCCTTGGTGATGCCCAGGTCGGAATACCAGCGGAAGCGCTCGTCGATCCAGTATTGGTGCCATTCCTCGTCGGTGCCCGGCTTGACGAAGAACTCCATCTCCATCTGCTCGAACTCGCGGGTGCGGAAGATGAAGTTGCCCGGCGTGATCTCGTTGCGGAACGACTTGCCGATCTGGCCGATGCCGAACGGGATCTTCCGGCGCGCGGACTGCTGCACGTTGAGGTAGTTGATGAAGATGCCCTGCGCGGTCTCGGGGCGCAGCCAGGCCAGGCCCGACTCGTCTTCGACCGGGCCGAGGAAGGTCTTCAGCAGGCCGCTGAACTGCCGGGGCTCGGTGAAGGTGCCCTTGTTGCCGCAGTTGGGGCAGGTGATGTCGGCCAGGCCGCCCTCGGGCGTCTTGCCGTTCTTCTCCTCGTAGGCCTCGATCAGGTGATCGGCGCGGAAGCGCTTGTGGCAGGACAGGCACTCGGTGAGCGGGTCGGTGAAGGTCTCGACGTGGCCGCTGGCCCGCCAGACCTCGGGCGCCAGGATGACGGAGGAGTCGAGGCCCACCACGTCGTCGCGCGACTGGACCATCGACAGCCACCACTGCCGCTTGACGTTGTTCTTCAGCTCGACACCCAGTGGACCGTAGTCCCACGACGCGCGCAATCCGCCGTAGATCTCGCTCGACGGGTATACGAGCCCGCGGCGTTTGGCGAGGCTGACGATGGTGTCCATGACGTCGTTGCGTCGTGCCATTTTGGTTGATTCTCTTTCCGGCTGGAGGTCGGCGAGGGTAATTCGGTGAGATCCCAGCTTAGGGGACGGTCGCCCGCTCTCGCGCGCGAGTAATGTTACGCCCCGTCCCGCGTGTAGACGTCCTCGTACGCGCTGGGTTCGTTGACCATGAGAATCATCAGTGGATACATCACCATCCGCGCGGCGGAGAGCGCCCGTCGATAGAACCCGGCGCCCTCCCATTCCGTGATCAATGCCCAGAGATTGGGCTCATCTACCGAGCGGGCCAATCTGCCGCGCTGGTAGCCGGGCTGCTCCGCGAACGTGTCGAGGATCGTGTGGCCCTGCTTGACGAAGTCTTGGGACTGGGACTCTGGGACGGTGTATCGGATCACGGCGAGCACTCGACCAGCCTAGAGGCGCTCACCGCCGCCGTTGCCCGAACTCCCGTAGGCTCTGTGCCGTGGCCCCTGACAACAAGCGCCGCCCGCTGCCCCAGGGCGAGCAGTTCTTCACGCCCGGCGCGACCGGCCTGCGCAAGGCCGTCGAGCAGCGCAGCGCGGTGCCGATGACGTTCCTGTTCACCCAGGTGCCCCGGTGGCTGACGCCTGTCGTGCTGGTGATCCTGCTGCTGGCGGGGTTCGCCGTGACCAATCCGCTCGGCGGCGTGGCCGTGCTGCCGGTGCTCGCGTTCATCGGCTGGCTGGCCTATCTGTCGTGGCCGTCGCTGGGCTACGGCGGGAAGTTGATGCGGGTCGCCATGCTGACCTTTCTCGTCCTGCTGGCGGCGACCCGCTTCGGGGCCTTTTAGAGCCTCGGGCCAGGGTTTCGGGCCAGGGCTCCGGGGCCTTCCAGGGGCGGTGCGCGGCTAGGGACGCAGCGTGTAGCTGGGGAAGTTGCCCGGCAGGCGGTCGCCGTCCTGGCCGGTGGTGGCGGCGCGGACGAGCAGGTCGCCGCCGACGAACGCCCCGCGCCACGACGCGCCGAGCCCGCCGAACAACTCCTCGCGGTCGCCGCGCGAGCGCGGCCTGTTGTGGCCCACCTTGAACGCCCGCACCTCGGGCGCCAGCCGGTGGAAGGTCTCCTCCTCGTCGCAGGACAGGGTGGCGACCAGGGCGCCGTTGCTGGCGTTCATGGCGGCCAGCAGCTCCGCCTCGGTGTCCACCAGCACGATCGTGTCCACCGGCCCGAACGGCTCGGCGTGGTGGAGCGGTGAGGAGGGCGGCGGGTTGAGCAGGGCGGTCGGAGCAAAGTATGCGGAAATATCCTGCCCCGGCAGGAAATGTCCGTCGTCGAGGGACGCCCGGTGGATCGGCACACCGCCCCGCCCGATCGCCTCGTCCACCTGGTCGGCCAGTTCCTTGGCCTTCGAGGCGTTGATCAGCGGCCCGAAGTCCAGCTCCGGCAGCGGGTCGTCCGGATCGGCGACCGCGAGCGGGTGACCGTACCGCAGCGACCCCACGGCCTCCAGGTACGCCCCCAGGAACTCGTGGAACAGCGACCGCTGCACCACGAACCGGGGATAGGCGGTGCACCGCTGTTTGCCGTAGTCGAAGGACGCGCGGATCTGCCGGGTGAGCTGGTCCCAGTCGCCGTACCCCCACACGCCCCAGCAGTTGAGCCCCTCCTGCTCCAGCACGTGCCGGCGCCCGAGGTCGGCCAGCGAGGTCACCACCTTGGCGCCCGCGTCCCGGCCGCCCACGAACGACACGCACCCCAGCGAGCGGCTCGCCACCAGCACCGGTGACAGCTCCGCCCCTCCCCCGCTGACCAGCGTGAACGGCAGCCCTTCCCGGACGGCCAGCGCGCAGGCGAGGGTGAGGCAGCACAGCCCGCCGTCGGTGGGGGTCTTGGCGATCACCGCGTTGCCGGCCAGCGCCTGCACGAGCATGGCGTGCATGAGCACGCTCATCGGGTAGTTCCAGCTCGCGATGTTGCTGACCGGGCCGGGCAGCGGGGTCCGCCCGTCCACCATGCGGTCGATCTCGCCGAGATACCAGCGCACGCCGTCCAGGCACCGGTCCACGTCGGCGCGGGCGGTCTTCCACGGCTTGCCGATCTCCCAGACCAGCAGCAGGGCCAGCAGGTCGCGGTGCTCGGCCATGGACTCCACGGCCGCGGAGACCATGGCCTTGCGCTCGGCGAGCGGCAGGTAGCGCCAGCGCCGGTGCTCCTCGGCGGCGCCCGCCACCGCCCGTCCGGCGCCCGCCCGGTCGAGCCGGGGCGGTCCGGCGATGGCGGTGCCGTCGACCGGTGAGAAACCGGGCACGGGGCGCCCGTCGCGGTGCCAGATGCCGCCCCAGTGGTTCAGCACCCGGTCGTCGTGAAAGGCCTCGGGCGCCGCCGTACAGCACTGCTGGTAGGCGTCCCGCCAGGACGTACCCGGCTTGAGCTGCATGCGCTCCTCCTCAGTCCGACCAGTCCGCGGTGATGAGCTCGGGCAGCGGCTCGAACTCCTTGATCGCCTCGAGCGAGGGCCCCATGGCGGCGTTCGCCTCGCGTTCCACCATCACCTCCACGAGCACCGGCAGCCGCTCGCGCGCCGCCTCGGCCGATGCCCAGGCCAGCGCGTCGCGCAGGTCGCCCGGCAGCTCCACGCGGCGCGCCGGGCAGCCGAACGCCTCCATGGCCTTGACATGGTCGATACCGCCCTCCCCGTAGTGCAGGTCCACGGCGTAGTTCATGCCGTACGGGAGCTCCGCCTGCCTGATGAGGCCGAGATACTCGTTGTTGATCATGACGATGACGAACGGCACCCGGTACTGGGCCGCCACCGCCACCTCCTCCATCAGGAACTGGAAGGAGTAGTCGCCGACCACCGCCACGACCTGCCGCTCGGGATGGGCGAGCTTGACCCCCATCGCGGCGGGCACCTCCCAGCCCAGCGGCCCGGCCTGCCCGCAGACCAGGTAGCGGCGCGGCAGGTACGTCGTCTGGAACTGCCCCGACCAGATCTGGTACAGCCCGATGGCGGTGACGAACGTGGTGTCCCTGCCGAAATACTCGTTGATCTCCTTGAACACCCTGGGCGGCTTGATCGGCACGTCGTCGAAGTCGTCGCGGCGCCCCATCGTGCTGCGTAGCTCGCCGACCTTGCGCACCCATTTGCCCGGCTCACGGGGGCCGCCACGGCGGCGCGCCTCGTCGCGCAGCTCCGCCAGCACCGGCCGGGCGTGCCCGACGATGCCGAGGTCGGGCTCGAAGACGCGGCCGAGCTGCGTCGGCTCGATGTCCACGTGCACGAACTTGCGCCCGCGCCGGTAGACGTCGAGGTCGCCGGTGTGCCGGTCGCCGAACCTGGCCCCCACGGCCAGGACGAGGTCACTGGCCAGGAACGCGGCGTTGCCCCACCGCGTCTGGGTCTGGATGCCGGCCATCCCAGCGAACAGCGGGTGGTCCTCGGGGAAGGCGCCCTTGCCCATGAGCGTCACCTGGACGGGCACCTGGAGGTGCTCGGCCAGCGCGCGCAGCTCGTCCCACGCCTCGCCGACGATCACGCCGCCGCCGGCCAGGATGATCGGCCGCCTGGCCTCCTCCAGCAGGTCCATGGCCGCGCGCACCGCCTTGGGCAGCGGCTTCGGCTGCTCGACGGGCAGCGGCTCGTCCAGGTCCCGGTCGTACAGGCAGGAGCCGCGCTGGACGTCGACCGGCAGGTCGATGAGCACGGGGCCGGGCCGTCCCGAGCGGGCGATCCGGAACGCCTCCCTGAACACCCAGGGCGCCTGGGCGGGCTCCTTGAGCTGGACCGCCCACTTCGTCACCGGCCGGGCGATCTCCACGATGTCGACCGCCTGGAACGCCTCCTGGTGCAGCTTGGAGGTCACGGCCTGCCCGGTCACGCAGATCATGGGGATCGAGTCGGCCAGCGCGGTGTAGAGGCCGGTGATCATGTTCGTGCCGGCGGGGCCGGAGGTGCCGATGCAGACGCCGACGTTCCCGGTCACCCTGGCCCAGCCGTCGGCGGCGTGGGTGCCGCCCTCCTCGTGGCGGACGGTGATGTGCCGGATCGAGCTGTGCTGCAGCGCCGCGTACAGCGGCAGGATGGCCGCGCCGGGGATGCCGAAGACCGTGTCCACGCCCTCCGACTCCAGCACCGCCACCACGGCCTCCATGCACGGGATGCGCTTCATGCGTTGAGCCTTTCGATCACCTTGAGCAGGGCGGAGTGGTCGAGCGAGCCGTGGCCCTGGGCCCTGGCGGCGGCCACGAGCTGGGCGACCTGGCCGGTGAGCGGCAGGCTGACCCCGGCCTCGCGGGCGGCCGCGACGGCGATGCCCATGTCCTTGTGGTGCAGGTCGATGCGGAAGCCGGGGGCGAACTCGCGCTTGACCATGGTGTGCCGCTTGAGCTCCAGGATCCGGGAGCCGGCCAGCCCGCCGGCGAGCACGTCGAGCCCGGCGCCCGGGTCCACGCCGGACGCCTCGAGCAGCACGATCGCCTCCGAGACGAGGCCATAGATGCCGCCGACGACGAGCTGGTTGGCGGCCTTCACCGTCTGCCCGGCGCCGGCCGGGCCGACGTGCACGACGGTCGTCCCGAGGCACCCCAGAACGGGCCCGGCCGCCTCGACGTCCGCGGCGGCCCCGCCCACCATGATCGACAGGGTGCCGTCGACGGCGCCGCGCTCGCCGCCGCTGACGGGGGCGTCGAGCGCCCGTACGCCCACCGCCGCCGCCTTCTGGGCGACCCAGCGCGAGGTCTCGGGCTTGATCGTGCTCATGTCGATGTAGAGCAGGTTCGGCCTGCCGTACTCGACGATCAGTGGCGCGACCTCCTCCACCTGCGGCGAGTCGGGCAGCATCGTCACCACGGCGTCGGCCCCGGCGATCGCCGCGACGACGCCCGAGGCGCCCTTGCCGCCCAGCCCGACGAGCTGCTCGATGCGCGCCTCGCTCACGTCATATCCAGTAACGACATGTCCGGCCTTGAGGAGATTGGCCGCCATCGGGCTGCCCATGATCCCCAAGCCGACGAACCCGATGTTCATGTCTGCCTCCAGTCGAACGCGCCCGGCCCCTCGTGCCGGTACTCCAGGCCGACGTAACCGGCGTAGCCCACGGCCTCCAGCCGCGCGAAGATCTCCGCGTACGGCATGCGCCCGCTGCCCGGCCGCCCTCTTCCCGGGTCGTCGGCGATCTGCACGTGGCCGAACCTGGCCGCGTGCCGGTCGATGAGCGCGAGCACGTTCTCGCCCATCCGGTGCAGGTGGTAGAGGTCGGCCAGGAAGGCCACGTTCTCCCTGCCCACCTGGTCGATCAGCTCGAACGCCGTCCCCGCCGACGTGATCGGATAGTGCGGGTTCTCGTGGGAGTTGAGCGCCTCGACGACCACGGTCGCGCCGATGCCGGCCGCCGCGTCGGCCGCCCTGCGCAGGTTGGCCACCGCCAGGTCCCGGTCGGTGCCGGGGCCGTTGCCGTACAGGGCGTTGAGGACCCCGCAGCCCAGCTCCCCCGCGAGCTGGACCGCGACGTCGATGTTGGCCTGGAAGCGGGCCGAGCCGTCCGGCCTGGCCAGCAGGCCGCGCTCGCCCGCCGCCATGTCCCCGGCGTCGAAGTTCAGCCCGGCGAGCCGGACGCCGGCGTCCTCGATGGCCTGCCGCAGCGCCGAGAGCTCGCCGCCGCCGGGGTCGGGCGAGGCGAACGGCCACCACAGCTCGACCGCGTCGAACCCGGCCTTGGCCGCCGCGGCCGGGCGCTCCAGCAGCGGCAGGTCGGTGAAGAGGATGGACAGGTTGACGTCGAACCTCACGACGGCACCCCCTCCCGGGCCAGGACCGACCGCATGAGGCGGGCCGTCTCCGACGGGGTGCGCCCGACCCTGACGCCGACCGCCTCCAGGGCCTCCTTCTTGGCCTGGGCGGTGCCGGACGAGCCGGACACGATCGCGCCCGCGTGCCCCATGGTCTTGCCCTCCGGCGCGGTGAACCCGGCCACGTAGGCGACCACGGGCTTGGTGACGTTCGCGGCGATGAAGGCGGCGGCACGCTCCTCGGCGTCGCCGCCGATCTCGCCGATCATGACGATGGCGTCGGTCCCCGGGTCCTGCTGGAACGCCTGGAGACAGTCGATGTGCGTGGTGCCGATCACGGGGTCGCCGCCGATGCCGACGGCGGTGGAGAAGCCGAGGTCGCGCAGCTCGTACATGAGCTGGTAGGTCAGCGTCCCCGACTTCGACACCAGCCCGATGCGGCCGGCGGCGGTGATGTCGGCGGGGATGATCCCGGCCGAGGACTGCCCGGGGCTGATCAGGCCGGGGCAGTTCGGCCCGATGATCCTGGTACGCCCGGCGGCCAGGGCACGGAAGCGTACGGCGTCGTGCACCGGCACGCCCTCGGTGATGACCACGCAGAGCGGCACCCCGGCCTCGACGGCCTCCTCCACGGCCGGGCCGGTGAACCGCGGCGGCACGAAGATCACCGAGACGTCGGCCCCGGTCTCCGAGACCGCCTCGGCGACCGAGCCGAACACCGGCACCGTGCGCTCGCCGAAGTCCACCGAGCGCCCGCCCTTGCCGGGCGTCACCCCGGCGACGACGTCGGTGCCCGCGGCCAGCATGCGGGCCGTGTGCCGGGTGCCCTCCGCGCCCGTCATGCCCTGAACGAGTACCCGGCTGCCCTTGGTCAGAAAGATCGCCATTTACACACCTGCCGCGAGTCTGGCCGCCATCTCGGCGGCGCCGTCCATGGTGGAGACCTGGCGGACCGCCGGGTGCCGGGCGTCACTGAGGATGCGCCGGCCCACCTCGGCGTTGTTGCCGTCCAGCCGTACGACGATGGGCGTGCCGTGGCCGCGCTCGCCGAGAAGTTCGAGGGCGGTGACGATGCCGTTCGCCACCGCGTCACAGGCCGTGATGCCGCCGAAGACGTTGACCAGCACCGAGCGCACGTCGGGGTCGGCCAGGATGATCTCCAGCCCGTTGGCCATCACCTGGGCGGAGGCGCCGCCGCCGATGTCGAGGAAATTGGCCGGGGCGGCGCCGGCCCCGGCCACCACGTCGAGCGTGCTCATGACCAGCCCCGCGCCGTTGCCGATCACGCCGACCTTGCCGTCCAGTTTGACGTAGTTCAACCCCTTGGCCCTGGCCCGGTCCTCCAAGCCGTCCGACAGTTCCCCGTACTCCCAGGAGTGCCGGAAGCTGGAGTTGTCGTCCAGGGTGACCTTGCCGTCGAGCGCCACGATCCGCTGGTCGGTGGTGCAGATCAGCGGGTTCACCTCGACGAGCAGGGCGTCCTCGGCGACCAGCACCTTCCACAGCCGCTCCAGCACCTCGGCCGCCTGCTCGGGCAGGCCCGCCTTGGCCGCCAGGAGCCGGGCGGTGTCGGCGTCCACGCCCGCCACCGGGTCGATCGTCAACCTCACCAGGGCCTCGGGGTTCGTGGCGGCCAGCTCCTCGATCTCCATGCCGCCCTGTCCCGACACCATCGCCAGGAAGCCGCCCTCGGCCCGGTCCACCAGGAAGGCCGCGTAGTACTCCTCGAACGGCACGGTCGCGGCCTCCACCAGCACGCTGCGCGCGATGTGCCCCTTGATGTCCATCCCGAGGACGCGATCGGCCTCCGACTCGGCCGCGACCGGCCCAGCCGCCGGTCTGATCCCGCCCGCCTTGCCCCGTCCGCCGGTCTTCACCTGGGCCTTGATGACCACGGGCGCGTTCAGCTCGGCCGCGATGGTGCGGGCCTGTGCTGGAGTGGTCGCGACCCCGCCTGCCGGTACGGGGATCCCGTGACGCCCGAAGAGCTCCTTCGCCTGGTACTCGTACAGGTCCATTCGAGCCTCCTTTGTAGACGGTATACCGTATGGAGTATCCTTCGTCTAGGGTCTCGACAGCGGTCTGTCTTCTGGATATTCCATACAGTATGGAGAATGCAATCAGAGACTGGCGGGGACGTTCCTACCTCCCCGGGCCCGTCCCCGCCGACCGCACCCGGATGTTCTGGCTGGCCCTGGCGGCCATGGCCGCGATCAGCCCGCTCCAGTACGGCTACGCCGCCCTGCTGGCCCGGGAGCCGGCCGGCCTGACGCTCCTGGCCGTGTGGATCGCCTGCCAGGCCGCGGGCGCCCTGCCCGCCCTCCACCTCGTCCGCCGCCGGCGCCTGGGCGTCCGCCTCTGCCTGGCCGCCGGAGCCGCGCTGAGCGGCCTCGGCCTGGCCACAGCGGCACTCACCGGGCCCGCACTCACCGAGCCCGCGCTCACCGGCACCGCCTTCGCCGGCACAGCGCTCACCGCAGCCCCGCTCACCGGCTCCGCGCTCACCGGGCCGGCCGCCTTCTCCTTCCTCGGTGACGGCTTGGGTGTGGCCGCCTTCGTGGGTTACGCGCTGCTCGGCGGGCTCGGGGCGGGCCTGGTCTACGGGGTGTGCGGCGAGGTCGTCTCCTCCTGGTACCCGGAGCGCCCCGCCGCCCGGGTCGGCCTGATCACCGGCGCCTTCGGGTACGGCGCCGTGCCCCTGCTGGTGTGGACCGGGATCGCCCCCGGCGCCACGCCCGCCGCCTTCCTGGTCGCCGCCGCCGTCGCGGTGGCCGTCATCGGAGCGGCGGCCCGGCACCTGCGACTGCCTCCGGCACTGTGGTGGCCCGACACCGTGGACCCGCGTACGCACGCCCTCGACGCGGCCCGGCTGCGCACCGCCCCCGAGGCGGCCAAGCAGTTCCCGCTGGCCCAGGCGCTGCGCACCCGTACGCTTCCGGCCCTGGCGCTGATCCTGACGTGCGCGGGGGCCGTGTCGGTGTTCGACGTGATCGTGGTGGCCGGGACGGGCTCGTGGGGCGCGCTGGCGCTGCTGGTGACGCTCAACGGCGCCAGCCGCTCGGTGGCCATGCGCGCCGCGGAGCTGTTCGGCCGCCGCCGGACCCTGGCCGCCGTACTCGGCGCCCTGGCCGTCGGCCAGGTCCTCCTCGCCGTCGGCACGACCTCCACCACCGGAGCGAGCGCGGGCGCGGCGGGAGCCGCTGTTGCGGACGTGGTGGCGGGCGGGCCGTTGCTGTGGCTCGGGGCCGTGGCGGCCGGGCTGGGCGGGGGCGCTTTCTATCCCCTGCTCGCCAGCCTCGTACGCGAGTTCTTCGGCGCCGAGGGAGCCGGCGAGATCCACGCGGTCATCTACAGCGCCAAGGCCCTGGCCGGAGTGGCCGCCGTGGCCCTGGCCCTGCTCGCCCTGACGGCACCCGCGACGGCGCTCCTGGCCGCGGCCGCCCTGGCGGCGCTGCCCGCCCTCGCCACGCCCCGCCTGCGCATCCCCGGCCTGCCCGCCACCATTCCCCTGTGATGAGACTCACGACCGCGGACAACCCCCGGACGGTATGCTGTAGGCAGTCGACTAAAAACTTTTACGCAGCCCTGGAGACGTGATCATGTTGCTGTCCGATCAGGCCGGTCAGACGGCGGCCGCCAAGATCCCCCGCCCCGCCACGCTCAGGGAGAGCGTGATCGAGGCTATCCAAGAGCTCATCGTCTCCAGCCAGCTCAAGCCCGGCCAGCATCTGGTGGAAAGCGAGCTGGCGGCGCTGCTCGGCGTCTCCAGGCAGCCGGTCCGCGAAGCGCTGCAGCAGCTCAGCGGCGAGGGCTGGGTCGATCTCCACCCCGGCCAGGGCGCCTTCGTGCACGTGCCCACGCTGCAGGAGGCCGACCAGCTCCTCGCCGTCCGCACGCTGCTGGAGACCGAGTCCGCCAGGCTCGCCGCCCAGCACGCGGGCGAGGACGGGGTGAAGCGGCTGCGCGCCCTGTGCGCCCGGGGCATCGCCGCGGTGCAGTCCGACGACGTCGACGGCGCCGTGGCGACCAACTCCGAGCTGCACCACCTGGTCACCGCCCTGTCGGGCAACAGGGTCCTCGCCGAGCTGGCCGCGCAGGTGGCCAGGCGGGTGCGGTGGTATCACACGCCGGTGGCCCGGCAGCGCGGCATGGCCTCGTGGGACGAGCACACCTCGCTGATCGACGCGATCGAGGCGGGCGACGAGCGCAAGGCCGCGAAGATCATGCGCGAGCACACCGAGCACACCCGCGCCTCCTACATGGAGCAGCGCGAGAGCGAGCCGGTGGAGCCCGCCCCCAAGCCCGTACGCCGCCGCCGGCCGCGACAGCTCGGCTGACGAGGCCGGCGAGCCCGGCGGCACCGGCGGCACCGGTTGACGAGACGTTCACAGAACACCACATGCTCCGAAACACCTCGGGTAGAGGGTGGAGCCACACGGATCGGAGGTGCATGACCATGAAGGCGTTCATCCGCTTTCTCCTTGGTGATCCCATGGGTCAGGCGGCGGACGGCCGAGCCATCGGCGTCGGCCTGAGCGCGGCCCTCAGAAAGCACTACTCCGCGGACGACGCGGACCGCTACCTGCGCCAGTGGAGCCCTGAGTGGAGCACCGAGCACGACACGCGCAAGAGCCCGCGGCACTGAGCCGCGGCAGGGGGGCGGCCACCCGAAAGCAGCCTCCGCCCCCGCGCGCGGCCGGTCAGCGATCCGCGGGTTCGGGCTCCTTCACCTTCGCGTCGCGAGCCGACTTGAGCAGGCTCAGCACCGTGGTCACCGCGAGGGTGCCGAGGATGACGCCGAGAGACACCATGATCGGGATCTCCGGCGCCCACGAAACACCGTCGTGGTGCAGGGCTTCGAGTATCAGCTTGACGCCGATGAAGGCGAGCACCACCGACAGGCCCTTGCTCAGGTAGACGAGCCGGTCGAGCAGCCCTCCGATGAGGAAGAAGAGCTGCCGCAGCCCCATGAGGGCGAAGGCGTTGGCGGTGAACACCAGGTAGGGCTCCTTGGTCAGCCCGAAGATGGCCGGGATGGAGTCCAGTGCGAACAGCAGGTCGGTGGTCCCGATGGCGACCATCACGATCAGCATCGGGGTGACCATCCTGCGGCCGTGGTGCACGGTGAGCCGGGCACCGTGGTAGGTGTCCGTCGTCGGGAGGACCCGGCGCACCGTGCGCAGGGCGAGGTTCTCGGAGAACTCCGCCTCCTCTTCCTCGTGCCCGATCAGCTTCCACGCGGTGTAGACGAGGAAGGCGCCGAACACGTAGAAGAGCCAGTCGAACCTGGTCACGGCCTCCGCGCCGGCCGCGATGAAGCCGCCGCGCATGACCAGCGCCAGAATGATGCCGATGAGCAGCACCTTCTGGCGATACTGCCGTGGCACCTGGAACCTGCTCATGATCAGCAGGAAGACGAAGAGGTTGTCCACGCTGAGCGAATACTCGGTGATCCACCCGGCGAAGAACTCCCCTCCGTGCGCGGGGCCCGAGAGCAGGAGCAGTCCGACGCCGAAGGCCACGGCCAGGCCGACGTAGAACGACACCCAGGCCACGCACTCCTTGAAGGAGGGCTCGTGGGGATTGCGGGCGACGAGGTAGAAGTCGAAGGCGAGCACGAGGCAGAAGCCGCCGATCGTGGCCAGCCAGATCCACACGGGCAGGTTCACTTACGCGCCCCCTTCCGTGTGCGCACCATCTGGGCGTAGCGCACGTACTGGCCCAGCAGTTCCGCGGCGAGCGGGTTGTCGCCTGCCCGGCGGAGGAGCCAGTGCGGCATGAGGCGTTCGTGCAGCCACACGAAGCCGATCGCGAAGCCCAGGCTGACCATCGCCTGATAGGCCAGGAACAGCGGTACGCCGTCGGCCATGCCGACCCCGGTCGGCGCCAGCGTCTCCTGCATGAGGCGGGAGACGGGGAAGGCCACCATCCAGTAGAGCCCGACGGGCCCGAAGGTCCCCGGCCGGAAGACGCCATGGCCGAGGAGCGCGCCGTACAGCCCGCCGAAGAGGCCGAGCGGTACGGCGAGCGCCAGGGCCGACAGCGCCGCCATCCCGGTGGACTGCCCCGCGAGCAGGGTCAGCCCACCGGCCATGGCTCCGGCGACGGCTCCGATCGACGCCCCTGGCAGGGCGAGTTCGAGGCTGTGCCGTCCTTCCATCAGCCCACGACCACGCCGTAGGCGAACAGACTGTAGAACAGCATGCCGAGGTAGAACACCGCGCCGAACCCGATGATCACGTTGGTCCACCACTTCGGCCTGATGGGTTTGGGCAACATCCGGTTGTTCACCAGCAGCAGCGTCACGCAGTACGCGCCCATCGCGAACGTCGACAGGAACGCCAGCGTGTCCAGGATCCCGCTGGGACCGTCGGCCGGCCCGAACAGCAGGATCAGGATGCCGAAGAGGATCACGCCCCAGAGGAAGATGCCGTACAGGCGGGACATGCCGAGCTTCTTCGAACCCGGGATGAAGTTGTAGGTCATGTCGGCCTGACCCCGGGAGAAGGAGTCGAACAGGCCGAGCGTCGCGTTCAGGCCGATCAGCGCGATGAACCCGAGGAAGACGGCCCCGAGTACCGAACTGCCCGCCGAGGAGACGGCGTTGGCCATCGCGGTCAGCGCCACCTCCCGGTCGTCGCCCTGAATGGCCGTGCGCACGGCCGGGTTCTGCCGCACCGCCGCCTGCGCGATCACCGTGAAGGAGATCGTGACCAGCATCGTGATGCCCCAGAACAGCAGCAGCGCGTCGAACGTGACCCAGCGCCGCCAGCCCTTCCACTTGGCCATCTCGGCCGGGTCCTCGGTGTCGAACATGAACCCGCGCGAGGGCATCTCCTCCTGCTCGCTCGCGTGACGCAGCCCGCGGACCTGCGGGATGTGCGCGCCCATGCCGGCGCCGGAGTCGCGCAGGTGCAGCGTGTACCACATCTGCTGCATGCCCGACGGGCCGGCGAACGCGCACGCGCCCACGATGACGGGGAACCAGGCGGCCGACAGGGCCTCCGGCGGCAGGTAGCCGAAGGAGAACATGCCGGTGATCGTGGTGACCACGTCACCCCAGGAGCCGACCATGGCCGCGACCACGGCCGTGCCCAGGACGAGCGCCCCGATCAGTAAGGAGAGCACGTTCTCGAGCAGGTTGTAGATCACCTTGGCCAGGGTGAAGACCACGCCGACGAGGATCAACCCGGCGATCGCGGTCACCATCCAGGGTATTCCGGTGATCTCCTCGAACGCCGCCGCTCCCGCCGACAGGTGGCCCGGCCAGATGTAGACGGCGATCGCGACGATGAAGAAGAACCACATCAGCGGCTTGAACACCCGCGCCGCGCCGGAGAAGATGCTCTCCCCCGTCGCCATGGCGTAGCGTGCCATCTCCAGCATCACCACGGCCTGCAGGGTGACGCCGATCAGGAACAGCCATCTGATCTCGGGCCCGAACAGCAGCACCAGCCGGGGCCACATGTACGACTCGCCCATGCCCACGCCCAGCGCGACGAGGAAGACCGTCGGCCCGAGAATGTGCACCGACGGAGGCGCGTCGGGCAGCTTTCTGATGGGCATCGGCTCAAGCCGGCCCGCTTTCCATACTCGTTGATCCTCGACCGGCGGCGTGGCAGTCGCCGGTGGTGTGTTCGATGTGTCCACCTACGGACCTCCTGGGGGGTTGTTGCCTTCCTCGTAGGCGCAGATGAATCTGCTGCCTGCGGCGGACCGCTGGACGCGGCCCCCCGTGCGCTGCCCCGAATAGCCCCCTCACCGGTAACCGTCGCGCTCGGCTCTTAGCGCAGCAGTCCGGCAGCCCTGGCCCAGCGGTACTTGGCACCGAGGACCGCGACAGGCTTCTCAGTCGTGTACGGGTACGCGACCACGCCGTGCTCGAACAGGTACTCGCTGGCCTCCTCAACCTCGGTGTCGCCGGCGAGCGACGCCACGACCGGTTTGACATTGCCCTTCGCCCGCTCCTCCGCCACGACACGGGCGATGAGCTCGGCGAAGACCATCGGCGGCGTCACGATCGTGTGCCAGTAGCCCAGGACGAGCGCGTGGATCCGCTCGTCCGCCAGGCCCAGGCGGACCGTGTTCTCGTAGGTCGAGGGTGGTTCGCCGCCGGTGATGTCGATGGGGTTGCCCGCCGCCCCGAAGGGCGGGATGTAGGCGCGGAAGGCCGCGTCCAGGTCGGGCGGGATGTCCATGAGCGTGAGCCCGGCGTCCACGATGGCGTCGGAGAGCAGCACGCCCGAGCCGCCGGCCCCGGTGATGATGACGACGTTCTCGCCCTGGGGCGCCGGCAGGATCGGCAGCGCGCGGGCGTACTCGAGCATGTCGTTCAGCCCGGGGGCGCGCACCACGCCGGCCTGGCGCAGGATGTCGTCGTAGACCTTGTCGTCGCCGGCGAGGGCTCCGGTGTGCGAGCCCGCGGCCCGCGCGCCCATCGCGGTGCGGCCCGCCTTGAGCACGATGACCGGCTTCTCCTTGACGACCCGGCGGGCGGCCTCGACGAAGCCGCGCCCGTCCTTGAGGTCCTCCAGGTGCATGGCCACGGCCTTGGTGTTGTCGTCCTGCTCGAAGAAGGTCAGCAGGTCGTCCTCGTCCACGTCGGCCTTGTTGCCGACGCCGACAATGGCGGACACGCCCATCTTGGTGGTGCGGCTGAAGCCCAGGATGGCCATGCCGATGCCGCCGCTCTGCGAGGTCAGCGCCACGCTGCCCTTGACGTCGTACGGGGTGCAGAACGTCGCGCAGAGGTTCTCCGGCGTGTAGTAGTAGCCGTAGATGTTGGGCCCGAGCATGCGCACGCCGTGTCTGCGGGCGATCTCGACGATCTCCTGCTGGCCCTCGACGTTCCCGGTCTCGGCGAACCCCGACGGGATCATGATCGCCCCGGCCGCGCCCTTCTCGCCCACCTCTTCCAGCGCGGCCGCCACGAACTTGGCCGGGATCGCGAACACGGCCACGTCCACGTCGCCGGGCACGTCGGAGATGCTCTTGTACGCCGTCCGCCCCATGATCTCGTCGGCCTTGGGGTTGATCGGGAAGATCTGCCCCTGGTAGCCGCCGTTGATGAGGTTGCTCATGACCGAGTTGCCGATCTTGCCGGCCTCGGCCGAGGCGCCGATCACGGCGACCGAGCGCGGCTTGAAGATCCGCTTCATCTGCCGCAGGATCTCCTCGCGCGACAGCCGGGCGACCTCGGGGGCCGGCTCGCCGATGAGGATGCGCACGTCGGCGGCGACCGCGCCGTGGGCGTCGGCGAAGACGGGGTTGAGGTCCACCTCGACGATCTCGGGGATGTCGGTGACCAACCGGCCGACGCGCTCGATCAGCGCCGCCAGGGCCTCCCGGTTGGCGGGCTCGGCCCCACGCACCCCACGCAGCACCTCGGCCGCTCTGATGTCGTCCAGCATCCCAAGCGCATCATCACCCGAAACCGGGGCAAGTCGGAAGGTCACGTCCTTAAGTACTTCGACCAGGACACCGCCCAGACCGAAGGCGATGACCTTGCCGAAGGTGGGGTCGGTGACCGCGCCGACGATGACCTCGTGCCCGCCGCCGACGAGTTGCTGCACCTGGATGCCGTCGATCTTCGCGTTGGGGTCGTAGGCGCGGGCGTTGGCCAGGATGGTGTCGTACCCCTCCCTGACCTCCTCGGCCGTCTTCAGCCCGACCAGCACGCCGCCGGCGTCGGTCTTGTGCAGGATGTCGGGGGAGACGATCTTGAGGACGACCGGGAGCCCGATCTCCCCGGCCAGCCGCGCGGCCTCGTCGGCCGAGGTGGCCAGCCCCTCTCCGGGGGTGGCGATGCCGTACGCCTGGCACAGCTCGCGGCCCTCGGGGGCGGTCAGGGCCGTGCGCCCTTCGGCGAGCGCCTTCTCGATGACTTCCCTGCCGGCCACTAGATGACTCCGTTCGTCTTCAGTTCGGCCAGCTCGTCCGCGCTCACGCCGAGCTCGCCGTAGATCTCCTGGTTGTGCTCGCCGAGCAGGGGCGGGGTGACCACGTCCACCGGCGAGTCGGAAAGCTGCAGCGGGCTGCCGACGGTCACGAACTCCCCGCGCTGGGGGTGGTCGACCGCGACGACGATGCCCTCCTCACGCAGGCTCTCGTCCTCGACGAGCTCCTTGGTGGACAGGATCGGCCCGCAGGGGATGTTCTCGGCGTTGAGCCGGTCGAGGACCGTCCACTTGTCGTGGCGGATCGTCCACTCCTCGATGAGCTGGAACATCTTGTCCAGCTTGGCCAGCCGCGCCTCCGGCGTCGCCCACTCGGGGTCCTCGGCCAGCTCGGGACGGCCGATGATGGACGAGAGCGGCTTCCAGCCGACCGGCTGGACGATGACGTAGATGTAGTCGTTCGGCCCGCCGGGGGCGCAGCGCACCGCCCAGCCCGGCTGGCCGCCGCCGCTGGCGTTGCCGGAGCGGGGCACCTCGTCGCCGAACGTCCTGTTCGGATATTCGCGCAGCGGGCCGTGTGCCAGCCGCTGCTGGTCGCGGAGCTTGACGCGGCACAGGTTCAGCACGGCGTGCTGCATGGCCACCTGTACGCGCTGCCCGCGCCCGCTCTGCTGACGCTGGTAGAGGGCGGCCAGGATGCCGGCCACCGCGTGGATGCCGGTGCCCGAGTCGCCGATCTGGGCGCCGGTGGCCAGCGGCGGGCCCTCCTCGAAGCCCGTGGTGCTCATCGAGCCGCCCATGGCCTGGGCGATGACCTCGTACGCCTTGAACTTGGCGTACCGGCCGGCGCCGAAGCCCTTGATCGAGGCGTAGATGAGGCGGGGGTTGAGCTCCTGGAGACGCTCCCAGGGGAAGCCCATGCGGTCGACCGCGCCCGGGCCGAAGTTCTCCACCAGGATGTCGGCGCTCTTCACCAGCTCGGTGAAGATCTCCTTGCCGCGCTCGCTCTTCATGTTGAGCGTGATGCTGCGCTTGTTGCAGTTGAGCATCGTGAAGTAGAGGCTGTCCACGCCGGGCACGTCGCGGAGCTGCTGGCGGGTGATGTCGCCGGTGGGAGCCTCCAGCTTGACCACGTCCGCGCCAAGCCAGGCGAGCATCTGGGTGCAGGACGGGCCGGACTGGACATGGGTCATGTCGAGGACGCGGACACCTTCGAGAGCCTTCATGTCGGTGATCCCCTACTTGTACATGGTCTGGTTCATGGTGCCGGGGGCGTAGACCTCTGGATCGACCCAGACGTTGATCAGCGAGGGCTTGCCCGACTGCCTCGCCCGTTCGAGCGCGGGGCGGATCTCGGCCGGGTCGCGCACCTCCTCGCCGTAGCCGCCGAGCAGCTTGGCGAACTCGCCGTAACGGATGTCGCCGAGGGTGTTGCCGACGCGGGCGCGGTCCTCGCCGTACTTGGCGGCCTGGCCGTACCTGATCTGGTTCATCGAGGAGTTGTTGCCGATGACCCCGATGAACGGCAGGTCGAAGCGGACCATGGTCTCGAAGTCCCAGCCGGTCAGGCTGAAGGCGCCGTCGCCGAACAGGCACAGCACCTCCTTGTCGCGCCGCGCCTGCTTGGCGGCCATCGCGAACGCCATGCCGACGCCGAGCGTGCCGAGCGGTCCCGGGTCCATCCAGTGGCCGGGCGACTTGGGCTGGACGACCTGGCCGGAGAAGGTGACGATGTCGCCTCCGTCGCCGATGTAGATGGTGTCCTCGGTCAGGAACTCGTTGATCTCGTGGACGAGGCGGTACGGGTCGATGGGCTGGGCGCCGGAGAGCTGGCGGGGCAGGCGCTTCTCGTACGCCTGGGTCTCGACCGCGCGCAGTTCGTCGAGCCACTCCTTGCGGCGGGCCACGCCGTTCTCGATCCGGCCGCTGGCGGCCTGGGCCGTGGCGGCGAGGATGAGGCCGGCGTCGCCCACGATCCCCAGGTCGATGTCCCGATTTTTCCCGACAGTGCGGTAGTCGAGGTCGATCTGGACGACCTTGGCGGTCGGCGAGAGCCGCTTGCCGTACCCCATGCGGAAGTCGAACGGGGTGCCGACGATGATGATGAGGTCGGCCTCGGTGAAGGCGTACCTGCGGCTGAGCTGGAAGTGGTGCGGGTCGCCGGGCGCGAGCGTGCCGCGCCCGGAGCCGTTCATGTACGCCGGCACGTTCAGCGACCTGACGAAGTCGATGGCCGCGTCGGTGGCCCGGCACGTCCAGACCTGGCTGCCGAGCAGGATGCACGGCTTCTCGGCGTGCGCCAGCAGGTCGGCCAGCCGCTCGATGGCCTCGGGGTCGCCCTGCTGGCGCGTGGAGGCCCGGTAGTGGCCGGCCGCCGGGATGCGCGCCTTCTCCAGCGGCACCTTGGCGTCCAGCACGTCACGCGGGATCTCCAGGAAGGACGGCCCCGGCGCGCCGTGGTAGCACTCCCGGAAGGCCATCGACACGATGTCGGCCACCCGTTCCGTGCTGGGCACCGTCGCGGCGAACTTGGTGATCGGGGTCATCATGTCCACGTGCGGCAGGTCCTGCAGCGAGCCCATCTTGTGCTGGCTCAGCGCGCCCTGCCCGCCGATGAGCAACATCGGGCTCTCGGCGCGGAAGGCGTTGGCCACGCCGGTGACCGCGTCGGTCGTGCCCGGTCCGGCGGTGACCACCGCGCAACCGGGCTTGCCGGTGATGCGCGCGTAGCCGTCCGCCGCGTGCGCGGCCACCTGCTCGTGGCGTACGTCGATGACCTCGATGCCCTCATCGACGCAGCCGTCGTAGATATCGATGATGTGGCCGCCGCAGAGCGTGTAGATCACTTCCACGCCCTCGGCCTTGAGTGCCTTGGCTACGAGATGACCGCCAGAGATCGTTTCCGACATCATGCCACCCTTTCCCGGCGACTAAGCTCTCTGTCTTCCGCATACTGCATACCGTATGAACGCAATGGTTACTCCCTCCGGATCGGCCTGTCTAGCCCCCCTGGGGCAACTCGATCAGCTCGACCTGCTCACCGCACCACCCCGGAGGGACAACCGCCAGCGCGTCGGCCAGCGCCGCCCCCCAAAGTGACCCGGGCCGGTCGTGCCCCACCGGAACGGCTCCCCGGCCGGACCTTCTGACCGGGACCAGCCGGGTGTCCACGGGGTGTGCCCGCACGACTCCGGCCAGCGCACTCGTCTCCCTCGTGACCGCGATCCCGGCCAGCTCGCGCAGGACGGGGGCGAGCAGCGTGAGCGCCGCCGCCAGGGCCGCGAACGGGTTGCCCGGCAGGCCCACGACGAGCCGTCCGCCGGACAGGCGGGCCAGGGCCTGGGGATGCCCGGGCCGTACGGCCACGCCGTCGATCAGCACCTCGGCCTCGAGATCGCCGAGCACGGCCCGCAGATGATCGGCCGGTCCCTTGGACGAGGCCCCGCACACGACGAGCACCTCGGCCCCCGCACCCGCGCCGAGGGCGGCGCGGAGGGCGGCGGGGCCGTCGGGGAGCCGTTCCGTGGCCACGACGCGGCCGCCCGCCCACGCCACCAGGCCCGGCAGGAACGGGCCGATCGCGTCGCGCACCCTCCCCGGCGCGGGCAGGCCCTCGTGCACGACCTCGTCCCCCGTCACCAGCACGGCCACGCGCGGACGCGGACGCACCTCCAGCAGGTCATGACCGAGGGCGGCGGCCAGCCCGAGGACCACGGGCGTCACCACCGCGCCCGCCCCCAGCACAACGGCACCCTGGCCGACGTCCTCACCACGCCGCCGGACGTGCCTGCCCAAACCGGCCACACCACCGGCCACACCACCGGCCACACCACCGGCCACAGAGGAGGCCACACCGCCGACGACACCGCCGACGCCGGCCGCACCGGCGGCGGCGTCGACCCACATCCCGTCGGCCGTCGCGCGCTCATAGGGCACCACGGACTCGGTCCCCTCGGGCACCGGGGCGCCGGTGGCGATCTCCACGGCCTCCCCCGCCCCCAGCGAGCCCCCGTGCGGCGCTCCCCCGGCCAGCACCCGGCCCACCACCCGCCACGGCCCGGCCCCGGCCACCGCGTAGCCGTCCATCGCCGAGACGTCGGCCCCCGGCACCGCGACCAGCGCCCGTAAAGGCGCCGCCAACCTGCAGCCGAGCGCCTCCTGGAGCGGCACCGAAGCGGGCCGCAACGGACAGGCCGCCCCGGCCGCGACCGCGCGCGCGGAGCCCCATGACATCGCTTCCACCACTGGTCCATGCCGGAGAACGGTCACACGCACGCTCCTTGACCCTAGTTTTTCCATACTGTATACCGAATGCACGGTGAGATCGTGTCCAGCGACTCGCCGCATGTCACGGGGGCCCCGTACTGACGGCGGGCCGGATCGAGCGGCCACCGGAGCTACGGGGCCCCGTGCTGACAACCCGACGCGAGAACGGAGCGCGAGCATGAAGGTCGCTGTTCTTGGCGCCGGCGCCATCGGCGCATACGTGGGGGCCGCCCTCCACCGGGCGGGAGTCGAGGTGCACCTCATCGCGAGAGGCCAGCACCTCCAGGCGATACGCAGCGCCGGTGTGCGGGTGCTCACCCCCAGGGGCGATTTCACCGCCCATCCCCATGCCACCGACGACCCCACCCAGGTCGGTCCGGTGGACCACGTCTTCCTGGGCCTCAAGGCGAACAGCTACGCCTTCGCGGGCCCCATGATCGAGCCGCTTCTGCACGAGACCACGAGCATCATCGCCGCGCAGAACGGCATTCCGTGGTGGTACTTCCACGGACTCAAGGGCCCGTACGAGGGCTACCGCATCGAGAGCGTCGACCCGGGCGGCGCGGTGACGACCGCGCTCCCGCTGGAGCGCGCCATCGGGTGCGTCGTCTACGCGGCCACCGAGATCGAGGAGCCGGGCGTGATCCGCCACCTCGAAGGCACCCGCTTCTCCATCGGCGAGCCCAGCGGCGCGCTGACCGGGCGATGCGCCGCCTTCAGCGAGGCGGCGGTCGCGGGCGGGCTGAAGTGCCCGGTGGAGCGTGACCTCCGCCGGGACGTCTGGATCAAACTCATGGGAAACATCGCCTTCAACCCGATCAGCGCGCTGGCCAGGGCGACGATGGCCGGGATCTGCCGCCACGACGGCACCAGGGAGCTGGTCGTGGCCATGATGACGGAGACCGTGGAGGTGGCCCGGCGGGTGGGCTGCGATCCGGGGATCTCCATCGAGCGCCGCCTGCGCGGCGCGGAGAAGGCGGGCGAGCACAAGACGTCCACACTCCAGGACCTGGAGAAGGGCAAACCGCTGGAGCTCGACGTGCTCCTCGCGGCGGTGGTCGAACTGGCCGACCTGACCGGCGCCGAGGTGCCCACGCTGCGCGCGATCCACGCCGTGAGCGACCTGCTGAACGAGAATCTCGTCCGTGCGGTCTAGCTCGGAATACCGTAGATTGTATACAGAATGGAGGGGATCATGGGCTGTGACCGCCTGACCCATCCACTGGTGCGCGAGGACGGCGTTCTGCGCCAGGCGGCATGGGATGAGGCGTTGGATCGAGCGGCCGACGGTTTCCGCCGCAACATCGAACGGCATGGCCCCGACAGCTTCGCCATGCTGTCGGGCGCCCGATCCACCAACGAGACGAGCTACGTCGGGCAGAAGTTCACCCGCGTGGTGATCGGTACGAACAACGTGGACTCCTGCGACCGCGCCCGCCACGCCCCCAGCGTGGCCGGGCTGTCGGCCGTGTTCGGCAGCGGCGGGGGCACCTCCTCCTACCAGGAGGTGGAGGACACCGACGTGATGATCATGTGGGGTTCGGCGGCCCGTAACGCCCACCCCATCCTCTTTCAGCACGTGCTCAAGGGCATCCGCAAGGGCGCGCGCATGTTCGCGGTGGACCCCCGCCGCACCGGCACCATCCAGTGGGCCGACCTCTGGCTGGGCCTGAACGTGGGCACCGACCTCCCCCTCGCCCACGCCGTGGCCCGCGAGATCATCCATGCCGGGCTGCACAACGTGGCGTTCATCGAACGGGCCACGGTCGGGTTCGAGGAGTTCAGGGAGTACGTCGAGCCATGGACGCTCAGTGCCGCCGAGCAGGTGACGGGGGTGCCCGGCCACGCCATCCGTGAGCTGGCCCACGCCTACGCCCGCGCCGACCGGGCCCAGCTCTGCTGGACGCTCGACGTCACCGAGCACGACAACGTCACCGGCAACGTCCGGGCCATGATCAACCTGTCCCTGCTGACCGGCCACGTCGGCCGCTACGGCTCGGGCCTGTCGCCACTGCGCGGCCAGAACAACGTGCAGGGCGGCGGCGACATGGGCGCCATCCCCGACCGCCTGCCCGGCTTCCAGGACATCCTCGACCCGGAGGCCAGGGAACGGTTCGAGGGCGTCTGGGGCCGGCCGATCCAGCCCCGGTACGGGCTCGACCTCACCCAGATGCTGGAGGCGATGGCCAAGCGCGAGGTCACCACCTGCTACATGATCGGCGAGAACCCGGCGCGGTCCGAGGCCGGCTCGCCGGCCTGCGTCAAGCGCCTGTCCATGCTCGACCACCTCGTCGTCCAGGACATCTTCCGCACCAAGACCGCCCAGCTGGCCGACGTGGTGCTGCCGGCCGGCGCCGCCTGGTGCGAGGCGGACGGCACGTTCACCAGCAGTGAGCGCCGGGTCCAGCGGGTCCACAAGGCCCTGGAGCCGCCGGGCGAGGCGCGCGACGACATCTGGATCGTGTGCGAGATCGCCCGCAGGATGGGCCACGACTGGGCCTACGACGGCCCCGAGGAGGTCTGGAACGAGCTGCGCGCCCTGTCGCCGCAGCACCGGGGCATGACCTACCAACGGCTGGCCGACTTGCGGGGCATCCAGTGGCCGTGCCCGTCGGAGGACTCGCTGGAGCCCTCCTACCTGCACGGCAGGCTGTGGGAGAGCGACCCGGTCAAGCGGGGGGCGCCGGCGCCGTTCGCGGTGCCGCGGCCCGCCCCGCCGGTGGACGACGAGTACCCACTGGGGCTGACGACGGCTCGGCGGCCGGACTCGTACGACACCGGGGTGCGGTCGCCGGGGTTCGCCCCGCCGCCGCGGCGCGGCTCGGTGGCCGCGGCGGTCGAGGGCCGCTCCGGGGCCGGCCATGTCTAGGGTCGCCGTCAAGAAGCGCATCATCCGTGTCAAGGACACCGCCAGTGTCAGCCGCATCGACTCGCTGGCGGCCGAGGAGCCGCTCGAGATCCGCCTCGACGGCACCCCGCTGACCGTCACCATGCGCACCCCGGGCGACGACTTCGACCTGGCCGCCGGGTTCCTGGTCAGCGAGGGCGCCGTGGGGGCGGCCGACGACATCGCCACGATCCGCTACTGCGCGGGCGCGACGGTGGCGGGCGAGAACACCTACAACGTCCTGGACGTGCGGCTCGCGCCGGGCGTGCGGGCACCCGAGCCCCGCAACTTCTACACCACCTCCTCCTGCGGCGTCTGTGGCAAGGCGTCGCTGGAGGCGGTACGCACGGTGGCTCGCTGGAGCGCGGGTGAGGACCCGGTCGAGCTGACGCAGTCGACCGTGGCGGGTCTGCCGGGGCGACTGCGTGCGGCCCAGCGGGTCTTCGACAGGACCGGCGGCCTGCACGCGGCCGGCCTGTTCACGGCCGACGGCGAGCCGCTGTGCGTACGCGAGGACGTGGGCCGGCACAACGCCGTCGACAAGCTGCTCGGCTGGGCGCTGCGGAACGGGCGGCTCCCGCTGCGGGGCACCGTGCTGATGGTGTCCGGTAGGGCGTCGTTCGAACTGGTGCAGAAGGCCGTCATGGGCGGTGTCCCCGTGCTCGCCGCCGTCTCGGCGCCCTCCTCGCTCGCGGTCGACCTGGCCGCGGAGGAGGGGCTGACGCTCATCGGGTTCCTGCGCGGCGACTCGATGAACGTCTACACGGGCGAGCGGCGACTGAACGTCACCTCGGGCGCCGGCGACGGCTCCGCCGGCGCACGATCACCGGGGTGATGAAACGGGGTGCCGCACGGCGTGCCCGGGCCCCCTGGCCGCCGGCGGCACCCCACTCATCCGGTCGGCGGATTTTGACAACCGTTTTCATTTTGACGCATACTGACTCACATGATGTCAGGATTTTCCCGGTCGAGTGCTGCCGGTTTGCTGGCCGGAGCCACCCTGCTCACCCTCACTGCCTGCGGATCCGGCGCCGCCGAGACGGCCACCCCCTCCGGAGCGGGCAGGCCCGAGGTGGTCGCCGCCTTCTACCCGCTGCAGTGGCTGACCGAGCAGGTCGGGGGGCCCGACGCGCAGGTGAGCGTGCTGACCGCGCCCGGCGTCGAGCCGCACGACCTGGAGCTGGGCATCCAGCAGGTCACCGACATCAGGAACGCCGCCCTGACCGTCTACGTCAAGGGCGTCCAGCCGGCCGTGGACGACGCGGTGTCCGAGGAGACGAGCTTCGACGCCGCCACCGCCGTCACCACGCTGCCCGCCGGCGAGCACGGCCACGAGGAGGAGGAGCCCGGCCACGAGGAGGTCGCCTACGACACCCACATCTGGCTCGACCCCTCCCGCCTGGCCACCGTCGCCACCAAGCTCGCCGACCGCCTGGCCACGGCCGACCCCGCGCACGCCCAGGGCTACAAGGACCGCGCCGCGACGACCGCGGCCACGCTCGGCACCCTTGACCAGGAGTTCACGAAGGGCCTGGCCTCGTGCAAGACCAAGACGCTGGTCACCGCGCACGAGGCGTTCGGCTACCTGGCCGACCGTTACAAGCTGAAGCAGGTCGGCATCACGCTCGACCCCGACACCGAGCCGTCGCCCACGCGCATCTCCGAGGTGGCCAAGCTGGCCAAGGCCGAGGGCGTCACCACGATCTTCACCGAGTCCCTGGTCAGCCCCAAGGTGGCCGAGGTGCTGGCGAGCCAGGTCGGCGCGAAGACGGCCGTGCTGGACCCGCTCGAGAGCAAGCCTTCCGGGGACTACCTGTCCGCCATGCGCGATAACCTCAAAACCCTACAAACAGCACTGGGGTGTACGGCATGAGCGAAACGGCCTTCGCGATGACCGACGGCCGGGTCTCCTTCGATGGCAAGCCCGTCCTGCGGGGAGTCGACCTGACCGTCCGTCCCGGGGAGGTCGTGGCCCTTCTGGGGGCCAACGGCTCGGGCAAGTCGACGCTGGTCCGCGCGCTGCTCGGCCTCACCCCGCTGACCGCCGGCCAGACCCTGCTGTACGGCGCCCCGCCCGGCAGGTTCCGCGACTGGTGGCGCATCGGCTACGTGCCGCAGCGGCTCCAGGTCGGCGGCGGCGTGCCCGCGACCGTGCGCGAGGTCGTCGCCTCGGGCCGGATCGCCAGGCAGAGCCGCTTCCGCAGGACCAGCGCGGCCGACAGGGACGCCGTGACGAGCGCGCTGGAGGCCGTCCGGCTGACCGGCCGCGCCAACGACCCCGTCCAGTCGCTGTCCGGGGGGCAGCAGCAGCGGGTGCTCATCGCCCGCGCGCTGGCCGGGGAGCCGGACACGTACGTGATGGACGAGCCCACCGCCGGCGTGGACGCCGACACCCAGCGCCTGCTCGCCGACACGCTGGCCGGGCTGGTCGCGCAGGGCAGGACCGTGGTGCTGGTGGCACACGAGCTGGGCCCGCTCGAACCGGTCATCACGCGCGGCGTGGTGATCCGCGAGGGCCGCGTCGCCCACGACGGCCGGCCGCCGCGCCCCGAGGGCGACTGCGCGCGGCCGGGCCACGAGCATCAGCACCCGCACGCCCCGGAGCATGTCGCCGGGCCGGTCTCGGGACCGCTCACCGGGTGGCAGGGGGAACCAAGGTGATCTTCGAACTTCTCCAGGAAGAGCTCTTCCAGCTCGCGCTGATCGCGGCGCTGCTGGTGGGGCTCTGCGCGCCCGCGGTCGGGACGTTCATCGTGCAGCGCCGGCTGGCCCTGCTGGGCGACGGCATCGGGCACGTGGCGCTGACCGGCGTGGCGCTGGGCTTCCTGACCGGCACCGCGCCCGTGCTCACCGCCGTCATCGTCTCCATCGTGGGCGCCGTGGCCATCGAACTGGTCAGGGCACGCGGCCGGACCAGCGGTGACGTGGCGCTGGCGCTGCTGTTCTACGGCGGGATCGCGGGCGGCGTCATGCTCATGGGCATCGCGCCGGGGGGCAGCAACGCCAAGCTGAACTCCTACCTGTTCGGGGCCATCGCGAGCGTTACGCCCGAGGACATCTGGGTGATCGCGGCGCTGGCCGTGGCCGTGATCGCGGTGGTCCTGATCTTCGGCAGGGAGCTGTTCGTGCTCTGCCAGGACGAGGAGATGGCCAAGGCCAGCGGCCTGCCCGTGCGCTTCCTCAGCCTGCTGATCGCCATCACCGCCGCCCTCACCGTCGTGATCGCCATGCGGGTGGTCGGCCTGCTGCTGGTCAGCGCGCTGATGGTGATCCCGGTGGCCACCAGCCAGCAGCTCACGCGCGGGTTCCGGGCCACGATGGGGCTGGCCATGCTGTTCGGGGTGCTGGCCTCCGTGGGCGGCCTGCTGGCCTCCACCTACTCCGCGAAGGTTCCGCCCGGGGCCGCGATCGTGCTTCTTGCGCTCGCCGGCTTCGTCCTGGCCCTCGGTGTCGGTAGATTCGTACGGCGAGGCCGTACCCAGGAGTCGACATTGAGCGAGCGACCAACGCTGCGCGTCGAGGAGGTCGCATGACGACGAGGCGCGATGCCGTGCACGACACTCTCCGCAAGAGTGAGGGTTTCCGCAGCGCGCAGGACGTCTATGCCGAGATGCGCCTGCACGGTGCCAAGATCGGGCTGACCACCGTCTACCGCGCGCTGCAGGCGCTGGCCGACGGCGGCAAGGTCGATGTGCTGCGCACCGACGAGGGCGAGTCGGTCTACCGGGCCTGCGCGACCGACACCCACCATCACCACCTGGTGTGCCGCCGCTGCGGCCGTACGGTCGAGGTGGCCGGGCCCGCCGTGGAGCGCTGGGCCGAGATGGTGGGCAGCGAGCACGGGTTCACCGAGATCACGCACACGGTCGAGGTCTTCGGCACCTGCTCGTCCTGCTCCACCTCCGCCAGGGTGGGCTAGGGGACGGCCGTCACGGGCTCCTCGGGTTTCTCCGCCACGACCGCGGCGGGCCTGGGGCGGCGGGAGCCGTAGAGCACGCCCAGCACGATCACCGCGCATCCGGTGAGCTGCAGCGGCGACGGGCGCTCGTCGAGCGCCAGCGCCGAGATCGCCACCGTCATCATGGGCTGCACCAGCAGCAGCAGCGCCGTCAGCGCGGCGGGCTGGCGCGGCAGCGAGAAGGTGATCAGCGACCATCCGATCACCTGCGGGCCGAGCGCGAGCAGCAGCAGCCATCCGTGCGCCGGCCAGTTCGGCGTGAAGTCCGCGCCACCGAACAGGGGGCTGAGCAGCGCGATGAGGACCGTGGCCACCACGGTCGCGTGCGCCAGCGGCCCCGCCGCCCGCTCGGGCCCGCCCTTCATCAGCAGCAGGAACGCGGCGTAGGAGAGCGACGTCGCCACCCCCGCGAGCACCCCCATCATGGGATCGCTCCCGTAGGCGGCGCTGTCGAACACCCCGGAGATCAGCACCACCCCGGCGAACACCACGGGCGTCCCGATCATCAGCCGCGTGGACGGCCGCTCCCCGAACAGCCCCCAGGCGGCGAACGCCACGATGAACACCTGCAGATTGCCCAGCACGGTCGCCAGCCCCGCGCCCACGTAGTCGATCGCGTGATGCCAGAACAGCAGGTCGAACGCGAACACCACGCCGGCCAGCCAGGCCGGTATCAGCCCCTTGACGGGCAGCGGCCCCAGCCTGCGCCGCTCGAGCCAGGCCAGTAACAGCATGGGCGGCACGGCGTACGCGCAACGGAACAACGCCGAGGTCGCCGGCGATACATCAGACAGCCTTACCAAGGGGCCGGAGGTGGAGATGATGAGGGCACCGGCGATCGCGATCAGCACGATACGGCGATGTGCGCTCATGGAGACCCCCGGAATCCCATGCAGGAGATACGCTGCGACCACGCTAGAACCCGGCCCGGACAGGAGTCAACATGCCGTTTGGCCATGACATGGTGCATTCATTGGCCACCGTCGTCGAGCTGGTCAACACCTCGCCGTCGACCGGCGGCGACGAGGGCCTGGCGGGCCTGAGCGACTTGCAGGCGTTCGTGGAAGCCCGCGAGATCAGCGGGATCGGCACTCTCACCACCCGCGACCTGGGCCAGGTGCGCATCGTGCGCGAGGCGTTCCACCGCGTCTTCACCGCTCCCGATCAGCCGACGGCCGTCCGCACGCTCAACGCCCTGCTGTCGGACACCCGGATCACCCCCCGCCTCACCGAGCACGACGGGCACCCGCTGCACGTGCACTACTTCGCGGCCGACTCCACGCTGGCCGAGCACGTGGCGGCCGACTGCGGGGTGGCGCTGGCGCACCTGCTGGTGGAGGGCGAGGTCGAACGCCTGCGCACCTGCTCGGCCCCCGACTGCGACCGCGTCTTCGTGGACGAGTCCCGCAACCGCTCCCGCGTCTACTGCGACAGCCGCACGTGCGGCAACCGCATGCACGTGGCGGCCTACCGCGCCCGCCGCCGCGCCTGAGCCCGCACGATCTCCTCCAGGCGCAGCGCCTCCTCGCGGTCCACGCTGAGCACGACGGGCCGGCCCTTCCTGTACGCCGTCAGCCGCTCGGCGGGCGGGCGGTCGACGAGCGCGGCGATCGGGGGCACGGCCCTGGCCACCGGCTGGGCGAACGCGGCCGAGAGCACCCGCACGATCCCGCGCAACGGCTGCCGGAACGGCTGGTGCAGGCCGCCCGTGGCCACGAAGACCGGGTTGTAGAGGACATATCTCGTCCGTTCCGCCGTGTAGGCCGTGCCCAGCAGTTCGCCGGCCCTGGCGCCCTGCATGGTCGCGGCGATCGCGCCGTAGCCGGCCGTGAGCTGGAGGTCGTCCCAACGGATGCGGCCGGGCCGGCGGGCTCCCGCGCCGCACAGGTTGACGATCACCGGAGCCGGCGCCCGCTCCAGGGAGTCGCGCAGCCCTTCGGCCATGAGCCAGCGGTTCACGACGTACAGGGCGAAGGTGTGTTCCAGGCCCTCGGGGGTCTCGACGCGGGCCGGGTTGTACCTGAACGCCGCCAGCACCAGCGCGTCGATCACCGGATGGTCGGCGCGCAGGCGGTCGGTGAGCTCGTGCGTCCCGGCGACGGAGCTGAGATCGGCCTGGACGAAGCGGGCCTTCGGCACCTGGTCGCGCAGGCGCCGGCCGCCGGCCTCGCCGCTGCCCACGGCGATGACCAGGTCGCCGCGGGCCGTGTGGTGGCGGGCCAGGGCCAGGCCGATGCCGCTGGTGCCGCCGGTGATGACGATGGTGCGGGACATAAGTTGAGGGCCTCCTCAAGTTGAGAGAGTCCTCAACTTAGCTAGACTTCGCGTTCATGCGCAAGGACGCCGTACAGAACCGCGAGCGCCTGCTGGCCGCCGCCCGGCGGCTGTTCGCGGACCGGGGGCTCGACGTGCCGCTCGAAGAGATCGCCCGGGAGGCGGGGGTGAGCATCGGGACGCTCTACAACCGGTTCCCCGCGCGGGACGATCTCGTGGCGGCGGTGTTCGAGGATCGGATGGCGACCGTGGCGGGGCTCGCCGAGCGGGCGCTGACGGCCGCCGACGCCTGGGAGGGGTTCGTGGGGTTCCTGACCGGCGTGTGCGAGTTGCAGGCCGCCGACCTCGGCTACAACGACCTCGCCGTACGCGGTGCGCCCACCGGGCCCGGACACGCCCTGATGCGGCGGCTGCTCGAACGCGCCCAGGAATCAGGTGGGCTGCGGAGCGACGTCACGCTGACGGACATGGCGTTCGTGATCTGGGGAGTGGGGGCCACCGTGCGGGCGACGCACGAGGTGGCGCCGGGAGCCTGGCGACGGCACCTGGCCCTGGCCCTCGACGGCCTGCGCGCCGGCGCGGCCCGCCCCCTCCCGGTGCCGCCCATGACCACGCTCCAGGCCCGCGCGGCCCTGGAGGGGTGCTGACGCCCGCCAGGCGACCCGCCGTCGCCCCGGGGGCCGCCTCGCGCGCACCGGCGATCACGGTGGCCCTGCGGGCCGTCCACCGGCATCCGGCCCGCCCAGGCTTCGGAACGTTCCCGGCGGTGTGGGGCTAGACCTGGTTGGGGATGGCGCCGCCGTAGCGGCGGTCGCGCTTGGCGTAGATCTCGCACGCCTCCCACAGGTCCCTGCGGTCGAAGTCCGGCCACAGCCGGTCGAGGAACACCATCTCGGCGTACGCGGACTGCCACAGCAGGTAGTTGGAGAACCGCTGCTCACCCGACGAGCGCAGGAACAGGTCGACCGGGGGGATGTCGGGCTCGTCGAGGTAGCGGGCGAAGACCTTCTCGTTGACCTTGCTCGGCTTGACCCGCCCGGCCGCGATGTCCTGGGCCAGCTTGAGCGCCGCGTCGACGATCTCGGCCTGCCCGCCGTAATTGACGCAGAACTGCAACGTCAGCTCACGGTTGGAGACCGTCATCTCCTCGGCCGTCTGCAGCTCCGAGATGACGCTCTTCCACAACCGCCCCGGCCTGCCCGCCCAGCGCACGCGGACGCCCATCGCGTTGAGTTCGTCGCGCCGGCGCCGGATGACGTCGCGGTTGAAGCCCATGAGGAAGCGCACCTCGTCGGGCGAGCGCCGCCAGTTCTCGGTCGAGAACGCGAACGCGCTCAGATAGGTGATGCCCAGCTCAAGAGCGCCCTCGATGACGTCGAACAACGAGGACTCACCCGCCTTGTGCCCCTCGGTGCGCGGCAGCCCGCGAGCCTTGGCCCAGCGGCCGTTGCCGTCCATGATGACGGCGACGTGCCGCGGCACCAGCTCCCGGGGGATCGGCGGAGGGGTCGCGCCCGACGGATGCGGGGACGGTGGTCTTACGTTCACGCAGGCTCCCTTTCGACGTGTCGGAGAGAGCGTATTCCGTGTTCGAGGTGCCATTGCAGATATGCGGCGACCAGGCCGCTGCACTCGCTGCGATGGCGTGACTCGGAGGCGTCGGCGGTGGCCCAGTCGCCGCGCAGGAGGGCCGTCATGAGCCCGATCGTCTCCCCCGCCGGCACCGCCGAACCCGCCGGCCGGCAGGCCCCGCACACCACGCCACCAGCCACGATGGCGAACGCCCTGACCGCCGGTGCCTGGCACCTGGCGCACGCCTCCAGCGCGGGGGCGTAGCCGGCCACGGCCAGGGACCGCAGGAAATACGCGTCCAGCACCAGCCTGGCCTCGTGGCCCCGTTCGGCGAGCGTGCGCAGCCCGCCCACCAGCAGCAGGAACTGCCGCAGCGCCGGCTCCTTCTCCCCGTGCGTCAGCCGGTCGGCGGTCTCCAGCATCGCGCTGCCGGCGGTGTAGCGGGGATAGTCGGCCGCCAGGGCCTCGCCGTAGGGCCTGATCGTCTCCGCCTGAGTGACGACGTCGAGCGTCCTGCCGACGTGAAACTGCACGTCGACATGGGTGAACGGCTCAAGCCTGGCCCCGAAGCGCGACGTCGTGCGGCGCACGCCCTTCGCCACCGCCCTGATCTTGCCCGTACGCTTGGCCAGGATGGTGATGATGCGGTCGGCCTCACCGAGTTTCTGTGTGCGCAGGACCACGCCTTCGTCACGGTAGAGACTCACTCGAACATCTTACGGCCGCTCTCTATACCGGCGGACGCGACGTTACGGGCATGCTCTGGTGACGCGACTTTGCGTCACTCTCACTAGACTTTGACGTCTGTCCCCGCATTACCCGTTGTTCAACCCCCCGCTACCGCCTCGAAAGGGAGTCATGACCCGCGTGGTCCTGCTGGGTTCCTCGCCCGGCCCCGACACCTCTCCGACCGGCCTGAGGCTGGCCGCGCTGCCCGGCAATCCCACCGTGGGCGAGCGGCTGCGCAGCCAGCTCACTTCGATGGATCCGCGCCTGGCCACGATCCAGTCAGGTGACGTGGCCACCAGCCTGCGCGCCCTGGCCGACGTCGCCGAGTCCGCAACGGAGAGCCTGTTCATCATCCCGGAGAACTCGGTCGTCCACGATGAGCTGATCTACCAGATCACCAAGTCCAAGCGCGGTGCGCTGGCGCTCGTCGCCAAGGAGCCACGGGTGGGGGTGACAGAGGAGGGGCAGGAGGACAACGGCCAGGAAGACAACGGCCAGGAAGAGCGCATCCCGATCGACGAGGCCGAGCCGGAGATCGGTCTCAACCGCCTCGAAGGGCTGCCGGTGCGCTCCCGCGTCGGCAAGTCGCGCGTGGTGTCGGTGGGCACCGCCAACCACGCCGTGACCAGGCCCAACGCGGTGCTGCTCGGCCCGCTCCACATCAGCGCGCGCAACGCGCCGACACTGGCGCAGACCTGCCGCGAGCTGGCCGACATGGCCGACCGCTTCGGCGCGGACGACGACCTCCTCCAGCTCATCGTGTTCGGCCTGGTGCGCAACGGCGTGTCGGTCGGCATCCGGGGCCGCCGCGACCTGTTCTACCGCCGGGTCACCACCCAGGAGGAGATCAACGAGGCCGGCGCCGAGATGGCCGGCATGAACGAGGATCGCGCCCGGCTCAACAACGCGGTCAAGGGCGCCGACGGCTTCTTCACCACCTACTTCGTCTCCACCTACTCCCGCTTCATCGCCCGCTGGGCGGCGCGGCGGGGGCTGACGCCCAACCAGGTCACGCTGATCTCCATCGCGCTCGGCGTGGCCGCGGCCGCCTGCTTCGCCACGGGCGACCGCCCGTGGATGGTGCTGGGCGGCGTGCTGATCTACTTCGCGTTCGTGTTCGACTGCGTCGACGGGCAGGTCGCCCGCTACGCCCGCAAGTTCGGCGTGCTGGGGGCGTGGCTGGACGCCACGTTCGACCGGTTCAAGGAATACGTGGTCTTCGCCGGCCTGGCCATCGGCTGGGTGGTCTCCGGCAACGGCGACGACATCTGGATCCTGGCACTGGCCGCGATCGGCCTGCAGTCCGTACGCCACCTGCTCGACTTCTCCTTCGGCATCTCCAACCGCCGCAAGCCTCCGTCCCCGCTGCCCACGACCGCGCTGGACGCCCCCGACGACCGTGAGCTGCGCCAGAAGCTGACCGCCCGCAAGGTCGAGCGCAGCCAGGGGCTGCGCGGCGTGCTCAAGATGTGGACGAAGGCCGGCAAGTTCCGCGCCGTCCACTGGGCACGCAAGATGATCGTGTTCCCCATCGGCGAGCGGTTCGCGGCCATCGCGATCACCGCCGCCCTCTTCGACGCCCGGATCACCTTCCTCACCTTGGTGATCTGGGGCTCCGTCGCCGCCGCCTATACCCTCACCGGACGCCTCATGAGGTCGCTCGTATGATCACCCAACCGCAGGCCATGGCCACCCCCACGCCGGATCCCGACGAGGAACGCCGCCGCATCCAGACCGCCCGCCTGCTCGCCTACCGGGACGACGGCCCCCTGGCCCACGTGCTGTCCGACAAGCTCGGTCCCGGTCTGCCGCCCGTCCCCTCCACGCTCGTGGCCCTCGCGGCCATCGTGGGCATCACCCTCGCCGGGCTGCTGCAGCCGGGCCCCATCCTGCTCCTGCCCGTGGCGATCATGCTGCTGCTCGTCCTGCCGACGACGCCGCGCGACCACCTGGGCCGCTTCGACTGGCTCACCCCGCCGCTGCTGCGCGGCACCGAGTTCTTCACCATGATCGTCGTCGGCCTCGCCGCCGACGCGCCCAAGTGGCTGCTGTTCGTGCTGGTCTACGTCGTGGGCTACCACACCTACGACACCGTCTACCGGACGCGGCAGAGCATCTGGCCGCCGGCCTGGGTGTTCTACGCGGGGCTCGGCTGGGAGCTGCGCCTGCTGATCATCGGCGCCGGTGCGGCGCTGGGCGTGCTGACGCCGGTGCTGGCGGTGCTGACGGCCTACCTGTTCGTGCTGTTCGCGGTGGAGAGCGTGACGAGCTGGGTGCGCCTGGACAAGGCCAGCGCCCAGGCCGGCGCCGACGCCGAGCAGGACCTGGAGGCCTCCCCCGAGGACGCCATGGAGCAGGCGACCGGCGAGGCCGAGAAGGGCTGACCGCTCCCTTCCGTCATGTGGCTGTGGCGGGGGGGGGGGGGGGGGTGGGTGCCGTAGGTGGCGAGGAGCCATTAGGCGGGGGGGTTTTGTACGGGAGATTTGGGGGGGGTTTTTAGTAAAAGAGTTAATGGGGTGC